>CAJWLW010000558.1 GCA_913042885.1 uncultured Lentisphaeria bacterium | reverse complement strand
CAGTGCAATCCCGGCAGCGTGCAGCAGATGACGGGCAATGTTGTCCTTGGACCAGGCGGGCATGCGGCAGCCAAGAGATTGTTTGGCGTTTGTGAGGCAGTAAGAGCAGACGTAGTCTGACGCGCCCACGGCAAATTGCGACTCCAACGGTGACAAATTTCACTGCTCCGGTATATTGAACCGCTCGTTAGGAGTCACCGGTCGTGGGAATTACTGCCTGTAGGCGGCGGAATCATCCCACTGTATTGACCCAAGTTGATTTGCATGCAATTGGCATCAACGTCCTACGAGTTGCCGGAACCGAACCGGGACAGGCCCTGCGGGGCCGCAGATATGACACGATCACACCGCACAACATGTCGATACGTCCGGCGGCTGGCCGCTGTGACGCTGCTGGCGGCTATCTGCGCCCTGCCGGCACGGGCTCAGACCGAGTTCCTGCGGACGTTCTACATGTGGAATAACGCCATGGTCGACGGCGTCCCCATACGTACCGACATCGATGCCAAGCGTTACTTCGTGGCGACGGGTGGGGGCATTGTGCGTCTGCGCTTCAAAGACGTCCGCATCACCGGAGCGATGTTCCAGGAAACCCGCGATGTCAGCCAACTGCTCAACATTATCGACCGCAACATCAGGGAGCAGGAATTCGCCCGGGCCACTCGCAATAGCGAGGACCTGAAAGTGGCTGTCACCAAGTTCAAGCTGGCAGTGAAGCCGTTTCTTCCGGCCCGGCTGGAAGCACAGAAGCGCCAAAGTCGAGCGCTGTACAACGCCATCGAATATTACGATGAGATGATTACGGCCGTGCCGAACACGATCGCGGTGTTGGAATTGCAAGCTCACGTCAATGACCTGGTTCTTGATCTGGTCAACGGCCGGGAGCCCTACAACAGCAGCAGCCTGGCAAAGCTGATCCGCTTTCAGCGTGGCCTTATCCAGATCAAGGGCGATACCCCGTTGGTCCGTCATGACCGCGCCGAAGTTGCCGAGATCCTGCGACGTGAACAGCAACTGTGCGTCGAAACGCTCCATGAACAAGCCATCGAGCAGCTACGAACAACTTCGCTCACTGCCCGTGCAGGATCCTACCTGCTGGGAATCAATGGCGGTGCCGGTGTAAACGATCTCTATCATGAGGATCTGGCGACTTTCCTGACGCAGGTCTACGAGATCGTCGACAGACGACTGGAGCGGGTGACGCCTGCTGTCGACGACCTGCTCCAGGCCGACAGCGATCTGCCACAGCAAGAATACGAGCAAATCCAGCGCAGCATCCACGGTATCGAATCATTTTTGAGTCACGCGAAACAGCAGATGTTCGGGCCGGATATCGTGAAGCTCAATACCGCCCTGGATGAGCAAATCCAGAAAATCCGCGACCACCGTGCTGCCACCGACGCTCGGCACAGCGAGGTCGTGACGATCCGACGCTTCTTGCGCAACGGCAATCGCGCCTTGATGCAGAAGCGGTACGACGACGCCATCGCCGAGCTGAGCAAAGTGCTCGACACAACGGACGACGCGAACATACAGGCGCATGCAAACGCTGGCATCCTGCAGGCAACCGGGGCACGTATGGCGATGCAGCTGGCAGCGGTCGTCGGCAACACACCGGCACAGAATCGAAAGTTACTGGAGCGCGCCCAGAGGTTCTTGGCCGAAAACCAGGATGCTTTAGCGGCAGCGGAATACCGCCTGGACGTGATCGAGTCGGACATCCGCAAGGTAGCCGGCTACGCCACTTTTCAGGAGCACTGCGCGGTGGTCCTCGAAGGCAACGCTGTCGAGCAGTGGGACCGCTACACTGCTCTCGACCGGTGGCTACTGGACAATCGTGGCAAGATCCACAACGCGGCCTACTCGCAATGGGCCGATTTCGTCGAACAGCATCAGTTGGCATTGTTCACCCGCGCTTCCAGCATGTTCAGCAACAATATTTCGTCTCTGGCCGGCGACGGTCACGACACTTTGATCAGTCTGGTCGAGTATTGCCTGACCGACGGTCGCCTGCAACGCGCCGATGAG
>CAJWLW010000557.1 GCA_913042885.1 uncultured Lentisphaeria bacterium | reverse complement strand
CTTCTATATAGCCCGGCGAATCCGCGAACGAGTCGTAGTAGAATACGACACCGCGAAAACTGCTACGGTCTCGCTCGAGTACGCTGTCGTGGTCGAGCGGACCGAAAAGATTCCAGCCTACGGTCGCCTGGTAGATGGAACTGACAGGCGTGAAACCCTCGATCACGAAATTAAGCTGGGCCTGGTCCATGTGCACCCAGAATCCGTCGAAAGCCACCGTCTCAAACAGCTTGAAGTACTGCTGGAATTCGTTGCTCCAACCCCAGGTGGTCGTCGGAAATCCAAACTGGAATTTCGGATGCCGCTGCGTCGGGTCATTGTCGAGAGCCAGAAGATTCCAATCCTCGGCAAGATCGATTGTGATGCTCTTCGCGACCTGATCCGTCGTCGTAAATGTTTCGGGCGCTTCTCGCGCCGACTCCGGCCACGGCGGCACCGAGGTGCTGAGACCCGGATGGATCGTCCGGAAAGTCCACTCGTACCCAGTGCTCTCGGTCAGTTCGGGTGCGAAGATACGTGACCCCGACCAATCGTACTCGTGGTCGTAGTTCGTTTGTGGTCCTTCGCGGGTCTCGGTCACCTCGTCGACGCGGATCTGGAAGACCGCATCGGCACCGCAGACCACACGGAAACTGACGTCGGCGAATCCGGCGTTGACTACGGGGAATCGTTGTGTGGTTGTCAGCAGCTCCTGGTGGTTGTACCAGGAACCGCCGCGCACGGCCCAGGTCGACGTGTCACCGGACACGAAAGTGTCGGACATCCATTCCCAGGCATTGCCGACCGCATCGGAAACACCGACATCGTTGGTTCCGAAGTAGCCGATCGAGGTCGGGCCGGGCTCGAAGAAATCGCCGCTGCCCCAGAAGTTGCCGACCCTCGGCGAACCGACGACATCTTCGTTTGGCCCGGCAGCATAGGCATAGTACTCGTTGAAGGGGTCGCTGCCGGCAGTCTGGTTATCCATTGGCATCCGGTAGGCGAACGGGTACCGCGCCAGCCATTCACGACGTTCGTCGGCATCGAAGCCATCGGCCCAATCCGGCGGCGACAGGTGTCGAGGCCGGCAACCATTGCCATCTACGACGTAGGCGAAGTCGTCAGCAATCAATCCCTTCTGCCACGACAACCAGTTGCAGTACATGGCCGCACCTTCCCAAGTCACGCCAAATACCGGGAACGACTCGTTCAACGGATCGACCGTATAAATGGAACCGTCTGCCGCGTCCTGATCGAAGATAACGCCATAGTCAAAAATCATTTCGAAGACACCGGGCGAGATTTCCTCGCTCACCTCATTGACTTCGAGAATGTCAAATAGCTGTATAAGCTCACCGTCGACCTCAAAGAACATGCTGCCGTCCGCATCCATCACGCCGCGATCAGCCATATCATTCAGGAAGTCCAGGTAATTGCCGAGTGTCGTCAGGTGTTGCGACACGAACAACTCGTAGCGCAGCCCGTCTGTAACTGCGCGTTCCGCATTGTCGAACACCGGCATCGAGATCATAGCCGTCGGCAAGCCCTCGACACCGATTTCGACCACGTCATCGGAACGCACGACCGCAGCAGGCGGCGGGTGAAGAGCTACAGCGTTGTTCTCTGCAAAGTCCCTCGATAGCGCAGTGCAGTAGCGCCAGAGGATATCGGCACCATCGTCGTCATCGAAATCACCGACATCGACAACATAATCGTTGTGATCGGGCATCGAAGGCAACGTCGCGATAGAGTCGACATCGAGGCCGTTCATGATCCAGACTTCCATTACACGCGCAGGGGTTGGCTTCCGCACCACCAGGTCGACGCCTCCATCGGCATTGAAATCACCGACACCGACAACTTCTGTGCCGGCCGGTAACGTGACGTTGAGTGTTGCCGGAGCACCGGGTCGCGTCGTGCCGTTCATGAACCATACGCTGATCGTTCCGGTCTGCGTGTTCTGCCACAGGATATCGATGTTGCCGTCGATATCGAGGTCGCCCGTACCAACGACTTTCAGGTCGGTATCCGGCTCGGCCGGCAGCGTCAACTG
>CAJWLW010000556.1 GCA_913042885.1 uncultured Lentisphaeria bacterium | reverse complement strand
CCATTCGACTATCCGCGTGAAGCGCAGTTGCGGGCGCAGCCGGAATTCGCTGCTGTAGTCGGGCGTGTCATGGAGAGGCTGACCGATGCCAGTTAATGTGGGAGGCGAGATCGCGGCCGCGGAGAAACGATCCAGAGAATCTGAACCGGAAGTTTCAGGGTCGCCGTACTGGAACCCACCCCCCACGCTTGCTGGTCAAAGCAATGAAAACAGTCGTACGTAACATTCTGCCGCCACTGCTGGTGTTCGTCGTCTTCATCGCGGCGTGGGCGTTGTTCGTGAAAATTGCGGACATCGCGGAGTTCGTGCTGCCGGGACCGGATCGGGTGTTCGAGAAGATGATCGAGCACCGGCAGGCACTGCTGAAAGCAACGCTCAGCACCGGCATAGTGGCACTTGCCGGCTTCGGGTTGAGCCTGGTCGTCGGCTGTCTCTCGGCGTTTGTCATGGCGCAGACGCGCATGCTCGAGCGGTGTTTTTACCCCTATGCCATTTTCCTGCAGACCGTACCGATCATCGCCATTGCGCCGATCATCATCATCTGGCTCGGCCCCGGCGTGCCGTCAATCATCTGCGTGTCGTTCATCATCAGTCTGTTCCCCGTGATCACCAATGCGACCGCCGGCCTGGCGAATCCGCCGCGGGAATATCTCGAACTGCTGCGCGTCTATGATGCGAGCTGGTGGAAGACGCTGGTCAAGGTTCGCATTCCGGCGGCAGTTCCATATATTATTACGGGCGCCAGGATTTCAGCAGGATTGTCGGTTGTCGGTGCGATCGTCGGCGAGTATTTCACCAGCATGATGAATCTCGACTACGGTATCGCCTATCTCGTCATCATGAATGCCGAGAACGCACGTACCGCGTATCTCTTCGCGACCACACTGATGTCGGCTCTGCTCGGACTGGTGATCTTCGCCGGTGTGAGTCTGGCGGGCAACCTGATCCTGCGGCGGGGGCATTATCAACAGGGAGAATGAGATGAGCAAGCAAGTGGCAAGTGGCAAGTGGACAGTGGCCCGTCGACAGGCCCAGGGTCAACGACGGATGGCAGGTGGCAGGTGGCAGGTCGGACTGCAGCGATTCGGGTTGATGATTGCTGCTGTGCTGCTGGCCAGCTGCGGCAAGCCGGAGCAGAAAGCCGACCCGGCAACGCAGAGTCCAGCGTCGCCGAATCTGCCGCGACGGGAGTTGACGAAAATGACCCTGGCGCTCAACTGGTTTCCGGAGGCGGAGCACGGTGGTTACTACCATGCGAAAATCAAAGGACTCTACGCCAAGCATGGCATCGATCTGGCGATCATCAAGGGCGGGCCTGGCACCCCGGTCGAAATCGAGGTGGGTACCGGACGCAAGGATTTCGGCATCGTCAATGCCGACAAGATCCTCAGCACCCGCGCCGAAGGCGTGCCGGTCGTTGGGCTGTTGGCGCCGTTCCAAGTCAGCCCGCGCTGCATCATCGTACGTGAATCGTCGCCGGTAAAAACGTTCGACGATCTGAAGAACATGACGTTGATTGCCAACCCCGCGAAGCCGTTCGTCAAGTTCCTGCAGCACAAGTATGGGCTCGAAGGGGTCACGATCATCCCGTACAGGGGCGGGCTTGCGACGTTTCTGAACACTGACAACGCGGCGGTGCAGGGATACATCAACAGTGAACCACTGATCCTGGCTGAAAGGGGCGAGCGCGTGCGGACGCTGTCGCTGGCCACGGCAGGCTTCAATCCATATACCAGTGTCCTGGTGACCAGCGAAAAAATGATCGCGGAAAATCCCGAACTGGTGCAAGGCATGGTGCGTGCCTCGCAGACCGGTTGGCTCTCGTACCTGTTGTTTCCCGCTCCCGCCAACTCCGAGATCCAACGACAGAACAGCGAGATTGAAACGTACGTTCTCGAGGAGGGTGCCAAGCAGCTCGGGCCACTGATGCTGACCGGCGATGCCGAGTTGGCGGCGTTCGGCACGATGACCGAAACGCGCTGGGCCAAACTGCAATCACAGCTGATCGCCTGCGGCGCGATCAAAGACAGCGGCAAGCCGGTCT
>CAJWLW010000555.1 GCA_913042885.1 uncultured Lentisphaeria bacterium | reverse complement strand
GCGATGATCAAGCGCCGAGGGCGGCGGCTCGAAAAGCGCGGATATGGTCCGGCCCAGTGCCGCAGCAGCCGCCGATGATCTGGGCCCCGGCCTGCAGCAACGCAGGGATATCCGCCGCCATGTCTTCGGCACTCTGGTCGTAAAACGTTTGCTGATTCTTGTCCAGCTTCGGGACGCCGGCGTTTGGATAGGCCATCATGGATTTGGGCGGGTCGATGCCTTTGGCTGTCATTGCTTCCCGGAGTTCGGTGATTCCATGGCAGGCGTACGGCATGCCCGTATGCTCGGCCCGCTGCTGCTCGGCGCCGCAGTTGAGCCCGAGCACCTGGACGGAATCCAGAAGATTGACGCCGTCGGAATAGTCGCTGCCGGACAGGAGATCGAGCAGCGAGGCTACGGAGTGGCCCCAGTCTGTCTTGTAGACGATTTCGCCGGTGGCCCGGTCTTTGGTATACTTATATGTGCAGTTGACAGCGATCGGCAGGTTGAACCGGCGGACAATATCCACTGCGATGACTGCTTCAATAACGGAAAACATTGTTTCCAGACAGAACAGATCAATACCGGCCTCGGCCATTCTTTCCCCGACCCGTTCGTGTGCATCGCGCACTTTCTGATTCGGGATACCGAAGTCGGTGCCGCCGGCATCGGCCTCGATGGCCCCTGGTGACGGTCCGATCGAGCCGGCGACGTAGATATCCCTGTCGCTGGCGTCGGCTGCTGCCCGGCGATTTTTACGGCGTTGGTGACCAGTTTGTCGGCGTCGTCGGCATTGTGGTCCGCCATCTCCAGATGCAGTGGTGAGGACACGAAGGTGTTGGTGCCGATAATGTCGGAACCGGCCGCAATATAGGCATCGTGCACGTCCCGTACCGCTTCGGGATACAGTTCATTGGCCAAGGTGCTGTTGGGCAGTTTGATATCGCGGATGAAAAGCTCGGTACCGAAAGCCCCGTCGTAAAAGATCGGCGCCGGATCCTGCAGGCGTTCGAGGAAGGTTGGCATGATTATTGGATTCGAGTTACAAGGTTCTGTGCGTATCGTGAATATTACGTTGAAACGGTGTAACCATTCTTGAAATAGGCTTTTTCCAGCGTTGCGCTTGTAGAGGTGACGCCGACGCAGGCCCAATGCGTGGCGTAGGCGCGGCGCCAGCGGTCCGACTCGTTGCGGTGCGAGGTGTGCAGGCAGCCGCCATGGTGGAAGATGACGTCGCCTTTGTGCACCAGCGCCAGGCTTTCGCGGTTCAGATCGATCCGTTCGGCCGGCGGCACCAAATTGTGAAAGTCGTCGGGATCGCGCTCGTGCGGCAGCAGCGGTTCGAGGTGTGAGCCGTCGATGTACCGCAGACAGCCGTTTTCCTCGTCGACATCGTCCAGCGCGATCCACGCAGTGATGATCTTCTCCGGCGGGCTGCACTGGAAATAAAAGTTGTCCTGATGATAGGGCTTCATCGTGCCGTAATGCGGCGGTTTCATGAATATTTGATCGGTGATCAGGACCGGATCGTCATCGATCAGGTGGCCGACCAGTTTCTGCAGCCGTTCGTCCAGGGCGAAATCGCGGAACTCCTGGTGCCGCCGAAAACGGCCTGTCGATTTTGCGCGGCAGTACGCCACCATCGGGACCGTGGTCGACCCGTAAGCGACTGTCTTCGCCTTCGTCGATCTGAGCCATGCCGATTTCTTCCGCGAGCGTGGCAATTCGTGAGGCTTCGTCCGGTGAGAAGACGCCTTCGACGACGGTCCAGCCCTTGGCTTTGTAATGGTCGTAGTGTCGTTGTTCGATCACGCCCTGAAAATCCTTGCATGAATGGCATAGATATAGACGGTTACGACTGGATTTCAACAACTGGCGTGGGCGTATAGGGCAATCGATCGTTGATTGCCTGGGTCGCTGTTCTTCCATAAAATCAGGCCTGAAACCGCTATGTTTGTGACAGCATCGGGGCCATTGAACGGACTGAAAGCTCCGCTCGGATTTTCCATTGCCAGGGCAATCCGGATCCTTGTGACCTGCAGCCGTCCTTCACTGCCAGAATTCAG
>CAJWLW010000554.1 GCA_913042885.1 uncultured Lentisphaeria bacterium | reverse complement strand
CCACCGAGGTGCAGCCAATGAACGCATTGATCCTTGTCGATATCCAGAATGATTTCATGCCCGGCGGCGCGCTCGCCAAGCCGGATGGCCATGACATCGTGCCGGTCGACAACGGCCACCGCCGCGCGACGGGACTGACGGACTACCCGCGCGAACAAAGCGTCACCGGCGCTTGCGTTTATGGTGTGGCAACGGGCTATTGCGTCAAATGCACATGCCTGGACGCCCGTAACGAGGGGGTCGAGACCTCGATCATCGTGGATGCCTGTCGCGGCGTCGAGTTGCAGATCGGTGACGTCACAGCGGCAGTGGATGAAATGCAGAGTGTCTGTGTGAACGTCATCCGCGGCATCGAATTATGACCTATGCAGTCGAAAAAATCGAAATCATCATTGCCGACATCACGACGCTCGAAGTCGACGCCATCGTCAACGCCGCCAATGAGAGCCTGTTGGGTGGCGGTGGTGTGGACGGTGCCATTCACCGTGCCGCTGGCCCGGGCTTGCTGGCAGAGTGCCAGGGGCTCGGCGGCTGCCCGACAGGCGATGCAAAGATCACCGCGGGCTACGATCTGCCGGCGCGCCACATCATCCACACCGTTGGTCCGATCTATCGCGACGGCACCCGGGGTGAGCCGGAGCTGCTGGTCTCGTGTTATCGGTGCAGCCTCGAATTGGCGGTTGCCAACGACGTGCGCACGATCGCTTTTCCGGCCATCAGTTGCGGCATCTACGGCTATCCGCTGGCGGATGCCTGCGCGATTGCCGGTCGCGAAGTCACGGTCTTTGTCGAGACCAGCGGGGCAATCGACAAAGTCATATTCTGCTGCTTCAGCGCCGACATCAGAGCGGCTTATGAGCAGGTGATCAAGGCTTAGCTTGGATACTCCGAAAGAGCGTACATCTCGGCTTGAGACGGCCCTGCCGATTGCAGCGGCGCTGCTGGTTTTTATCTGCATCTGTGAACCGTTGTTCAGCGGCCGCTATTACGCCGGCTTCGACCATCGCGAGTCGTTCTATCCTTATCGCGTGATCTATGCGGCAGCGGTGGAGCAGGGCGAGTTGGGATTGTGGGGGCCGCACTACTTTCGCGGCTTTCCCCTGGCCGGCATCGGGCAGCCCGGAATTTTCCACCCGTGGCGCTGGATCTGCGCGAAATTCCTGCCGCTGGATGTCGGCATTGCTTTGGATCTGGTCATTACCTTCCCGCTGACGTATCTCGGGGCGTTTCTGCTGTTCCGTCACTATCGCATGAATCGGCCGGTCGCTTTTTGGGGTGCGACCTTGCATGCCTGCAGTATTTTCTTCCTGTCCCACTTCGGCCAGACGCACATGATCACCATCCTCGGACACACGCCCTGGGTGGTACTGGCATACGAGTGTTCGATGCTTGCGAAGTCCCGCTGGTGGGCGCTGCTGCTGCTCGGGTTGGGGTATGCCTCGATGCATCTGCTGGGGCATCCGCATACGGTTTTTCTCGTGTCCTGTATCGTAGGGATCGCCATTCTGCATTGCGGTCTCCGCAATTCCTGGCGGCGGTCGTGGTGGATCGCCACGGGGCTGGCTGCCTTGGCAATCGTTGCCGGCACGATGATCGGCAGCCTGACATTGATCCCGATGCTCGATCTGCTCGGCAACCATCCACGCGGTCAGCTGTCGGCGGGTGAGCATGGCAATTTCTCGGTGCACGCCATTCATCTGCTGCAGAACCTGTCGCCTGCCTTTTTCACGGAACTGCCGGGCGACCTGGTGTACAAGGACAATCAGCCGACTGTTTTCCTGCAGAACCCGACTGCCAACGCCGTGTATTTCGGTGCCGGCGTACTGGCGTTGATCAGTGTGGCAGCGGTACGCTGGCGCCGCGACTGGCTGGCGCCGAAGCACCGCGGGGCAGCGCTTCTTCTCGGCGGCATGCTGCTGTTGTTTCTTGTACTGACTATGGGACGATACGGCGGCCTGCACAGCCTGCTGTGGCATGTGCCGTGGCTCAATACCTTTCGCGCGCCGCACCGGTACAAGGCTGTCATCGCGGCGATCACGGTTGTGGCTGTCACGATCATTCTGCAGCGGCTTTGGCGGCA
>CAJWLW010000553.1 GCA_913042885.1 uncultured Lentisphaeria bacterium | reverse complement strand
ACTATCCGATGACGTTGAACGCGCTCACCAACGGCTGCAACCAGAAGTCGAACCGCGAACCGGTGGTCGATTTCGCCGAGGAGACGGTGGTGCGCGGACTCGACTCTCTGCGCCAGAAGAAATTGATCAGTACGGTCAGCGAAGCCGGCAGCCGCGTACCGAAGTACAGCCAGGATTTCGGCGGTTTTTTCCACCTGTCTGACGACCAGGTAGCCTTGATGTGCGTGCTGATGCTGCGGGGTCCGCAGACCGCCGGTGAAATCAACGGGCGCTGCAGCCGGCTGCACGCCTTCGGCTCGCGCGAACAAGCCGAAGAGACACTCGACGGTCTGGTTGAACGCGGTTACCCGCTGGCAGTCAAGCTGCCGCGGCAGACCGGCCGCAAGGAGCGCCGCTACGCGCACTTGCTGAGCGGTGGCGTAGCCATCGAAGAAAGCGAAATGGAACCGCCTTTCGAAGCTGCAACCCTGCATGTGCGTGATCAGGATGATCGGCAGGCCGAACTGGCCGACGAAGTCCGGCAATTGCGGGATGAACTGGACGCCTTGAAGGCACAGTTCGCAACGTTTCGCCGGCAATTCGACTGACTAACCTGGATCTACCATGGCCAAACCGGAAATTGCTGAACGCGCGGAACAGCTCAGGCGCGATCTCGAATATCACAACTACCTGTACTACGTCAAGGCCGAACCCGAACTCTCCGATCCGGCGTACGACCGTCTTTACCGAGAGCTGGCTGAGCTCGAAACGGCATATCCGGAGTTTGCCACAGACGACTCACCAACGCGCAAGGTCGGCGGTATCGAGTTGTCGGAGTTCGAGCAGCACGCCCACAGTATCCCGATGCTCAGCCTCGACAACACCTATTCGCCAACCGAGCTTCGGGCCTTTCACCAGCGCGTCTGCAAACTGCTCGGCAGCGAGCAGGTCGAATACTTTGTGGAACCGAAAATCGACGGTGTCAGCATATCGTTGCGCTACGAGGACGGTCGTCTGGTCCGCGCCCTGACGCGCGGAGACGGCATCGGCGGCGACGACATCACCGCCAATGCGCGAACGATCCGCAGTGTACCGGGCCGGTTGCTGGGCAACCAGCCGCCGGCAGTCTGGGAAGCACGCGGCGAAGTGTTCATGGCCAAGGCCGATTTTGAGAAGCTCAATAAGGCGCGCGCCGCTGGCGGCGACAATATTTTTGCCAATGCCCGAAATTCAACAGCCGGCAGCCTCAAGATGCGCAATTCCGCTGAAGTCGCCAAGCGTCCATTGGACGCCATCTTTTATGCTCGCGGCGAGATCGCCGGGATTACGATGGACAGCCAATCCGGATTCATCGAGGCGCTGAACAGTTTTGGGTTCAAGACATCGCCGCTCAACCGTCTTTGTGAGGGCATCGATGCGGTGCTGGCCGTCATCGAGGATCTCGGTGCCCAGCGGGACTCGCTGCCGTACGAAATTGACGGTGCCGTAATCAAGGTCAATGACACGTCTCTGCAGGAAGAGCTCGGATTCACCGCGAAAGCGCCGCGCTGGGCAATTGCCTATAAGTACGCCGCCGAGAAAGCGATCACGAAGTTGAAGAGTGTCACGATCCAAGTGGGACGAACGGGTGCCTTGACGCCAGTTGCCGAGCTCGAACCGGCGTTTCTGTCGGGCTCAACGGTCAGCCGCGCGACGCTGCACAACTTCGAAGAAGTCGCCCGCCGGGACATCCGCTCGGGCGACTTCGTCGAGATCGAGAAGGCCGGCGATGTTATCCCTGCAGTGCTGCGGCCGATCACTGATCGGCGCGACGGCACGGAAACGCCAATCGCAACACCGACGACCTGCCCGAGCTGCAACGGACCGATAACTGCAAGCGACCGGGAAGTGGCGATCCGTTGCCTCAACGCCGAGTGCCCTGCACAGGTGCAAAATCAACTGCAGCACTTCGCCAGCCGCGGCGCAATGGACATCGATTCATTGGGCGAGGCAATGATCGAGTTGCTGGTGGACAACAGTTTTGTGCGAACGCCGGCGGATCTGTATGAATTGACTGCGGAACAGCACGATCAGTTGTCCCGGTTCGAAGGACACGGGAGCCGCTCGATCGAGAAACTCTTCGACGGCATCGAAAAGAGCAAGAAAAATCCACCATGGCGCCTGTTGTTCG
>CAJWLW010000552.1 GCA_913042885.1 uncultured Lentisphaeria bacterium | reverse complement strand
CAACTGCCGTGCCAGTTCTTCCTGGGAGTAGCCTTTGGTTTGGCGGATCAGCCGCAGCTTATCGGGTATCAATGAGTTCCAGTCAATCAGCCAACTGCCGGGTACGGCGTCACATCATCGAGCCTGGCCACACATCTATTGATCTTTGAAAACCGGCAGCTCGACTTCCACTTCCTCCGGAATCGTGCCGAGTTTGTCAAGCACCAGCGCTTGCTTCAGTTGATGTCCAGTGATCTCCACTTCGATGTCAGCCGGCACAATTTCACGAACCGGCGACACTTCGTCCGGCGGTTTTCGAAAGATCATCAACAAAACGGTATACAGTACCTTGAGCATGTGCCGCGGTGTCAGCAGCACGTTGCTGAGCCACTGATTGGCGAGGGGGCAGGCGCAGTTGCCGGCAGCAATGTATTGCCGAGCTTCCCTGGCCTGCTGCGAACGCAGCAAGGCCTGGATGTCGTAGTCGCTCTTCCGCACATTACCCATCTGATTTTCATTGCCCAGAACGCAGCAGGGCCAGATATCGCCGTTGTAATTCATATGAATGTTTGAGATACCCCCGTAGCACGGAGTCACCTGGCGACGCTCCTTGAGGATTTGCACCGCCACATCATAATATACCAAACGCACCGCTTCTGTTGTCCGCGTCAGCCAGGCTTTTTTCCCGATGTTACGGAGAATCTTGTTTTTGAATCCAGCCGTGAGTCGCTCGTACACCTCGACCGAAGGCGTGATCGGATCGCCGAGGTTGTGAAATTCAGCCCGTTGCTCGGCGATCTCGTGGCGATAGGATTCGATGCCGCGGCGGTGCACCCAGTCTTCGATGGCGTCGAGATGATGGATGTTGAAGTTCGAGATGACCGTGCCCAGGTCGACGTGCAGTCTGGGATTCTCCGCGCGGATCGCCAGAAGCAAGTCGATCGTGTGCTCGAGCATTTCGAAGTTGCCTTCGACGCCACGGACGTAATCGTGCATCTTGCCGATGCCGTCAATCGACGGCTTGATCGAAATCGGTGTCGAAGCCGGCGCGTATTCATCCATGTACTCGAGGATCCTGCGGGTCGTCTTGTCGATGAACCGCGGGGAAATGGCATTCGTCGGGATATGAATAAGCCGCGGCTTCAGATGGATGCAGGCAAGTCGGATGATCTCGGCCAGGTCCTGGCGCATGAACGGTTCACCGCCGGAGACATTAAAGAAGTAAACGCGCCCAAGCGATTTGAAAACCTTCTCGATTTCTTCGAGCGACAGGTTTTCCTTCGCCAGCTTTGGATTGGCCAGGTAGACGTTGCCGATATTACAGGTCTTGCAGCGGCTCTGGCAGGCAGCGGTGACGGAGAACGTCAGGGTCAACGGATTCGGCGGCTTTCGCCAGCCGCGCCGAGTCAGCTCAAACAGCACCGCCCGCGGCGCCACGTCTGTGATATAGTCGGTCAATTTCATCCGGCTGCGTTCCGTTCGTAGCTATGACGTAAAATACCCATAGGCGTGCCTTTAACCGAAGGCACCGTCAGTTGAATGTACTGTCTTATTCCCGTTGCGGCAAACACGTTACATTCCATCGAGCGGTCACGGAACGGGACGGGATTGGTAAATCACCAACGCATTTTCGCTGTTCTCAATAGATGCTGCATGAGCTTTGTGTCTGCAATCGGCGATGATATGACGAGAGCAGTGCTCGCCGGGAACGGTGTCAGGTGCGGACACATTCATCACCCGGCAGCGCTGTCCAAATACCACAGGCACGGCATCGGTCGCATGCTTGTTGGGCATTGCCTTTGGGGAAGTTGCGGGATGGACCGCACGCCCAGGCATCCGCGTGAAAATCTGAGTCCTTCCGCCGCGGCTCAACTGTCTGCTTCCCGTTCTTCCAGCAGTTCCACTCGCAGCCCGTAGAACGTGTCACCGTCCAGATGCTGAAAGAACCACCCAAGCTGGCTGCGGCATTCGCTGCAATGCGCCATTGACCAGCTGTAACTGGGAAACCAGGTGTCCGTTTCGGTCGGGTCGCCCACTATGAAACAACCCGGTGCAGCGCTGAAGCAGTCGATGCAGAATTCGATTCCGTGGGGGTTTGTGAAGACATGCCGGGTCACTCCGGCAATCGAGCTCAAGTGCTCGTTAGAGGTTATCGGATGACCGCAGATGGCGCAGTGCAG
>CAJWLW010000551.1 GCA_913042885.1 uncultured Lentisphaeria bacterium | reverse complement strand
TCGACCTGATCGAGATGCCGCCATACAAGCACATGCATCACAAATTCGTTGTCGTCGACGGCCGCTACGTAGTGACCGGCAGCTACAACTTTACGTCCGCTGCCTCCCAAGCGAACTGGGAAAACGTTGCACTGATCGAAGGCGAACCGGTTGCTGCGGCTTACATCAAAGAGTGGAAGCGTATCAAGGATAAGGATGACAAGCGCTGAATTCACTTCTCCAGCGCTCTGTCGCCAAGCGTTACGGCACTGCGGTTTGCTGCCATGGCCGAGGTGAATCATCTTCTTCTGCGCCTTCCTTGAATCGCCGGCCATTGGCGAAACGGCTGACTGGCGGGGAGATCTGCAAGACCCGAATCCCCTCGCCCGCTGAAACCCGCGTCCCCGCGGTCAACAAGGCACAGCCCCATGCAGCCGCGCGGTCACCGACGCCGATTGTGCCGAGGATCAGTTCCACCTCCCCGCCGTTGTTAGGCGTCAGGCCGTGGGCGTTCAATCGCACACCGGCCCCGAAAATTATATCGTCGATGCTCGCAATCTCGATCAGCAGTTTTTGAATAGAACACTGAAGGACGCTCGGCTGCGCAGGACAAATCGACGCCATGTCGGCTTGACAATTGTCTTCTCATAGTCCTGTCATTCACGTCTGCTGGCCGTCGTTGTTATGCTTCCGGTGGGGAAAACGCTATGTTACGGTGTTGAAACAACGAATCCGAATATTACCGGTTGACCCGTGAATGATCACCAATGGATGCGCAAAGCACTGCGCCTGGCCCGCAAGGGCTGGGGGCTGACTTCTCCGAACCCGGCTGTCGGCGCCGTCATCGTGCGCGAAAGCAAGATCATCGGTGAAGGCTGGCACGCTGCTGCCGGCCAGCCGCACGCCGAGATCGAAGCGATGCGGAGTGCGCAGGAGGACATGGCCGGAGCGACGCTCTACGTCACCCTGGAACCATGTTCGACGCACGGGCGTACCCCGCCGTGCACCGATGCGATCGTTGACGCCGGGTTCAAGCGCGTCGTGATCGCCTGCCTCGATCCCAATCCCAAGCATGCCGGACGGGCCGTGGAGATTCTCGAGGAGCGCGGTATTCATGTAGACGTCGGACTCGAAGAGAAAGCGGCGACAGAGCTGAACGAAGCGTTCTTCTGCTGGATCCGGCATCGGCGGCCGTTCGTGTTGCTGAAACTGGCGATGACAGTGGACGGCAGGATCGCCACTGCCGGTGGGCGGTCGCAGTGGATTACCGGCGAAAGCTCGCGGCGGCGCGTGCAGAAACTGCGACAGTGGGCGGACGCCGTCATGGTCGGTGCCGAAACCGTGCGGCAGGATGATCCGTCGCTGCTGGTGCGGACGCCGCAATCTTGGTCGAGGCAGCCGCTGCGTTTGATCGCCAGCCACAGCGGCAAGCTGGGAAAGTCACCGCAGGTGCTGACCGATGGACGCGGCGAAACCCGGCTGTTCGGTTGCGCGACACCGGAGGACTGGTGCGACCTGTTGTTACAACTCGGCAAGGAAGGGATCACCGCTCTGCTCGTCGAAGGCGGCGGTGACTTGGCTGCCGCAATGCTGAACGCCGAGGCAGTCGACAAGGTTGCCTTTTTTATCGCGCCAATTGTTCTCGGCGGCAAGGGCAGTCGCCCGGCCGTAGGCGGCGACAACCCGCCGGATCTACTCGATGCTCGGCGTCTGCAGGACGTCGAGATGCGGCGCTGTGGTGAAGACTTTTTGCTGACGGGGTACCTTTCGAATGTTCACCGGACTGATTGAGACAACTGCCACGCTCGAGTCACTCGAAGCCGACAGCGATCGCACGACTCTGTCGTTGTCGACGGACCTGATCGACGAGCTCGCAATTGGCGACAGCATCGCGATCAACGGCGTCTGCCTGACGGCTGCGGCCTTCGATTCGAGCAGGGTACAGTTCCATTTGCTGAATGAGACTCTGCATTGCACGAACCTCGGCGCGTTGAAAGTCGGGGACCGCGTCAACGTGGAGCGGGCGATGATTTTGGGTGAGCGATTGCACGGACACCTCGTTTCCGGCCACATCGACAGCACGTCCTGCGTCCTGAGTATCGGAGAAGAAGGCGCCGATCACATCGTCGAGATTGAACTGCCGTCGAATCTGGCCGCACTGGCGGTCGAGAAAGGCAGCGTCGCCGTAGACGGCAT
>CAJWLW010000550.1 GCA_913042885.1 uncultured Lentisphaeria bacterium | reverse complement strand
CGCCAGAATGGCGATGATGGCGATCACCACTAAAAGCTCAATGAGCGTGAAGCGAAATTGCGCTTTTACCCTGTCGCAGACCCTGAGCCGTGTTGAAGGGAGCGAACGGAGTGCGCCGGAGGGGAGTCGTTCGATCAACGTGAATCTGTGCTGGATCTTCATTAAGCTTGATCTCAAGAATTGCCATTGTGCGGCTGCACAAGAGCTCTGCCGAGTCCTTTCGTCGTGCCGGTAATAACGATGTGCTTGCCATCATGGTGCAGTGCTTAGCGCTTCACCCTGCCGGCGCCGCCGCTGGCCAGCAACTCCTCGACCTCGGCGATCGAGACGAGATTGAAATCCCTCGGGATCGAATGCTTCAGGCAGCCCGAAGCGATGCCGAACTCAACGGTTCGTGGCAGGTCATAGCCCGACATCAGCCCGTATAGAATGCCGGCAGTCAGGGCATCGCCGGTACCGATGCGGTCGACGATCTGAATCTCATACGAACGCCCGGTGTAGCAGTCGGTGCCGTCGAACATCGCGGCGCCGTAGCGATTGCTCGACGAGCAGTCGCCTTCGCGTATGCCCATGACCACGCGTGTACAGCCGAAGCGCTCGTGCAGTTGGCGCGCGGCGGCTTCATGGCTGTCGGCCTCAAGGTCGAACATTTGGTGGACATCGCCCAGGCTGGACATCGCCAGGTCAACAGACGGCATGAGGCCGGTGAACGCTTCGCGAGCCGCCTCCAGGCTCCATAGCTTGCTGCGGTAATTGATATCGCAGCAGACCTTCACACCGAGCCGCTTCGCTGCTGCGCGGGCGTCGTGGGCGATCTCGACGATGTTGGCGCCGCGCGAGATGCCGCTGCCGCTGAAAACAAACCAGTCTGCACCCGACAGGATCGCGTCCCAGTCGAGCTCACCCCGCTGCAGACTCTGGAACGAGGTGTGTTCACGATCGTAAACCACGTTGGTCGAGCGCTGTGAAGCGCCGGTCTCGACGTAGAAAACGCCCAACCGTTCGCCGCCGCGCAGCATATGCGCAGTATCAAGGCCGTAGCGCCGCAGGTTGTTGATGACGCATTGGCCCATCTCGTGTTCCGGCACTTTGGAGACGACGCCGGCACTGATGCCCCAGTGGCTGAGGTTTACGGCGACATTCGCCTCGGCACCGGTGAAACTCATGCCCAGCGTGTCGGCCTGCACCAGGCGCATGAACGGTGGCGGATCGAGGCGGAGCAGCAATTCAGCGAGAACAACGACTTTTGGCATGGGGGTTTCAGGCTTCGGGCTTTGGGTTTCGAGATGCAGAGACCGACAATATCCTTCCGAAAGGTTTCACATGCCAGCGATCGGCTGGAACCGCCAACGACCTTGAATTACGGTACAGTAATGAACGTCGAATACCGAGAAGATAAAATGATCGATACAGCCCGGCCCCTTTTGCATGAATTGGGTGACTTCCTCTCCGGCATTCGACGTTGGGCGTTTGTCTGTTGAACGTTCTTAACTTTCCCGAATAAACCGAACCTCTTCCCATGTCTCCTGTAATCGTTGGACTCGGCGAAATTCTCTGGGATCTGCTGCCATGCGGCCGGCAACTCGGCGGGGCACCAGCCAATTTTGCGTACTTCGCAAAACAGTTCGGTTGCGACGCCCGTGTCGTCACGGCGGTTGGGAACGATGGGGACGGCCGCGACATTCTGGCCTATCTCCTGGCGCAGGACCTGCCGACTGACGCCGTTGCGGTCGTTGATGATGTGCCGACCGGGATTGTTACCGTCGCCCTCGACGACCGGGGCGTGCCGACCTACACGATCCACGAGCCGGCGGCCTGGGATTGCATGCCGAGTTTCGCCAGCCTGGAACTGGCCGCCGGCGTCGATGTTGTTTGTTTCGGCACGCTGGCCCAGAGACGGGCGCAGTCACGCGAAGCGATTCACACATTCCTGGAGCATACACCCGCGTCTGCCCGGCGCGTGTTGGACGTCAATTTCCGCCTCGGCATCTATACCGCCGAGATCATCGAACAATCCCTGACCGCTGCCAACGTACTGAAGATCAACGACGACGAGCTCGAGATTCTTAGGACGTTCTACGAATTGCCTGCCGGCGAAGAAGCAGCGCTGCGTGCGTTGGCTGAGCGTTTTGAACTTCACGTCGCTGTTCTCACCCGCGGCGCCGCCGGCAGTCTGGCGATCTCTG
>CAJWLW010000549.1 GCA_913042885.1 uncultured Lentisphaeria bacterium | reverse complement strand
TCATAGAGATTCCGGCGCTGCTGCAGGGCTGCCAGCAGATCATCCCGCCCCTGCGCCTCTGCCAGTTCAATGGCCACGCCGATTTGCTCGAGCGCCTTCCGGAAGTTCCCCGCTGCAGCCTGCGCCGCGGCCAATGTGTCGAGCAACTCCGGCACCTCACCCGCGGTTGCGGATACTGCCGCCGATGCCAGCGCCACCGCTTCCTTCGGCCGCCGGACATTCTCGTCGGGAGCAGTCGCCAGAATCCAGGCCAACCGCCCCTGCGCCGGCACCGACCCGGCATCCAGCTCCAGCACCTGACGATACCTCGCCGCTGCCTCGGCATAACGCCCCAGCGCCGCCAGGGACTCAGCCATGTTTAGCTGCGCCAACGCATACGCGGCCCAATGTTTCAGCGACTCGGTGTAGGCAGTCAAAGCCGCTTCGTGTCGACCAAGCTGTGCCAGGTTCACTCCGGCATCGTTGCGCGCCGCGGCAATCGCCTGGCGTCTGCGAAGGACCTCGATATTGTTGAGCGCGTCGATATAATCGGGAGCCACTGCTACTGCTCCTTGATAATACTCAAGCGCCAGCGTCAGGTCTTCGCGATCACGGGCCAGGTTGCCCAGGTTGTAAAGCAGCACGGGGTTGTCCGGTTGCAGCTCCCGGGCTTTGGCATAAACGCGTTCGGCCGCATCATACTTCTGCAGGCCGGCCAGCATGTTCCCCAGATTTATGTGGGCCGGGACAGAGGCCGGATAATAGTTGATGACCTGACGATAAACATCACCGGCCTCGTCAAAACGTTCCTGCCGAACCAGGAGCGTCGCATAATTGACCAGGATCGTCTCGTCACCCGGCCGCAAGCTCCTGGCCTGGTCCAGGGCGGATTCGGCAGCAGCATACTGCTCGAGACCGGTATAGGCCAGACCAAGGTTGTTCCAGGCATTGTAATGATCCGGCTTGAGCTCGACAACGCGTTTGAAGTGGTCGATCGCCGGCACCGGTTCATCACGGTCGAGCAGGATCTTGCCCAAATTGTTGTGGGCGATCCAGGCAGTGTCGTTTTTTTCCAGCGTATCGCGCCACAGCGTCTCGGCATCGTAAAACGCCAGGCACCGGTGCCAGGTCGCTGCAACAAGCCCGAGCAGCAGCAAGGCGCAGATCAGCCGAATTCGACGAGCACTGTCCACGCCCCCGACACCGCTGATGCCGTAACGCTGCAGCATGACAGTGACCGCAACGACAATCATGGCGACCATCGCCGGCATCGCCAGGTACTGAAAATGATCGGCGACGAAGGCATACCGCATCGGATACACATCGACAAAACCGAGCGCCGGCAAAAGCACCCCCGCAAAAATCAGCGCCCCGGCCAGGGGCCCGCGTCCCCAGCGGCGGCATCCGCAGGAAAGGACAACCAGTACCGCCACCGCCGCGATCGCCGAGAAAATCGCCGCCACCGGCAGCGGATCAGTGGTCCAGCGCGGATAAACGAAAATCAGCGGGTACGGCAGCAAGACCTTTCCGGCATAGAACCACAGCGCCCGCCCGGCGATTCCGCAACGATCCACCATCGACAAGTCGAACTCGGCGCCGACAGCACCGACAACATGCCTTTCCATCCACACCGTCATCACGGCCATCCCGAGACCAACGAGAAAAAACGGCAGCAGCAACACGGTCTGGCGTCGAAGCTTTTCCGGATGCCGCCACCACATCAGGACAAGCACGACGGCCGGCATCGAACAAGCCACCGTCTTGCTGAGCAGGCCTGCAACAAACAGTCCCAACGCCAGGGCGTACAGCCGCCCGCGTCCGCGCCGCTCGGCACCGGTGGCAAATCGCCAGTAGACCAGGAGGCTGGCGAAATAGAAGACCGCACAAAGCACGTTCTTTCGTTCGGCAACCCACGCGACCGACTCGACGGTCACTGGATGTACCGCGAAAATGGCCGCAATCAGCCACGCCCCGGGCACCGACAATCGACGCAGCAATCGCCACAGGAACATGGCCGTGATGGCGTGGAGAAGCACATTGACCAGGTGATAGCCGAACGGCTGCAGTTTCCATATCCGGTACTCGATCCAGAAGGATGTGTGCACGAGCGGATAGTACTGCGGCACAGCCCCGGGCTCCAGCCAGATCCGCCGCAGCCCATCGACAGTCGGCAACGTCGCATTCTCGGTGACGTAGTCGTCGTCGTCCCAGATGTAGGTGCAACGCAGCGCCGGCAGGTAGGCGACCAGCGTCAGGACCAGGAGGAACAGACTAAGCCGCCACGC
>CAJWLW010000548.1 GCA_913042885.1 uncultured Lentisphaeria bacterium | reverse complement strand
GCCGAGCGCTTGCCGTGCCATTTCCTCGGCGTGATACGAACTGCGCACCATCGGCGCGCTGCGCACTGCTTTGAAGCCGATCTCGTACGCCATCTCCGACCACGCCTCGAACTGTGCGGGTTCAACGTATCGGTCCAGGTCCCAATGCTCGCGACTCGGCGGCAGGTACTGCCCGATGGTGAGGATATCCACGTCTGCGGTGCGCAGGTCGCGCAGCACCGTTTCCACTTCTGCGTCGGTCTCGCCGAGCCCCACCATGATACCTGACTTCGTCGCTGTCTGTCCGGGCACTGCGAGCTGCTTTGCCATTGTCAGTACACTCAGCGATCGGTCGTAACGGCCGCCGCTGCGTACCGGACCGGTGAGGCGCTCGCAGGTCTCCATATTGTGGTTGAACACTGTCGGCTTCGCCGCCAGCACCTGCTCGACCAGTTGCCGGCGCCCCTTGAAGTCGGGTGTCAGTACCTCGATGCCGCCGTCCGGAATGCGCTCGCGCAGCGCCGCGATCGTCTCGGCGAAATGCCCCGCCCCTTTGTCCGACAGGTCATCGCGATTGACGCTGGTGACGACGACGTATTTCAGCGCCAGTCGTACCGCGGCTTCGGCGACTTTGCCGGGTTCGTCGGCATCGACCGGTTCCGGCTTGAATGAATCGATGGCGCAGAAGGTGCATTTGCGCGTGCAGCGGTTACCCAGCAGCATGAAAGTGGCCGTGCGCCGATGCCAGCACTCGGCGATATTCGGGCACTTGGCGCTCTGGCAAACAGTGTTGAGATCGAGGTCCTCGATCAGGTCCAGCACATCGGTGCGGTTCTGTCCGACTTGCACCTTGACGCGAATCCAGGGCGGCAGTCGTTGCAGATCATTTTTGGTAGTGGGTGCACTCATTGGTAGTCCGGTGAGATGCGTGAAAACGTTGGTTAACCTTAGTCATATCTGTTGTTCTGTCAATCTGCCGGCCTCGTCGAAGGCCAGGTCGACAGCTCCGTCGAAACCGACCAGTGCGATCTTGGCCGCATCGAGCGCGGCAAGCAGCCGGTCGCGTTCGAGAAGAAGCGTCCGCCCGGCCTCTACCGCCAGGACCTTGGCACGGGCCTCCTGTAGTGCGTTGACTGTCCACGGCCCGATACAAGGGACGTCGAACCGCATGTCATGATTGGGTTTGGTGCGCTTTACCACCGTCACGCCGCCGTGCCCGAGCTCACCGCCGCGGCGGATCGCCTTGTCGGTGCCTTCGAAAGCCTCCACTGCCAGCACCGTGCCATTTTTTACGACCACCGTCTGGCCGATATCCAAACGGCTGCTCGCCTGTGCCACGTAGCGTCCGTAGTCGATATCCGCCTGATACTTCCTTGCCGGCTTGACACGCCCGATCACACCGGGCTGCGCCAGGTATTCCTCCAGGTACAGCGTTGCCGGCATGACCTCGACGCCGTCGCGGACGAATTCGTCGGCGATTGTCCCAAAAATCGACTCGGCGTTGCGGGTGCGCAGAGCCTTCAGGATTTTCAAGGTTCGCAGGTCCGGCCGCATCCCCTTGAACAGCCGCCCGGGTTTGATCTGCCCGGCGAATACCACATGCCGCACCTGCTGCCGTTGCAGTGCCTTGATCGTCTTGTTGAGTTGGCCGACGTATACCCAGGCGACCTCGTCGGCGCACTCGGCGATTGCCGGATCCGTCTCGCCATGCATTGCCACTGCCATCATGTGCCCGACGCCGCGGCGCTTGGCTTCCTGGCACAGCATCAACGGGTATTCGCCGCGGCCCGCGACGACGCCCAGACGTTCCAGAGGTTTCTCACTCATGGTTGCACTGTACTAAGGCTCGGCAGTCAAGTCAATTCGTAGGCAAAGCCCAGTGGCGGGGTTCCGTGTCGTACGGATCCGCAAATCCACTACATGCCCGTCTTCGAACTGAAGCAAACGAGAGGTGAGGCACTTCCGCGAGCGGAGTCCCTCTGCAGAGCGCACCGTCTGCTCATGTCCCGACCGAACAACCCCTACGGGTTGCCGTTTGGCTGTACCCAAGACACTTGAAAACCTCGTACTATGCCGGTATGGTAGTCGTTTTTTCGCGTTTTGAGCACTCATCTGCAGTGCTGCTCCGGGCGTGAAAGAACGAGTCGACATATACCCGTGGGCAACCGGAGGGATCATGGGGAATCTCAAGAAGCAAAGGCGCAAGAAGATCGCCAAGCACAAGCGCCGCAAGCGCTTGAAGGCCATGCGCCACAAGAACAAATAATTTCGTGTCGCCTAGGGCGACCGCGATATTCAGCAGACCCGCG
>CAJWLW010000547.1 GCA_913042885.1 uncultured Lentisphaeria bacterium | reverse complement strand
ACGTGACGGCGTCGCAATTCGTCAGGGATCTGACTGCCGGCGAGAAAATCCATCGAATGCCCCGGCATAAAAACCGCGTCGTCGGGGAGTCGGCGGTCGTGAAGGAGTTCGTTCACGGCCGGCCAATCCTGCACTAAAACCACTGATGTCATTGCACTGGCAGTCTGCAGCAGTTCCTGACACTCCGGCAGTCGAAACCATTCGTACCATTGTTCGTGGGAATACGGCACAAACTCCCAGCGAAACTGAAGTTTTTCCGCAACTTGTTCGGCAATAACAGATTCGTCGTTGCCAGGCTGCCCGTAGCCGTAGCAGATTACATTGTCATATCCGAGGCGCTTCAGCATCAATGCGATCAAGCGCGAGTCACGGCCGCCACTGAGCGGCAGCGCAATAGTACGTCCGTCAATGGACTCGACTCCGCGTTCGATCACTCGCTGAAATAATTCGTCCCAGCGCTGGGCTGCGGTTTCCTGATCAGCAATGAATGGCGCAACGTGCTGGAACAGGAAGTACCGGTAGCGATCAATTTCACCAGAGTCAGCTGACAGCATTACTGCTTCGCCGGCCTGAACCTGCCCGACGTCCGGCAGGAGTGTATAGCGGTTGCTGACTTGTCCGGCCATTAGGAATTCAGCAATTGAAAGATCGTCGAGATCATCGACATCTTCCGTCAGAAGACGAGGGTTATCGCTTACCCGACGTTCATCGTTTCTGGCGGCATAGAAGAGCGGTATGCTGCGAATTCCGTCGCACACCAATAAAAGTCCGGCACCGTCATCCCGCACGGCGGCGAAATGCCCGTCGCAGGCCTGCACGAGCGCGACAGCATCTCTCCAGCCGAGGCCTTTCCACAGGTCATCGAGACGAGCAGCATCGAGTCGAACGCCATCCAACCAGGGGCAGCCGCGTATGTGGGTGCCGCCGGCACGCTGCCAGCCCGGGTACTGCAGTTGCACGTTGAGTTTCACGATTTTTCAGTTCGGATCGAGCACCTGGTCAAGCAAAGTCGCAACCCGGTGATCGTAGGTGTGATTTTCGATAGCGAAGTCATAGGCCTGTTGCGCGATACGCGAACGGTAGCTCTCGTCCTTGAACCGTTCGATGGCGTCGTCGATGTTGGACAGGTCTTTCTTGACGGCAATGTAATGCTCACCAGCTTTCAGGATTCCGTTGTAGTCACCCTCGACAAGGATCTGACAGGTTTTCGTACCGATAGGCTCGAAGTGCCGTGAAGAAATCGCCTTCCCCGATCGGAATTCCTGGTCGCGTGTCAGTTCCGGCGTCCAGATCTCATCGAAAGACATGTCAGGGTCCCGCAACAGCAGACGCCGGACGGTATCCATTGTCTGGCCTTTGCTGTCCAGATAATACGTTCCGGATTCCGCCCCGACAATGCCCTTGCATCTATTCAGGAATTCAGCCCACGCCTCGCGCGGCACATTGCGCAGGCGAATATCGCATGCCAGACCGTGCGCCACCCCGTGGTCGTTGAAATACATGATCAGGTCGGTCCGTTCCTTGTCGCCGATCTGGCGGTGGTACAGCGAACCGATAAAACCGATATCGACGTCACGGTCCGCGCCAGTGTCGCGATACAGCCGGGGATTCAAGGCATGCGGCGTGCTGACGAGTTGTGAGGAATCATAGTGATAAATCCAGGACGCGAGATCGAGCGGCAATTGCGTACAAACGAATTCCGTGCCGGTCGAGTTAATGAACTCAGCTTTCTTCGCCATGAATTCATACTCGTTACTGAAAAAAACGACCATGCGCCCATTTCGGTTCTGATAAGCGGCCTCGGTTGCAAGCAACACGTCCATGTGCTGTCCGGTTGCGGAATGTAAAAGAACAATGAGGTCGTAGTCGCGAATCCTTTTGAGTTGGCGACGGTAACCAAAGTAGTCGTTGATGTCGCAGGCCGTGACTGCCAGCCGTGGCGATTGAACGAAAGCCTCGCGCCAGTCGCCGATAAAGGAGTACACATTGTACTGGCGGGCGAGCAGTCGGTCGTGAATCGTACGATTGCGATGCAGGCCGAACGGCAGGGTGCTGTTTTCGTCGAGACCGAGGACACCCCGCAACGTAGTAAATCCGAGCGTTTTGATGCCCGAGCCATTGGCGTCAAGTAGAAGGGTTTTCAGGCGCTCGGCCATGAGCGGTAGTTTACCTGGCGGTGGGGTGAGAAAGGGAATTCAAATATAACCTCGCCGGGCATTAAGGTAAGGTTAGGCGGCAGATCTATATCTCGGCATTACAGGCGGCGAGATTCACGGCGTGGCGGTCGATACAGGTCTCGATCACCGATAAAT
>CAJWLW010000546.1 GCA_913042885.1 uncultured Lentisphaeria bacterium | reverse complement strand
GGCACCCGATTGCCCACCACCTGGGATCTTGCCAGCGGCCGTAATATCAAGTGGCAGACGGCGATTCCCGGTCTCAGTCACGCGTCACCCGTAATCTGGGGTGATCGCATGTACCTGATCACCGCCATCGACACTTCGGGCAACGCCGAATTCAGGACTGGCGTCAGTGGCGACGTCTCGTCGCTGCCGCAGGAAGGCCGGCACCAGTGGCGGATGTATTGCCTCGACAAGCACACCGGCGAGATCATCTGGGACCGCCTCGGGTATGAGGGGCTACCGCGCAGCCGCCGGCATGCCAAGGCGTCGCAGGCGAATTCGACGCCGGCCACCGATGGTCGCTATGTCGTCACCTTTTTCGGGTCTGAGGGGCTCTTCTGCTACAACACCGCAGGTGAGCAGCTCTGGTCCAAGGATCTGGGCGACCTGAGCGCCGGCTGGTTCAAGCAGAAGGATTCCCAATGGGGCTTCGGCAGTTCACCGGTTATTTACAAAGACAGGGTCATTGTGCAGTGTGACTGCCAGTCCCAGCAGTTTATCGCTGCCTTCAGCCTGGCAACGGGTGAAGAGCTCTGGCGGACGCTGCGTGAGGACTATCCCACCTGGTGCCCGCCGACGCTGGTGCAGACGCGCGACCGGACCCATGTCATCGCCAACGGCTACAAAGAGATCGCCGCCTATGACGCCGATACGGGTGCCCGCATCTGGTGGATGCGCGGCGGCGGCGACATCCCTGTGCCGGCGCCGATACTGTCGCGCGGTCTGATTTACATCACCAACAGCCACGGTGGCCAGTCACCGATCTACGCCGTGCGCCCGGACGCCACAGGCGATATCACCCTGACCGGCACCGACAACAGCAGTGACTACATCGCCTGGTCCATCCGCAAAGGCGGTGCGTACATCATCACGCCCGTGATTGTCGGTAACTACATTCATGTGCCCAGGTTCAACGGCGTCATGAGCTGTTACCACCGCAGGACGGGCAAGCGTCAGTATCAGGAACGCATGTCGACTACGCCCGGCGGTTTCTGGGCCTCTCCGGTTGCGGCCGACGGCAAAATTTACGTGCCTGCTGAATCCGGCGATGTCCATGTCTTCAAGGCCGGCCGGCGTTTCGAGCGGCTGGCCACCAACCCGATGGGCGAACACTGCATGGCAGCGCCGGCAATTTCCGAGAATACCTTGTTCATCCGCACCGTCAACCGGGTGGTTGCGATCGCCTATACCGCAGCGCCGTAGCAGCTTCGAAATCCGCATGGACGATTTGGCAACACGCGTAAGTGCGTTCATCACCGGATCCGGTATGTTCGACGGTGCTGATTGCCTTCTGGTCGGCTTCAGTGGCGGCTCCGACAGCACCGCACTGCTGCTCCTCCTTGCCGAGCGCTACAGCAATATCGAAGCGGTTCATCTGCACCATGGCCTGCGTGGGGACGCGGCAGACGGTGACCGTGACTGGTGCCGTGCCTTCTGCGCGCACCGCAATATTCCGTTCAGCACCGCCGAGCTCGACGTGCCGGCGCACCGGTTGCCGGGTGAAAGCGTCGAGATGGCCGCCCGCCGCCAGCGGCTCGAGTACTGGGCCGACCGTGCTGCCGATGATGAATCGACGGTCGTTGCGCTGGGGCATCATCTCGACGATCGTCTCGAGACTTTCCTGCAGCGCCTCTTTCGTTCCAGCAACGCCAGTGGCCTTTGCGGGCTCCGCAATATTTCGAGGGTCGTCGGCGTGCGCTTCGTCCGGCCGCTGCTGTGCATCCGGCGGCAGGAGATCTTATCCTGGCTCGAGCAGCGTGGCGTCAACGATTATCGAGTTGACGCCTCGAATGCCGACGAATCGATCGATCGCAATCGTATCCGTGCCCAGCTGACGCCGTTGTTCGAGAGCTTCAATACGACGGGCGCTCTTGCCAGTCTTGACCTGCTCGAGCAGGATGCTTTGTGCCTCGAGCGCCAGGCCGCGGCGGTGCTGGGCGATACCGGTGAGCTGTCGATTGACATACTGCAGGGTACCGACCCCTGCATGTGGCCACGGCTGCTGCGCCAGTGGGGCCAGCGACAATACGGTTTCGACCTGACGCTCCGTCGCGCTGCCATCGAGCGTTTGCGGAACGTGCTTGACCGCGCGTCGGATTCCTGTCTGATCGACATTGACGGCCGTTTTTTTCTGCAATTTGAAAAGGGGCGTCTGTATCTGAGGGCGAAAGACAGCGAGCCCGACGCCGTGTTCACCTGGAAGTGGCGCGAGCAGGTGGTCCTGGAGACCGGCACGTTGCGTTTGGAATCGCGACTTGTCGAAATGCCGGCGGACAGGTGC
>CAJWLW010000545.1 GCA_913042885.1 uncultured Lentisphaeria bacterium | reverse complement strand
CGCCAGTGGTCGCCGGCCACAGTGATGGGCTTGGCTGCCCTTCCTCTTTTTTGCTTTCTGCTAACGTATAACTACCTGTTTCATTCTCGAAATCGAGCACGCTACCTTGTGCGCTTGTGCGCATTCTTCATCGTATCCCAATGGCCCTACCAGTGGGCGTTTGAGAGGCCCACCTTTCCGCTGCATCTGAATATCTTCGCGACGCTCGCTGCGGGGCTCTTGATCATTCATTTCTTCGAGTCGGTTAGGTTCAAGGGCCATCGGGTAGCGCTCTGGGTGGTAACGACTTTTGGCCTCGTGTTCGAATATGTATCGGGTGAGGCGTACTCGCGTTTCCTGGATGGGGGATTCTCGAGCCTGCTCCTGATGCCCGCATTCTTCTTTTTGTTTCAGCGGCATCGGCTGGTGAGTTTGTCGGGGGCTGTGCTGGTGGCTTTCGCGCTGTGGATTTTAGATGACTCCAATTGCGGCTGGTCGATTG
This sequence comes from uncultured Lentisphaeria bacterium, assembly GCA_913042885.1. Next base: position 1,837 of record CAJWLW010000545.1, on the reverse strand, counting down.
GCCCCGTGGCTTGTGCCTATTATCTCTCTGGCTTCATTCCATTGGAGCTCGGGTGGATGCGCCGTGCCAAGTGGTTTTTCTACGTTTTCTATCCGGCGCACCTGGTGCTGATCCGCGCCGCGTTTTTGTGGTTGCGTTAAGCAGTTCACGCAATGTGCTGTGGGACGTTGCCGGGAGAAACCCCGTGCCTTGGAAGTCGAACTGGCCTACGGCGAAATTGGCGTCGTATATTGCACCGATGCGTGATCTTGTTCCACTGAATTCACCCCGACCAAATCATGAGTGACCTGCTACACGTCGGTATCGTTGCCTTCGACATCACGCCGACGATCCATCCGGAATACGGCGCCTGGGGTACGACGCCGATCATGACGGAGATCGATCTGCCGCTCTCCGGCCGGTGCCTGGCGTTGCGCCAGGACGATCGTGAGTTGTTCTGGTTTGCTCTCGATCTCTGCGGCAATAACGTCGAAGAGGTGACGGCCTTTCGTGCGGAGATCGCAGATGCCCTTGGCGTATTGCTGGAACAGGTTATCTGGTCGACCAGCCAGACGCACTCCAGCCCGACGGTGCCGGGGTCGAACATGCCGGGCGGCTCCAGCGTCACCGTCCGCGGCGAATACGACAAAGCCTACTGCGGCCAGCAGCGCCGGATTTTCTTCAGCCGCTGCATCACCGCGGCACAGGCGGCGCGTGACGGAATGCAGCCGGCAACAGTCCGCGCCGGTCGCGGCTTCTGTGACACGATCAGCTACAACCGGCGTTTTCCCATGCCGAATGGCGGCGTCAAGTTCAGCCGGAGCCACGGCGAGGGGCTGCAGAGCAACAAATTCTTCGACACCACCATTGGCCTCGTCGTATTCGACGACGCTGCCGGCAAGCCCCTGGCAGCGCTCTTCAACTTCGGCGCCCACCCGGCGACGATGATCAACGACAAGTACATCTCACCCGACTGGGTCGGCAGTGCCCGCAGCGAGATCGAAGCGGCTCTCGACGGCGCCCCGGCGATGTTCGTGCAGGGGTTCTGCGGAGACGTCAACTGCTATCATATCTTCGGCACCCCGGCGCAGGCGAAGGCGACCGGCATGCGGCTCGGCCAGGTGGCGGTGCAGGCTCTGCCGACACTGATCCCGGCGCGGTCAACGCCGTTCAGCTTCGTCAGCGAGACCATCGCTGTCGAGTGCCGGCCGATGTGGACGCGGGCGGAGGTCGAGACGGCGCTGGAGAAACGCTGTGCATTCATCGACAGCCTCGATGCGGATCCGGGCGCCACATGGTTCGATGGCATCAACTTCCCCGAGCAGATGCTGCCCGGGCACCGCAAGATCGGCGTCAAGGTACAGACCGACTATCTGCACGAGGCCATGCGCCGGATCGACGCCGGCGAACCGGGACCGGAGCAGCTGCCGTTCCTGGTCGGCGCGGTACGTATCGGTGATGTTGGGGCCGTCCTGGCGCACGGTGAAAATTTCTCTGCAGCCGGCCGGAAAATCCGGCAGCGTTCACCATTCGTGCACACCCTGATCTGCGGCGACACCAACGGGCTGTTCGGGTATCTCGGTGACGACGCCGAGATTGATCGCGGCGGTTACGGAACGTATTCCTTTTGGTTGATGTTTTACTCCGCCAGCTTCCGCTTGCCTCCAGCCAAAGGCAGCGCCGACCGCGTCATCGACACCAGTGTCCGGTTGCTGCAGAAGTTGCTGTATGGATGAGCACACTTATCCACTCGTCTTTAAGACATCGATTTGACGTCTGCCCCGGCAGCGGCGAAGTTATTGCGTCATATCTGAAGGCTACGAGATGAGGAGTACAGCTTCAATGCCATGGTCAAGAT
>CAJWLW010000544.1 GCA_913042885.1 uncultured Lentisphaeria bacterium | reverse complement strand
CGCTCATCCCAGTTCCTTCAACGGAATCCCGCCGAAGCGGCCGCGGCCCTGGATGAACTTGGAAATCTCGCGGACCATGGTCAGGCGCAGCCGGTAAGGCTCGCGGCGTTCTTCGTCACCGGCGCTGTCGATCTTCTGCTCGATCAGCGTTTCCGTGCGCGATACCAACAGCGCCAGATCGTACACCAGCGCCTCGCGACGGGCCCATACCTCTGTACCGCCTTCGTCGAGCGGCAGCAGCACCCGCTTGGCTGCAGCAGCCGGCCGATAAGCCTCCCATTCGTCCACATGGAATCGCAGGAATTCCGGGTCATAACGCCGGCGTCGCAGCAGAAAGAGAATCGACAGGATCCCCAACAATGATGTGTTCTGAAAGTTCTGCTTCAAATTTTCCGCCTCCAGCATGCGCCCAACCCAGACGATCGTTCGCATGCATATGCGCGAATCAACGTGCTCGAAGAGGTCCAGGCGATAAGTCATCAGCTTGCGCAGATTGCGCAGCCAGTCCGTCATCTTCTCGATGCCGCGGTATTCAAACATCTCGAGCAGTGCACCGAAGAACGTTGCGAATTCCGCAGGCTGACGGAATAACTGGGCACAGCCGGTGAGTTCCTGCAGCTTTAACTCGTCCGGGTCGGTCTCGAGCTTGTCGCAGAGGTAGCGACGCACATCGGAGAAAAACTCGCCTTGATAGGTCCAAGCGATACAGCGCATCAGTTTCAACAGATTATCCGGCCGCTTGGCGGCTGTGAAGTCCGCAACCAGGCGGTCGAGGAACCGCTGTACGAGCGGGTCGTCGGTCGGCAGCGCAGCTTCGTCGCCGGCGCCGAACACGTTGTAGCGCCCAAGCCCTGTGGCATCGGTTTCGTCAAACGTAACACGGGCAACAGACCAGAAGAAGGGCCGCGTCAGGATCTTGCCAAGGTCCTGCTCAAGGCCGTCGGCCAACAGCGGGTAGTCGAGGTAAGCTTCGACATGCGGTGTAAAAAAATCCCAGCGCTCTTTGCTGGCTTTGACGTCCGGGATGTATGGAGGATAGCTGCGGTTGATCTCCTCGGCGAGATCATGCACCGTGCGATCGCTGTCGGCCATCTTTTGCCAATCGAGCAGGACCGGTTGCCGGCCGAACAGCTCTTCGTTGTGCACTTCGACCCGGACGTGCCCCTGCCCCGGTCGCACGCTCGGCTGCAGCGAGATCGGCTGGCGCTTATCGATTCGTACCTGAAAATCCTGGTGTAGGGTCTTGAGATGTTCACTGCCTTCCTGGTGCAGGTAGAACTCGACGTATTCGAAATTCCGGTCGAGATAGAACCCTTCGATCGGCGAACGCCGGAACTCTTCGCTGCCGCGGATGCGTCCACCCTGCACCAGCACCTCGGAGACGATGTCCTCTTGTCGCTGCACCAGAATCTCGAGCTGCTGCAGATGGTCGTAATAGGTCGGAAGCCCATGCTGCGCTCGCAGTCCGAACAGAACACAGCCACTGCGGGTCAAGGCCGCCGGGCAGTCATCGAGTCCGGCTACCGTGAGCGGCAACGACTTTTTCCCTTTTGCGTACTTCGCAGCAACGAGCGCCGCCAGCGAGCCGTTGTCCAGCATCATTTCGAGGCAAACGCCGGTGAGTAAAATATGGTCGACCTGATCGCGACCATCGAAGCTGTCGAGTTTCAGAAAGTTCATGATGCCGTCCAGAAAACTATTCGCCGACGGTGTCCCGCCATTGCTGCCCGATGCGTGCTGCAGCGCCGCCGCGACAGCACGCCAGGCATTGAGGTCGGTGGCGGTCACCGCCTGCGTGCGCAGCCGCTGCGTCGCGGATTCGGACAGTTCAACGGTGCACCAGCCGTCGTCGCCAGGCAGCAGTGCGGGCTCGGCACCGTTATCTCCACTGCAGATGCGCGCGGCCAGCGATGAACCAACGAAGGCGTGCCACAATGTGTCCGGCTCGAGCTTCGCCCCGGCATCGCGGACCGCCACTTCAGCGCAGAGCAGGTCGATCGGCGGCAGCGGTTGTTCGAGGTAATGGGCGGCATCCGGCACGTAACGTTCTGGTACCAGGTAGGAGTGGCCATCGACCGCCTCCACATGCAGTTCCAGCAGGGTCGCGGAGATGGTCCACGGCTCAACATCGACAACCAGCATGCGACGGCCGCCGAATCCGCCACGCGCCGCCGCAGACAGGCTGTCGGCCCAGGCCAGCGCCGCCGCGACTGGTCCCCAGAGCAGTCGCTTTTCTGTTCCTGGCGCCGCCGGCCACGCCGCCAGGACGTGCTCACGGGCAAACTCGTTGAGCGCGTTCGGAACCGCCAGGACATCGATCG
>CAJWLW010000543.1 GCA_913042885.1 uncultured Lentisphaeria bacterium | reverse complement strand
CCCAGATGCCGGATACCGACAAACTCGACGTCGATGCCGTACAATGCCTGGGCGTCTTTGGCGATTGCGGCGAGGATGTCATCCTCGACCTGATCCAGTTTCACTTTCTCCTCGTCGATGTTGACCAGCGTGTTGAAGTTGACCGTGCCGAAGACGCCGCTGCGGTAGGTCCGAAGCAGTTCGGTGAGTTGGTCGGTCGCGGTCGTCAGGTCGCCGAGTTTTTCCATGAACATCAACTGGTCCTCGGCGTCGCTGCCGATTTTCCAGCCGATGAACACACTGACGACGATGTTCTTGCCGTCGGCTGTCATGATCTCCTCGAACTCCCCCATGTTGCCTTCAAAGCACTGCACGCGGTTGTCCTGGCGCCAGACCGTTTCCCACGGCAGCTTGAAATGCAGCCCCGGCGACCGTGACCGGGTGGTCTCGGCTTGTGGTTCGCCGAATCGCAGGACAATGGCATACTCCGTAGTATCCACTTGATAGGTCAGCATCTTAATCAGAAAGATGGCTGCTACGATAAGCACCATCAGGATAACCGGCCAATGTTGTAAGACCCGTTTGCTCTCGGCCATTTTTCCCCTCCGTGAACGTCTATATGTCGTGGTTTGGAATTGAGCTTCAGTTACTTCTTGTTTTCGGGATTGTACTGATCGTAATCCATCAGTCCCGGTCGAATCTGTTCTTTGAAATCAAGCTCGAAGATGAGCTTGGCTTTGGTCTGAATCAGATAGATAGTCTTGTTGTCGAGGCTCTCTGTAATCACGTTCAAAGTCGAGCGCAGCTTGTAGATCGAGGGGGCCAGTTCGTAGGCGGTGCGTTGATCCTTGAATTTTGCCACCACCGCCTCGGCAACCTTGGTCTTGTAATAGGCGTCGGCCATTGCGTCGTTCTTGCGTTTTGCTGCTGTGCCCGCAACCAGCGTACGGACGGTGATCGCCTCTCTCTCGGCGTTGAGAATCGTCGTCAACTTCTGTTCCTGCGCTATGATCACTTCCTGGAATGCCGGTGCCACGTCGATCGACGGGTGCACACCGCTGAAGCCGACGTAGATCAACTCGATGCCGAGCGGCGGCTTGATGGCTGCCAGCGCTGCCTGCAGGCGCGTCTCCAGGTCACTCTTGGCTTGCAGCCGCTTGGTTGCCAGCAACTCGATAAAGTCGACCGAGACCAGAAACTTGACGACCTCGCGGCTGGCGATTTTCTTGAAGACGTCATCCGGGTCCTCGTAATTATAGAGGTACTCGCGAATCCCTTCCGCATCCGCTCTGACCTGGTAATAGACTGGAATGCTCGCTGCCGTGAAATTGAACGGCACGTCGTCACCCATTCCCAGCATGTCGCGGCTGGCGACGACGAACTTGCGCTCGCTGTCGTAGTGTTCCTTGTCCCACGGGATGAACTTCGCCGGATTTGCCGCTTTTCTTTCCTCCATTCCAGGTGCCGGCGGTGCCGCACCGTGCTGGTCGCCATCCTTTTCGTCGCCGAGACCGAGCTCGAGTTTTTGTATTTTCTTCACCGGTACGATGCGGGCGGTCTCGATTGGCCGCGGCCACTTGACATGCAGTCCGGGTTCGAGCACCCCATCGAGCGGATCACCGAAACGTTCCTTGACGGCCATCTCGTTGGCTTCGATCATCACGAAACTATCGAGCAGGAAAAACAGAATGATCAGCAGGAGGCCGCATGGCAGGGCAGCGCGCTCGAGAAAGCGATAGAACCAGGTTTCCGATACGGCAACACCAAACTGGTAGTCGAGCGACTGTGCAACGTTGCGGGCGATGCCACCCGGTTCCGTGAACAGGTACAGGATACGGCTCTCGTAGACCGGGCGGAGTTCGTCTTTTTTGCCGCGCGGCCGATAGAACTCGATCACGAAGTTGATCATCATCTCGACGCCGAACGCGAAGATGACCCAGGCAACGACTTTGCCGATTTGGATGTCGTAGGTGCCGACGCCGAAGTGCTCCAGCAGCATGACGATGACCGCGACGGTGTATACCGCACAGGTCATCAGCAGCCAGGCAGCGACCGGTCGCAGGAAATGACAGCCCTTTTCCCGGGATAATCCGTTGAAATAACTGCCCGCCAGCAGGCAGAGAAATACCATGCACAAGCACAGGCCCGCGACGTCGAGTGGTGAGCGTTCGAAACTTACCTTCTGTATCACGCTCCAGCGATACAGCAGCCCCCAGACAGACAGCAGGACCATGCCGCCGAAGATGAAGGTGAATCCGGGAATGAAGTACTTCTGGAACTGCCGTCGCGTTTCCTTTGCCAGCTTCAGTGCTTCGTCCTGGTCATCGAACAGGTCGTTGCGGTCGTAATCGCGCCGTA
>CAJWLW010000542.1 GCA_913042885.1 uncultured Lentisphaeria bacterium | reverse complement strand
CCCGATAAGGACTACAGCGCCTGCAGCCAGGCAGTAGTAGCCGAAATACGACAGTTTACCGCGACGTAATATGTGCAGCAAAAACGACAGCGACAAATAGCCGATGACCATAGCCACGAAAAATCCGATGGTGAGCACCCCCATGGGCATGCTCATTGCGGCCGCGTCGGTCCGTGAATACTGGGCAATAATCTCGATCAGTTCGACGCCGGCGATGGCCGGAATCGCCAGCAGAAACGAGAACTTCGCTGCAGCTGCAGTATCGATGCCAAGCCGTGTGGCGATGCCGATCGTTGCGCCGCTGCGCGAAATGCCCGGCACCATCGCCAGGCATTGCATCATCCCGACAAAAATCGCTGTACGCCAGGTAATTGATCTCGGTGTTGCGTCGTTTACATCCGACCGATGTACGAACAACAGAACGATGCCTGTAATGATGAGGCCGCCGCCCGTCAACCACGGCTGATGATAGACTTCCTTGACAAGCGGTCGCAGCAGCAGACCGGGAAACAACAACGGCAGTGTCCCGATCAGCACCAATCCGACCATGCGCCGGTTCTTTGGCTGCATCAGCGCCCCGATCTCGTTCCGATAATAGACGATGATGGCGACCAGAGTGCCGCTGTGCAGAACGACATTGATGAACAGGTGGTCGTGCTCGATGCCGAGCCCGAGCTGCAGCAGGTTCAAGTGCCCAGAGGAACTGATCGGCAAAAATTCAGTGATTCCCTGGACGATCGCGAGTAGTACAATCTTGAGCGTTTCGGTCAAGGGACGGCGGACCGGGTGGGTGGGGAGTGCAGCAGCCGGCAGTTGAAAGAGGCGCAGTCATGCAGAAATGGAACGGTCCAGCTTTTCAAGCAGCCAATCATTTGTCGCGGATTTGTCCCGCACATGCCAGGCTCAGTGCTTCGACGCTCTGGACTTCTACGAATCCCTGGGAACTGACCGGGTTAAGGCCTTCGCTGGCTTCCATCGATGAATCGGCTTCGTTGTACAGATTCGCCGGGCAGTCGCTCAATGACTGGAAGTAGATATTGCCTTTGTACAGCCCGACGGTCACCGTGCCGGTTGCGAACTCCGCAAATACATCGATAGCGGCGCGTGCAGCACGAGTTGCCGGGTCGAACCACCGGCCGTCATAAATCTGGTCCGCAATCAAGCTGGACAAGCTCCGAAACAGGGCGGTTGCCCGCCGGTCGAGGACAGCCTGATAGAGCTGCAGCAGGCAGAACCCGAGAAGCTCCATGCCGGGAGCCTCGTAGACGCCCCGGCTTTTCGTGCCGACGACCCGGTTCTCCAAAGCGTTCTTCATGCCGACGCCGTTGCGCCCGGCGATTTCGTTGGCTGTACGCATGCCGGCGAGGGGATCCACCGCTCCGCCGTTTATCGCCACTGCCCGTCCATTCTCGAACCGGATGGTGACATTTTCGATCTTGTCGGGAGCGTCATGCGGCCACACACCCATCGTCGGTTCGACGATGGTTGACGGCGTATCGAGGCTTTCGAGATCTTCAGCCTCGTGCGAAAGTCCAGCGAGATTGGCGTCGGTTGAGTAGCGCTTCTTGTCGCCGGCATCGGATTCGATGCCGAATTTCATCAGGTACTCGGCCATCTGCTTGCGGCCGGGAAACTCTTCGAGCAGACCCGGATCGCGCCAGGGCGCGTACACCCGCATGCCCGGCGCCAGCACGTTGGTGTAGCGCTCGAAGCGGACCTGGTCGTTGCCCCGCCCGGTGGCACCATGGGCCAGCGTTGTGCAACCGTGTGTCTTCATTTCGTCGAGCAGACCGCGCACCGTCACGGCGCGAGCGATACCGGTCGTGTTCCAGTAGCCGCCATCATAGGTGGCCTGCGTCTTGATGACTTCATAACAAGCCTCGGCCATGTCGTCCTTGAGATCGATGATGAAGGTGTCGGCGCCGCAAGGTGCCATCTTCTCGACGATATCGTTGACGTCGGCTTCGTCCGGCTGATCGAGGTCGGCAGAAAAACAGACGACATCGATGCCGAGTTCCAGCAGTTTTTTGGTAATGGTGCGGCTGTCGAGTCCGCCGGACACGCAGATGCCCAGCCGCTCGCCTGCGAGCGTGTCAATAGAATTCTTCATAGGGCAGACGGGGCGGGATTATTTGTCGGATACTTGTACGTATCGTGACTGTTATTCGAGGGTGTTACCGAGGGTGTCCGGGTAGTTCGGGAAAGGGAAGGAGATGATGTCGGTGGCGCTGTTCCACAGGCTGCTGCTACCGGCCCAGAGGCCTTTGGACAAGCCGGAGAAAGGTTTGTTTTCACGGGCCTGCTCATTGGTGTAGCGGAAGAAATCCTGGGGTATGACGA
>CAJWLW010000541.1 GCA_913042885.1 uncultured Lentisphaeria bacterium | reverse complement strand
AGTGCGAAACACTGCCCGAGATTGAGCGGTTTGATGCCGAGAATCCCAGCACTGGCTGCAGACAGCCTGGAAACTTTTGTTGGAGATACCTGCGTAATTCGCCCCAAAGCTTGTTCCTTGCCGTCGTTCGGGGCCTTGAACAGGACGTACTCGTTGGGAGCGAACTTGCCGTTCTCCTGCTCGAGAATGCAGTGTCCGGTGCGTAGAAACTGGTCGATCTCGTTGGGGTCCCGCTCGAATTCGTGATATCCGACACCCATTTCCCGGCGATGTTTGTCTGGCTCGGCGTAATCTTCGGCGTAGATGCCGAGGGCATCGGCCTTGAGCCGCAGGTTGATGCTCTTGGTGACGATGATCGTCGGCGTGTCGGCGTCATGTTCGTTGAGGTAAACGGCCAGGTTGAGGATCCGGTTGTCAACGCTGGTGTCGAGCTTCAGCCCGGTATTGGCCAGCATGTTCTCGCATTCGCCGGCAAAGACGCGCAGCAGGCTGCCGTTGTCGAGGCGGACGCCCTCGCCGAGCTTGGCATTCTGCCGGTGCAGATCGAGTTGCTGGATGACCGCCCGGGCATTGTTGCCGAGCTCTGTGATGTCTCTCGCTTGAAAGTGTCCAGCTGCTCGATCACCTCGAGCGGAATGATAACTGTGCTATTGGCAAAGATGTTGATCGCGTTGGGATCGTACAGCAGGACGTTGGTGTCGAGAATGAAATTTTTTCGCATAGGCTGGACTGGTGATCTCCTTTGATTCAAAATTGTGCAGGTTCATATCTTATGGTATATCTTTTCATGATCCAAATGGCAAGTTATTCCTGATCTGAATCACTGTTATTCTACGGTTTGCCGGCCTATGAAATTCACCTGTTGCAGCAACTCATTCGATTTGGACCGCCGTGTGTTGATCATGGGAGTTCTCAATGTGACGCCGGATTCATTCTCAGACGGCGGCGACAACGTCGTGCCGGACCTGGCCATCGCCAATGCCCTGGCGATGATCGACGCCGGCGCCGACATCATCGATATCGGTGGAGAATCCACTCGGCCCGGTGCTGAACCGGTCAACGCCGCAGACGAACTTGCCCGCGTGCACCCGGTCATTTACGGGCTTCGCAAAGAGACGGACGTACCGGTCAGTATCGATACCTGGAAATCGCAGGTCGCTCGCGACAGCATCGCTGCGGGCGCCGTAATCATTAATGATATCAGCGGCTTCAATCGTGATCCGGTGATGAAATGTGTGGCCGCGGATACAGGTGCCGGTTGTGTCGTCATGCACATGCGCGGCACGCCGCAGACCATGCAGTCGCAGACCGATTATGACGATCTGATCGGCGAGATAAAGGCGTACTTCGTCCGGGCTCTGAAAGATCTCAAGGCGGCAGGCGTAGCTCCAGACAATATCTGTCTCGACCCCGGTGTCGGTTTCAGTAAAACCGCGGAGCAGAACCTGCTGCTGCTGCGGCGCCTGGCCGAGTTCGGCGGCTACGGTCGTCCGGTCCTGCTCGGGCCGTCGCGCAAATCGTTCATTGGAAAAACACTGGGCATCGACGATCCGGGCGCCCGGATCTGGGGCACAGCCGCCGCGGTTGCTCTGGGCGTTGGTGCGGGCGCCCGCATCATCCGTGTACACGACGTGGCAGCTATGCGCCAGGTTGCCGATATGGCACTGGCTCTCAGCAGCGCCTGAAACCACAACACCTCAGTCGAGAATTTCCAAGCGATGGCCATATACGACGATCAACACAGCGAGTACATCACGTCGCTGTTCGCAACGCAGGACGATGCCCTACGCCGTATCTATGAGGAAACGCCAACCCACGGATTGCCGGCGATCAGTATTCGACCGGAGGAGGGACAGTTTCTGCATCTCCTGGTGCGCGCCTGCGGGGCCCGCAAAGCCCTCGAGATCGGGACATTGGGGGGGTACAGCGGCGTGTGGATTGCGCGGGCACTACCGCCGGAAGGTAGCCTGACAACGCTCGAGCTCGAGCCGAAACATGCCGATGTGGCGCAGCGGAATTTCGAGCTCGCCGGCGTCAGCGACCGCGTGACAATCCATGTCTGTGATGCGCACGACATGCTGTTGACCCTGGCACCTCATGGACCGTACGACTTCGTCTTCATCGATGCCGAAAAGACCGGTTACCAGCGTTACTACGAATGGGCGGTGAGCAATGCCCATCCGGGGTCGGTGATCGTGGCGCACAACGCTTTTCGCGGCGGCGGCGTGGTCTGTCCGTCCGGTGCGGACCAGGGGACGGATGCGATGCGCGACTTTACGGTGCGTGTCGCGGCGGATGCGCGGGTCACCGCGACGATCTACCCCGGCGGCGACGGCATGGT
>CAJWLW010000540.1 GCA_913042885.1 uncultured Lentisphaeria bacterium | reverse complement strand
GAGCATCAGCGCGCCTTCGCAGGCGGCAAGACTGCGGCTTACTTCGTAGCTGAAGTCGACGTGCCCGGGAGTATCGATCAGGTTCAACGTGTACGTATGGCCGTCGAGGGCTTCGTATTTGATGATTACCGGATGGGATTTGATCGTGATACCGCGTTCGCGCTCGAGTTCCATGTCGTCGAGCAATTGATCCTGGAAATTGCGTTCGTCGATGGTGTTGGTATGCACCATCAACCGGTCCGCCAGCGTCGACTTGCCATGGTCGATGTGGGCGATAATGGAAAAGTTTCGGATGTATTTGGGATCGCTCATGGGCTGGACGCAGCCCCCGGGGGGGGATGCCTGCCGGTATATGGCATGCGGTGTGGGAAGCGTGAGACGGGCGCGTCTATTTCTAGCAGATGTAATCTACGCCGGTTTCAAATTCCGGCAACCAGCCGTGCGGCACTGGGTTTTCTCGAAATCCGCATCATACTTAACGTATACAGCGACCTTCTTCAGACTGCAGAAAGGAGCCAATCGAGCAGATGCCCCACATCGTTACAGAACCATGTATAGACTGTAAATACACCGACTGTGTTGAAGTCTGTCCGGTCGATTGTTTCCACGAAGACGAAAAGATCCTGGTCATCGATCCATACGAATGTATCGACTGTGCGCTGTGCATCCCCGAGTGCCCGGTCGACGCCATCTTCGATGCGGACAACGTACCGGAGAAGTGGCAGAGCTATATCCAGTACAACGCCGACCGGGCGCCGGAAACACCGGTGATTTCAGAGGCCCGGCCGCGCCAGAAGTAAGCCTGCATGACACTTCCTGGCCGGACAGTGAATGCCCCTAACACAACCGATGTCTGCGTTCGTTCTCGCGCACCCTTCAGTACAAATGCCGTTTCGGCAACGGCACATGCAGGGACGTGGAGATCTGTTGTACCAAACGCGGAATTCGCTTCGTCGCGTGGCTAATGCCAGACAGCGACTTCGAAAAGAACTTTGTTATTCGACCTTGAGCACCAGGATGATCTTGCCTTCCCGGGTCGGGAAGCCGCCGAGGATCAGCGGTTTGCCGCGTCTGAGCGTTGCTGTTGTTTTCAGCAGCGCCCGACCGTTGTGGTTCATTTCGATGGCGAGGTCGTCCTGGGTACCGTTGCAGGTCAGGGTGTAACCCTGCGCCATCTTGATCCTGGCGTCTTCGGCCGGCAACTGGACCGTATCAGAGCCAAGCAGTGAAAAGCTCTCGAACCGGAGACTGCTCAAAATAGCGGCGATGTCGGACAGTCCGGGATCTATGCCGACTTCGGCGTCGGTCGCATGCACCAGACGGACTGACATGATGCCGGCGTTCGCCAAGCTGGCGCCGAACACCAGTGCCAGCGCCATCAGTTTGATTGTGCGTCGCATTATTTCAATTCCATCCCGTGAATCCACAAGATCGTGCTGTTGGTGGATTCGTCGTTCATGATTGTGACGGCGCTGTGGTCGGCAGCGACATCAAACGCTTTGATTTGGTTTGGTCCGGCATCCTCCAGCTCCAATCCGTGGACCCACACGATGGTGCCCTCGGCCGATTCATCTGTTGTGATTTCGCCGTGGGCAGCGGCAACCTCGATCGCCGTGATCTCACTGAGTTCAGCATCGACAATACTATTATTCGATGGAGTAGGGATAAGCAAGGCAGCGCCCGTCACAATTACCGCGAAGCACGCGGCAGCCTTGAGCCAGGCGGGGAAGCGGACAACGGGTGCCGGCGACGGCTCGTTACGCGTCTCGCCTTCGGCGCGGGCCTTGAAGGCCTCCCAGAAAGCGTCGCTGTCGCGCACGGGCACATCGTCGCTGCCGGCTTCCCGGAGCGTCTCTTCGATTTTCCGCCAGGGCATGTTTTTCATTGTTTCTGCTCCCGCATGATGCGCTGCAGTTTTCGCTTTGCGTTGAACAAGCGCGACATAACTGTACCAATGGAGACGTCCATCGCCGCGGCGATGTCAGCATAGCTCAAGTCGTCCATGAATCTCAGTTCGAGCACAAGTCTATGCATCTCGTCCATCTCTGCCAGGGCACCGCGCACCGCCGTCACCATCTCGGCTTTTTCGATGGACGCCGATGGCAACGACGCCTTTTGGTCCTCGAGTTCGCCGATGTCGCGGTCGTCCACCTCGTCTTGCGGCATGGTCCGTTCCAAACGCCGGCCCCGGGCCCGCAGGTAATCCATCGCGCAATTGTGCGCGATTCGGTACAGCCAGGTTTTGAGCGACGAGCGCTCGTTAAACCGCGGCAAGGCTTTCCAGGCTTTAAGATAAGTGTCCATCACCACATCGTCCGCATCGTTCGGGCCAACCAGCCGATAAGCCAC
>CAJWLW010000539.1 GCA_913042885.1 uncultured Lentisphaeria bacterium | reverse complement strand
AGCGGCGGCATGGATTCCGCCACCCTGTTGTACTACGTCGTGCAGACGCTTGGATATGACGAAGTCTATGGGGTGTCGTACGCCTATGGTCAGAAGCACGACCGTGAAGTGGAGATGGCGAAGTGGCAATGTGAGCAGCTCGCGGCGGTCAAGGACTGGCGGCTGATCGACGTCTCGGTGCTCGGGGATCTGACTCTGGGCGCTTCGGCATTGACCGACCGCAGCATCGATGTGCCGGCGCTCGCGGCATTGACTGAGGATGAACTGTCACAACCGCCGACGTACGTGCCGAACCGCAACATGATTCTGCTGTCACTGGCGGCGGCGTACAGCGAAAGCCGCGGCTGCCGCACGGTCTTTTACGGTGCCCAGGCGCAGGACGATTACGGCTACTGGGACTGCACAGTCGATTTCCTCGAGCGTCTCAATCGCGTACTGTCGCTGAACCGGCGGCACGCGGTGGAGATTCAGGCGCCATTCATGACTATGCGGAAAGTCGATGAACTGCGAATCGGCCAGGAACTTGGTGTAGATTATGGCCGTACCTGGAGTTGCTATCGTGGCGGCGAAAAGGCTTGCGGCAACTGTCCGGCATGCGTCGAGCGTTTGAAAGCTTTTGCCGAGTTCGGCACGGTCGATCCTGTGGAATACGAATGAGGTTTCAGGAATTGGGACAAAATGTGCGCGCCCGCCAGGGCCATGACTGAAACCTGACAACCGAACGCATTTTAAGTGGTGTTCAATATGCGGATCGCGGCGCAGGCGGCGCCGAAGCCGTTATCGATGTTGGTAACCGTGACGCCGCTGGCACAACTGTTGAGCATGGCGAGGAGGGCTGTGATGCCGTCGTAGCTGGTGCCGTAGCCGACACTGGTTGGCACAGCGATAACCGGTGCCCGGACAAGGCCGCCGACGACACTGGGCAGTGCCCCTTCCATGCCGGCAATGGCAATGATCACCTGGCAATCGGCGAGTTCGTCGAGCCGCGCCAGCAACCGATGGAGACCGGCGACCCCGACATCTGAAATGCAACGCGGCTCGAAGCCGAAGAAACGGAGCGTTTCGCTGGCTTCGTCGGCGACTGCGCCGTCGGAGGTGCCGGCCGACAGTACCGCGACTCGGCCATGGCGTTTTTCCGGCTGGTGATGGAACACCGCGAATAGGCGGGCGGTCGGAACGTGTACTGCCTGCGGAAATTCTGCCGCCAGTGCTGTAGCGGCCGTGTCGTCGAGCCGCGTCACGAGGACGTTGCTGGCGTGCTCGAGAAAATTTCGAATGATCGCGGCGATCTGATCCGCAGATTTGCCGTCACCGTAAATAACTTCCGAAAACCCACAACGAACAGCGCGCTGATGATCGATCTGTGCGAAGCCGAGATCTGCGGTTTCGAGGCTACTCAGCGTTTTGGCGGCTGCGGCCACGTCGAGTTCGCCGGCAGCAAGGCGTTGCAGGATGTCATTGAGTTGTTGCGAATTCATAATCCGAGGAGTTGATGATGAAAAAGTTGTTGATCCCGGGCATTGCCCTGGCGGTTCTTGTCTGTTCTAACTTAGTGGCTCGGGCCGACGGGGCCAAGTCCGATGACTACGAAGGCGACCGCGCCAAGCGTCGCGAACAGCTCAATCCCGTCAAGGTCCTGACTCAGATGGCGTCGAAAGGTAATGCCGAAGCGCAGATGCAGCTCGCCACGGTGTATTACATTGGTGACCTTGGTATCGAGAAGGATCTGGTCAAAGCGGTTTACTGGTTCAAGCAAGCCGCCGAACAGGATGTGGCGCTGGCAAGATTCAATCTGGGCCTGTGCTACGAGGGCGGCGTTGGTGTTCCGCAGAGCGAAGACACCGCCATTGAATATTACATGCAGGCTGCCAAGCGTGGTGTGATAGCGGCCCATGTCAATGCGGCGTTGCTCTACCGTAAGCGTGGCGACCATGGCATGGCGACAGAGTTGTTCGGGTTGGCAGCGCAAAAGGGCAACCTCGACAGTATGCGCGAATACGGCCTATGCCTGATCAAGGGTGTCAAGGGCCGCAACCGGGAGGGTGAGGAGTTTTACCTGCAGAACACCGATGAAGGCTTGAAGTATGTTGAGGCGGCCGCCAGTCGCGGCGATGTGCCGTCGCAACTGCTGCTCGCGGATTGCTACGCCGGTCTCTACCCCAACGTCAAATCCGATCCGGCGAAGGTCAAGAATTATCTGTGGCAGGCTGTGCACAACGATTCGGTTGAGGCGATTGCCAAGGTGGGATACTGCTATGAATACGGTGTCGGCGTCACACAGGACTCTGCGACGGCGGTGGTGTGGTATCGAAAGGCTGCCGGGCGCGGGCATCTGCAGGCGATGGTGAACATCGGCCA
>CAJWLW010000538.1 GCA_913042885.1 uncultured Lentisphaeria bacterium | reverse complement strand
CGCTCGTCCTGAGACATTAGTGCCATTCGAATGCTTATCCGGATTGATGGTGATGGCTTCCTAATATAATGCCGTGCCACCGTTGCCACCACATGTGCCACTGATTAGATTAGAGTGAAACTCTAACCTGTATCCAGTTGATATGATCCATTTGTTCTTGGAAACTTTGTACGAAAGCGGCAATGTTATGGTGCACAAGGCAGCGGCCGCGAAGTATTGTCCGGGATTCGACACATGCAGTTGACCAATGCCAGACAGAAGGTGCTGCGCCAGTTGCAGTCACGACAGGGCCGCAAGAAGGGTGGCTATGTCGTCTGCGAAGGCTGGCACGTCTGTGGCGAGGCAGTACAGGCCGCGCCCGAGTGGATCGAGTTCGGCGTTGTCAGCGAGGCGGCGGCGGCGGAGCTCTGGTGCGGGGCCGAGTCTGATTTTCCGGTACATGTCGTAACCGAAGCCGAATTTGCGGAGTTCGCACAGACCGAGACACCGCAAGGTGTGCTTCTTGTTCTGCGGCGACCGGAACCGGCAGCCGCCTCGGTGGAGGTCCCGTTTTTTCTCGTTCTCGACCGTATTGCAGATCCGGGGAATCTCGGTTCGGTTCTGCGTTCGTGTCACGCTGTCGGTCTACGCCAGGTTTTTGCCACCGCCGGTACGACGGATGCCTGGGGCGCCAAAGCGATGCGCGCGGGCATGGGTGCACAGTTTCACGTGGCCCTGTCTATATTCGACGACGTGTTGGCTGTCCGCGATTGGCTGGCGACAGTCGCCGACTGTGACATCTGGCTGACCTCGCCACATGCGGGAATCGACTGTTTCGATGACGCCTTTGCGCTTGCCGGCAACGTCCTGGTCATGGGCAACGAAGCCGCCGGCACCGGCAACGTCGAGGGGGCGCGTCATGTCAACATCCCGATGCCGGGTACAGCGGAGTCGTTGAACGTGGCTCAGGCGACTACGGTGTTGCTGTTCGAAGCCGTGCGCCGCGGCATTCTCTAACTCCAGCAAGGTCGAATATGGCTGAGAATTCAGACAAACCCCCGCCCGAGGGGGCCGCTACGGAGACCGATGCCGAGCAGGCGCAGAGATGCACAGGAGAGGTGGAATCGACGGAGGACGCCACGATCGAAGCCTCGCTGGAACAGGTGGAAGCATGGGCCGACGAGTCGTCGCCACATGACGAGACGGATCCTTCACTCGGCGGTGACAGCGACAAGACTTTGATGGAACGGATCAGTACCCCGGATCGTATGGTGGCACAGATCCTTGGCGAGATCCAGCGCATCGGTCCGTACCGCATCCTTGGTCTGCTTGGCCAGGGCGCGATGGGGATCGTCTATCGTGCTGCCGAAGTGAGCGGCGACGAAATCGCCCTCAAGGTCCTGACCGTAACGCCGGCCTTGCGCCCGCACGAACTCCAGCGGTTCCTGCGCGAGGCGGATGCGGCCAAGAAGTTGCGGCGTCACCCCAATATCATTACCATCTACAACACCGGTCACGACGGTTCGCATCATTACATCGCGATGGAGTTGGTGCTGGGTGGCAAGACACTCAGTGATCACGTGCAAAAAACGGGACTTCCGTCGATCAGCGAAGGTCTGCAGATTGGTATTGCGGTTGGCAAGGCCCTGGAGTTTGCGCACAGTCATGGTATCATCCACCGAGACCTCAAGCCCGCCAATATCCTGATCAACGAATTCGCACAACCGCTGCTGGCCGATTTTGGCCTTGCCAAGGCCGTCGACTCTACCGACCTGACGATGTCTGGCACAGTGCTCGGCACACCGCGCTACATGTCGCCGGAGCAGGCAGGCCACGACGCCAAGGATGTCACCGCCCAGTCGGACATCTACAGTTTCGGTGTAGTCCTGTACGAATTGCTGACCGGCAAGCTGCCCTATGAAATCGGTGATGACATGCGGCTGCCCGAGGTGTTCCGGACCGTGTGCCAGGTTGAGCCGGCCTCGGCACGGAAACACCGTCGCCGCGGCATCAGCCGCAACCTCAACGCCGTACTGATGAAGATGCTCGAAAAGGAGCCTGGGCGGCGTTACGCCGCTATGTCTGCCGCCGTTGCGGATCTCGAAGCCTGCCTGGCCGGCAGATCGGTGTCCGTCCGCAACCTTACACCTGGTGAAAAGTTCGAGAAACACCTGCGCAAGCATAAGCTGCTGAGTTTCGTGATCATCTCGTCGCTGGTGTCGATCACGGCCATCTACATGCTCAAGCGCCGGGAAGAGCGCGACATGAATTACCACAGCCTGATCCCGAAACTCTCAGCCCAGTCGAAGTCGAATCAGGTCGAAAAGCTGCTCGGCCAGGGCACGGAAGAACAAATCGAAGGCAATCGGCTGCACGATCAGGTGATGGCGGCCGTCGCCGCCGGTGACTACGCTGCGGCACGGCAACACCTCGCCGCCATGGCGGCAT
>CAJWLW010000537.1 GCA_913042885.1 uncultured Lentisphaeria bacterium | reverse complement strand
GTGTATTGCGGACTCCGCAGCCGCGCTGTCAAGGACGCGGACGCGCCAGAAATATCGTGTGTCGAGGTACAGGTGATAGACATCCTCCTGACAGTCGGTGAGCTTGTCGATGACTATTGCATCGGCAAGATCGGGACTGCGGGACACGCTCAGTTCATATCGGGTATTGCTGTCGCCTACAGAATCCCAGATGAACCGGACCGGCGCCGGCCGACTGCGGTCCTCGTTGAGGACTTCCAGATCCTTCCATCTATAGGCCACGGCGTCGACGGTTTCGTCGGTGATGCGCGCTTCGGGCAGTGGCCAGGTGTAGCGCTGCAGGGGCGGTGGCGTGGCGCCGTCTTGTGGCTGGCGGAGTTGTATTTTTATCGGCATGAAAGGATTGTCGGATGATGTACGGCGTACACGGACCGTCAGGGTGAGCCCAAGGTTCAACCCGGTCCTACCTGTTTATGGTAACGCGATTCAGGTTGTTTGCCAAAGAAAAACGCTTGGAATTGCCATGCACAGCACTTATGTAGAAGTGCACACCATATTGAAGAATCGAATTGATGGTTCCGAATGATGGCTGGTCCTGACTGCAATATTTGATATAGAACTGTGACAGCATTTCTTGGAATGCAGTAGGTCCCCGGTGCACGCTACATACGGATTTCGATAGTTTACCGGTTATGTCCCTATGAAAGCCTCTCAAGAGTCCTCTCAAAAAATGCGAATTTGAAAAAAAAGCATTTGCAATAAAGCCGAGAATTTTCTACACCGCTGTTTCGAATTGAGGGAGGGGAGGTCGCAAAAACTACCCCTTTCCGCATTGTATCGCCCAGCTTTCAAACTCAACACATCGGAGTGCCTCCAAGCACGGGTGCAAAACCCAGCAACTAAAGCACCGCGCATCCGCTGTCTGCCTGAGCCTTCCGGCTGCTTGGCCGGGCTCGGAGTCGGAAGCATGAGATCGATGCCGGGCGACGTTTCTACGGCACGTAGGGAATCGTCTGGGGGCCTTCCGGCAGGACGCAGATGCGGGCGTCTGATCCGTACTTCTCGAGCATGGCGCGGACATTTGCTTCGATGTCACGGCAAGGGGTCAAATGGCAGCCGCGGATCTGTTCGTCGCTGAGGTTGTCGCTGTAGACCTGGATTTCTGCACGCTCCTGGATCAGTACCTGGACGTGGACGCTCCACTGGTCCTGGGCCGACCACCCGGGGGTGCGAATCTGCTCAAGCACGGCCGCCGGACTCTCTGACTCCATCAGCAGCTTGCCGAAGAGTCCGTGGTCCGGGATGCCGTCCCAGCAGGAGGCAACGATGAGGATGGTGCCGCCCGGGCGGATGATCTTGGCGGCGGCCTCCATGCCTTTGACTGCCTGGTAGAGATTGAGATCGAGCGGGTATCCCGAGTTCGAGGTGATGACGATGTCGAAGGCGTCATCGACTGCCACCATGGCGTGTTCCTTGACGAACTCGGTTCCGGCCAGGTAAGCCTCCATCCAGTTGCCGGCAAAGACGCCGGTGATTTCCTTGTCCGCATTTAGTGCCACGTTGATCAGGTAAGATGGATTGGCCATGGCCGCTGCCTCATGGATCTCTTCCCAGATCGGATTGCCCGTGGTCACGCCAAACGTGGAATTCAGGTTGTCGATATTGTCGGCACCGTGATTCGACAGGATCGTGTCTTCAGCAGCCATGCCCGGCATGATCGCTTTGCCGCCGCCGGAGAAGCCGGCGAAGAAATGCGGCTCGATGAAGCCGGTCAGCAGTTTGAAGTCGCACTCCATGAAGGCGCGATTAACCCGGATTTCGTTGCCGCGCGCGCTGGTGCCGATGAGTACCTGGGTGCTCCGATCGAAGGCGTTGTTGTTGCCAATGCGGTAGACATCGGCGATCTTGCCGCCGCCGCGTGGATCGTCGCCGAGCATGCCGCGCAGCTCGTCGGGCGTGTTGGGACGGTGCGTGCCGAGGGCATTGAACAGCGTGATGCGCTCGTTCGGGACGTTGTCCAGTGTGTCGAGGATGGCCGGCAGGATCAGGTGATTCGGGCAGGGACGTGTGATGTCGCTGAAGATGATCCCGACGGTGTCGTCCGGTCCGACAGCATCGCGCAGCGGTGGTCCGGCGACGGGGGTTTTCAGGGCCTGGCGCAGGGCGGCAGGGGAATCTTCGAGGCCGGGCACGAATTTCGGTTCGACGATTTCGAGGTGCTCACCGTTGAGTGGCAAAGTAACGTCGAGGCCGTCACGATCGTATGCGAGTTTGATGTTCATGGGACCCAGGTGTCAGGAGAGTGGCGACGTATTCTGCCCGGGTTCGGACAGCAGAAACCTCCCTCTTCACAGAATCTCTACTTCGACGATGCTTTCTTCGTTTACCTCAGGTTGCACCATTGCCCAGGCTTCGGGGCCGACGTTGCTGCAGTTGACGAGGCTGTGAT
>CAJWLW010000536.1 GCA_913042885.1 uncultured Lentisphaeria bacterium | reverse complement strand
TCGGTGAAGAGCGCAAGTGTGCCGCCCGGTTGCTGTTCGAAACCGCTACAGCACTGCAGCAAGACGGCATCGACTCGTTGCGCTTCGACTACAGCGGTACCGGCGACAGCCCGGGTACCCATGCCGCCGCGACGATCAGCGGTTGGCAGGCTGACTGCCGCGTCGCTGCCGAAACATTGCAGGGCGCTGTTGCCGATGCCAAAATTACCGGCATCGGCGCCAGACTCGGCGCCAACCTGCTGCTTGGTTGCGCATCTGCTGAAGGATCTCCGTCGTCCCACACGTGTATTCGCCGCTTCGTGTTGTGGGAACCGTTGCCGACAGGTGCTGATTATCTGGACGAAATGATCCGTCGTAAACAGATCAAGGAAGCCATCGGCGCCGGTCAGGTTGGCGAATACAGTCGTGAGACCCTGTGGCGGGACTCGAATGTTGTCGATTTCGACGGTTTCCCCATCTCCGCGACGATGGCCGATGAGCTGGCGTCGCTTGATTTGATGGCGACCCTGAATAATCTTCCCGACTGCGACGTCCTAATCCTGCATGTCACCGGCGCGCGCAAACTGCCATTGAACTGGCAGCGGCTCGCCGATCTGTGCGCGGACCGGCAGGGCTTCGAATTGCGCGTCATTCATGACAAACCCTTCTGGGGCCGTCTTGATCACTACCAAGCCGACAAGTTGCTCAATGCGACCAGGAACTTCTGTCTGGAGGCGTAGCCTCACACGCCTCGCTGTCGTCACGCTTTTTACCGTGACCACGGTTGCCCAGGATAATGATGATTTCATGGGCACCGTCGACGCTGCCCCGTGGCCGTGGGAGACGCGCAAAGACGAAGTATGGCACGCGCAGCAGGCGTTTCTCACGGATCTGCGCGAGCCGATGCGCAACGGAATGAATGTGCAGACGGCGCTCGAAGCCTGGTTCAAGGCCGAGGCTGCCAACCCGACGATGACGAAAGAGGAAAAGATCGCCATCCTCGAAGCCGGCCAGGCCACGATCGCTGCTGCTGAAGCGTTGCCGCAGGCCGACTGGCCCGACAATCCGTCCGGCGTCGAACTGAAATTCCTCGAGAGCCTCAGCCTCCGCGACTACGAAGATATCGCCTGTCGCATCGTCGAGTTCGAGGCCGACGAACTGACGCAGTACGGTGTCGTCCTGTATCCGAAACGCGACGACAAGTTCCCGCTTATCCTCTACCTCCACGGTGCGGCCTATGGTGTGCCGACGCATTCGCTGCCGTGGCTGGCCGAATTGTCACGCACCGGCTACGTCATAGCGGCACCCGCGCTGCGCGGTGAAAACCTCTTCGCCTCATGGTACACCAAGAAGCCCGAGTATGTCTGTGAAGGCGAGATCGAGAACCTCAAGGGCGAAGTCAACGATGCCCTGGCCATGGTCGACGGTGCGTGCAAGCTGCCGCAAGTGAAGCCCGGGAAGTTCGGGATCATCGGTCATAGCTTCGGGGCCGGGGTCGGCCTCCTGACGTTGGCGCGGGCTGGCGATCAGGTCGCCTGCATGGTCAGCTACGACGCCTGGTTTACCAACCCGTTTCGCTATTATTTCGACCGGCTCAGCAACGGCTACAATAACTGGTTGTCTTGGGAGGAGTATATCGACCTGCCAATCGAAGAGCAGCTTCCCGGACTCATGGAGCGCAGCATCGTGCACAATGCCGGGGATATTCAGGCGGCGTTGCTGCTGTTCATCGGCGGCGGCTACTCAGGGATCTTTCACGATACGCACGAGCATCTGATCGAGCAACTCAAGAAATTCAAGAAGAATTACACCTACGAGATCGTACCCGATGGCGGGCACAATTTCGTGCTCTACTACGGTTCCCGCCCGGCACTGTACGCCTACGAGATTCAGACGACCTGGCTCGATAAATACCTGCCGCCGGCCCGGGCGCCAGCCGCAGCGGAACAAGACGCGCCTGCCGAGGGCGCACTGCAAGAGTGACGGCCCCCCCTTTCGATACTGCCGTGGCGCTCTCGCCGCAGGTCAACGAGCGGCCGGTCGAGTTCTCTGTCGACGGTCAGGCGGTTCGGGGCATTCTGACAACCGTCGCCGATCCCCAGCCAGTCGCTTTGCTGTTCGTTCATGGCTGGGGCGGCGTCCGTGGCGGACCGCATAACCTTCTGACCCACCTTGCCCGCGCTGCTGGAGAAGCCGGCTGTTGCAGTCTGCGATTCGACCTGCGCGGCCGCGGCGAGAGTGATGGCGCCGCGCCTGATGCCTGCCTCGCCTCCATGGCTGCCGACACCGTTGCTGCCGCCGAGCATCTCAAGTCCGATTGCGGAGTCTGCAGCATGGTCATCGTCGGCATCTGCTCAGGCGGCAATATCGCCATCGCCGTACGTGAACGTATGCCGGACGTCCGGGGGTTGTTCATGCTTTCGGTTTATCCGTTTTCCGACGGTGACAATTTCGGGCGCGA
>CAJWLW010000535.1 GCA_913042885.1 uncultured Lentisphaeria bacterium | reverse complement strand
CGGTCGGCAATGACCATCGGGATGCCAAGCGAATTCGCCAGGATTGCGATGTGCGATGTCGCACCACCACTGACGAGAATCACACCGCCGACGTTCTCCGTCGATAACATGAGCATCTCGGACGGGTAAAGTTCGCGAGCAATGACGATGCGCCCCGAACAGTCAGTCGACGACTGCAGCTCTGCCCCAACCAGATTGTTGCACAGGCGCAGCGCCAGGTCCTCGACGTCCTTCGACTTTTCGCGCATGTACGCATTTTCGCTGTGGGAGAAAACATCGACGAACTCAGCAGCAACGTCCATCAAGGCCCGCGGCGGATTGACGCCCTGCTTGATACGGCGAACCATGGCGCCGGCGAATTCAGAATCCTTCAGCATCATCAGATGCGCGTCGAAAATCAATGCCGCCACACCCGACAGGCGCTCTTCGACGCGCGTCTGCAGCGCTTTCATCTGCTGCTCCGTCACGGCCATGGCACGTTCGAAGTCTTCCAGGTTGTAGGTTCGCACAAAACCGTGTTCGCGCATGATGCGAAAGGTCTTGTCCCGATCGAAGACAAAAGCGGGTGCCACGATGAATCCTTCCGCCGCCACCTGGCACTTGATCATCTGCAGGCCGGTAATTGTATCGGTCCCTCGCTGCT
Organism: uncultured Lentisphaeria bacterium; assembly: GCA_913042885.1. The sequence continues at coordinate 1,798 of CAJWLW010000535.1, read as the reverse complement.
CTTTGCGGCGGGTCCGCATCGCCATCAGGATCCGAGCATTCTCAATCGCACTGGCGAGCTGCGATGCCGTGGCGCGCAAAGCCATACCATCGTTCTCGCTGAACGGGCGCCCGACCCGGCGCTGCACAACCAAAACTCCGATTTTCTCGATTCCACGGAGAATCGGCACCGCCAGGAAGGCCTCGAACGGCTCTTCATTGATGTCGTCGAAATGTTTGTAGGCCGGACTCTGGCTGGCCACCTTCTCGCACACAATCTGCCCGCGCTCCAGAACAGTTCCGACCAGGCCCTCGCCCAGGCGCAGGCGAATACTCCCGATAGACGACGGGTTGAGACCGACGGTCGCCTTCAACACGAGCTCGCCGACCGCTTCCTCGTAGACGTAGATCGTACAGACCTCGGCATCGATATGCCGGCCCACAGCCTCGACGATGCGCTGCAGAAAGGTCTCGATGTCCGCACTGCTGCCCAGCAGGGCGCTCAGTTCACCCACGTCGCACAACAGGCCTAAGTGATTTTCCTGCATCAGTTCATCCACAATCAACACCGCCAGACAAACGTTGGCGGCGATTAGTTAGACGGTTGGATAGAATCGCCCGAGCCCGGCAATATACCACACTGATCGGCTTCAGCCAATGCCTGCGGACACGCTATCTGGTCGTCTTTCAGCGTACAGGGTGTTTCCGTTCGGGGCCTATTTACAATCGCCCATGACATGCTAAACTATTCGCTCCAACACGCTTACAAGGCGATAGACACTCATTTGCCGCCTGGCAACTCAATTCCGCACAGGACAATCTACCATGGCACAGGATCTGATTCGGATCGGCATTATCGGCGCCGGCACCAACACTATCGACATGCATATCCCGAAACTGCAGGAGCTCGACGGGATCGAAATCGTCAGCGTCTGCAACCGCACTCGAGAGTCTGGGCAACGCGTCGCCGACCGCTTCGGCATCCCACAAGTCTGCGGACAATGGCATGAAATCATCGATGACGAAGATGTCGATGCCATCGTCATCGGTACTTGGCCGTATATGCACGCCACGCTGAGCTGCGCAGGACTGGAGAACGACAAGCACGTGCTGTGCGAAGCCCGCATGGCAATGAATGCCGACGAAGCCCACGAAATGCTCGATACAGCGCGCCAATTCCCCCACCTGATCAGCCAGATCGTACCATCGCCTTTCACGCTGACCTGGGATCAGACCATTCAGGATCTCATCGCCGACGGCTATCTCGGTGACATCTACTCGATCGAAATCCGCGGCGCCGCAGAGACCTTCGTCGACCCCGACGCAGTCCGTCACTGGCGGCAGGACTTTGACATGAGCGGCTACAACACGATGGCCATGGGAATCTGGTATGAGGCCCTCGCACGCTGGGTCGGACACGCCAGCCGGGTGATGGCAATGAGCCGCGTCTTCGTGCCCCAACGCCAGCATCAGGACGGCGGCAAGATGGCAACCGTGCGCGTACCCGATCACCTCGACATCCTCGCGACAATGGACTGCGGCGCTCAGGCGCATTTCGTCTTCAGCGGCGTCACCGGACTCACCCGGGACACCTACACCGCATGGCTCTACGGTAGCGAAGGCACGCTGCTGCTCGATATCGGCGCTGAAAAACTGTACGGCGGCCGTCGCGGCGACAAAGAATTGAACGAAATCAGTATCGAAGCGTCTAAAAAGAGCCATTGGCGTGTCGAAGAAGAATTCATAAATGCCATACGGGGTCTGGAACCGATACGGCTGACGACGTTCGAAGACGGCGTCAAGTACATGGAATTCACCGA
>CAJWLW010000534.1 GCA_913042885.1 uncultured Lentisphaeria bacterium | reverse complement strand
CGTGCCAGCACCCAGCATTCGAAACCGCGCAGGTCGTCATCGCGATTGACCATGACGTTGCCAGCGTTGATTTTCATGTGTACGGGCTGCAATTCCAGGGCACCAAGGCAACGCCACATTTCCTGGCGCGCCCGTTCGCCGGCGCGAATGTAGTAGGCATACGCGTTGCCCGGAAACAGCTTCTTCACCAGCTCGACGCCGATCGTGGTCTGGTGGCCGATGTTGAGCCCGGATACGATACGTCGCCAGAAAACCCACCACTCGGCGGTCACGTCGTTGTCGTGCTTGTACACGGGCCCGACGATCCACTGCTTCCAAAACTCCTGGAGGCGCAATTTGTCGGCGACGTCCCCGAAGCCCGGGCGCATGCAGTACCCCGTGAGGTTGAACCAGCGCCGCTCGTGATAGGGGCTGCGGTTGCAGCAATCGCGCAGCTCCAGGAAGACATCGGCCATGGCACGGACGGCGTGCAGCGGCCAGTCGGCCTTTGTTGTGGCGAGAGCCTCTTCCAGCTCACGCGTCAGCGGCCGCAATTCGTCGGCCGGGCTGTTGAAGCGGTCACGGATCAATTTCGTCGCCGCCGCCAGACGTTCCGCATCGATGATGACCGCAGGCTTCTCCGGCGCGGCTGCCGGCGGCGGTTCTGTGGATTCGGCAACCGGGCGCAGGTCAAAACGCAGCGGCCAGCGCAGCTTGCCGTCAGTTGCTTCAAGCGAAACCTCGAGAGCACCAACGTCGTTGAGCTGTGCTGTGATGCGGACGCCGATAGATTCGGTATCTTTACCGCCATCGGGCAGCACCGACACCAGCGGTGCGATCTTTTCGACCTCGTCATCACCTGGCGTCACGACATCGCCGGGTTGATCGTCGAGGCGCGTGTCGCTGGTGTACAGGTTGAACAACACTTTCTGATTCGTTTGAACGCGGAAGTCACCAGGCACGGTAATCAGCACATTCTCGTTGGTATCCCGCGGAACGACAGTCACCAGTCGGGTGCCGTTGCCGGCATCCGCGACTTCGAGATAGCAGGCATGTGCCAGACCGCTGCGGACTTTGACACCATGACCGCGGCGCACCCAGCCATAGTAAGAGGCACCGACGGCAACTGCCTGCGAGACGTCTTCGCCGATGAGTTCTTTTGGCTGCCCGCGATCCGGGCGCCAGCGGGCGATGGCGTCGAGAATGCGGCGGCGCAGGAATTTCGTCTTCATGCTGCCGCCATTGAAGAGGACGCGTTCGGGGAACATGCAGGGGTGATCGTCCTCTTCATCGTTTGCGACCTTCGCAGCCTGATGCAGAAACTCCAGCAGATACCGGGTGATTGCGGGATCGACGGCATATGGGAGTCCCATCTGGCGCATGCCGGTCTGCCGTCGTGGCGGGGGTTCATCAACCGGGATTTCCGGGTAGAATCCATCTTCCAACAGGTCGACGACGGCAGTACGGCGCAGCTCGGCTTTTTTAATATTCTTGAGTACGGAGCTACCGGCCGAGAGCAGGGTGATGTCAGTTTTTGCCCGGCGTGACTCGAGCAGGATTTCTTTGGCTTCGCGGCAGCGCTGGCACAACAGTGTCCAGTCGGTGGCGACCAGTTTGGTGCCCCACTTTTTCTCCATCATTCGAGCCAGTGCCATGTCGATGTTATCGCCGCCAAGCAGCAGGTGACTGCCTACCGCAAAGCGGTGCAGGTAGCCTTCGTCGTCGATCTGAATAATCGAAAGATCGGTGGTGCCGCCGCCGACGTCTACGATCAGGCATTTCTGACCCCAGCGGATGGCACTGTCCCAGTCCCACTCGTGGTTTTGCAGCCAGGCATAGAAAGCGGCCAGTGGTTCCTCGAGCAGGCAGATGTCGTTGTAGCCGGCGGCGGCGGCGGCATTTATCGTGAGCTCACGGGCAGTCTCGTCAAAGCTTGCAGGGATCGTGATGATGACCTGCTGATTTTCGAGCAGCAGTGCTTGGCGCTTTTTCGGTTTCTGGCGCTTGAACTGTTGGTTCCAGGCTTGGCGGATGTGGTCGAGATAGGCGGTGGTCACCTGTACCGGCGACATCATTTGATCATCGAGCTCACTGCCCCACGGCAGGATGGCACGCGTACGGTCGATGCCGGCATGTGCCAGCCATGACTTTGCGGAGGCGATCAGGCGGTGTGGTACGCGGGCCCCCTGTTCGCGGGCAAACTCACCAACGGCGAAAGCCATCTTTTTGCTCCAGGGTAGGGCCAGGGCGCCCTTCGGCAGTTCGGAGGGGCCCGGGAGGTAGCAGAAGGATGGCAGCAGCGGCCGGGTGTCTACTTCGCCGGCCGCCGTCAGTTGGGGAATCGGGAAAGATTGGATTTCGTAGTCTTCGCCTTCGTCCGTATCGATATAGCAGACGGCGATATTGGTCGTACCCAGATCAATGCCGATGATGTAGCGGGATTCGCTCATAGGCGGTTTGCCGACG
>CAJWLW010000533.1 GCA_913042885.1 uncultured Lentisphaeria bacterium | reverse complement strand
TCCCGTCCTCCATTTGCCAAAATTCCATTTCCTTCCAGTTCATCGGCAAGCCGACTAACGAGAGAATCAGGGTAGCGTCGGAGTTATCGGCGACGATTTCGTCGAAGGCTTCCGCAGTGAACATCATCTCGAACATCGGTGGCATGCCGTCCTGGTTCTCCGGTGCCTTGAGATGCACCGTCCTGCTGAGGGTCAGACGACCGTCGAACGCGTCCTTGAGCGCACCCTTGATGGTGTTGAGGCGGTCGTCAGCGTATTCGTTGGAACCGGCGGTTTTCGGCGATGCGATCAGTAAAACGTCGTGCTTGGCAAACTTGCGCTTCATGTAGTCGCCGAGATATTGGAATTGTGCGTCGGTGTAACGAAGTTCCTTGCCGAGGATGGCACTTTGGCGCTTATCTTTTTCGCAACCGGTCAGGTCATAGAGGATTCGTGACAACGCTATTACCAGTGCCAGTACGCCGAATAATCCGGCCACCGGCCGTCCCCAGGCCACGCCTTTGGTCTTATACTGCCTGTTGGCCCAATACATACCAATCGCAAAGATGATCATCAAAGCATAGCCAAACATTCGAGACCTCCTGAAACGTTACAAGCAAGCGCTTGCAGTTGTTTGATTGTTTGATTGTGAGGGAATGTTTCCCCCGTCTTGCGTCCCGCGTATATATGAAAACATTGGGCGAATATATCCACGCGCCGCTGCATTGTCCAGTAACTCAGATTGCAAATAAACGAACAAGAAAAAGTGAGCCTCACTTAGCCCGTGATTTGCAGACCAATACAGCCAGAATCACCGCACCGATGACCTTGACCGCGATCCACACCGAGTCCTGTGAACTGTACTGGGCTGCCTCGTCATCTGCTATAAAAGGGATGAGCTTGTCGACTACCCAGTCGACGACGAACCACCAGAGCATCGCGAATATCACAGCCGACAGCAGCACCAAAAAATTCCGGCTCGTCCATTCGCTGCATTCTGTGGCCGGCGATCGCTCATAGGCGGGTCCAATTGTGCGTCGCTTCATAGTGTCCTCCAGAGTTGCTGGCGTTGCCTGTTGTCGGCGGTGTTACGGTGACACTGCGAAAAAGTTGCACGTGATTCAATTGGCACCGCGCCAGTTGTAGTATGACAGGGCTTCGGGCAGATGATGTTCGATGTCGCGGATGCGCCGGTTGTCGGCAGGATGTGTCGACAACAGTTCCGGCGGTTGTTGTTTCCCGCTGGTGGCCATACGCTGCCAGAATCCGCTGGCGGCACGTGGGTCGTATCCTGCTTTAGCCATGAGGATGAGGCCAATGCGATCAGCTTCCGACTCCTGCAGCCGGCTGAATGGTAAGACGTACCCCAGCTGGACGCCGACGCCGGTAGCGGTCATGAATATTTGCCGCGTCCGTTCCGGTTCGGATTTGATTGCCTCTGTAAGTGCTGCGTGACCGAGCTGCGTCAGCAAGGCACCGCTCATCCGTTCGTTGCTGTGCTTTGCGAGAGCGTGGGCAACTTCGTGGCCCATGACAACCGCGATACCGGTTTCGCCTTGGCAATACGGCAAAATCCCAGTGTAGAAAGCGACTCTGCCGCCTGGCATGGCCCAGGCGTTGGCCTGGCTGTCATCTTCAATCAGGTTGAAGGTCCAGTCGAACTTCATGTCCATACCATTCTCGGCGACAAACGACTCGGCTGCCTGCGCCACATGTTTGCCGACCCGGCGGATTTGCTCGACTTGTTTGGTATCAGTGGACAGCTTCACATTGCCCAGGACTTCGTCGTACTGCTGGAAGCTCAGAGAATGCATCTGCGACGCCGGTATGAGCGTGAGCTGGCGCCGGTTGGTCACCGGCACAGTCGTGCAACCGCAGAGGAAAACCGCAAGCAGGGAGAGGATCGGGAGTCGGTGCATGGTTTTGTCGGGCAGTTGCGATGAAAAATCTGCGAGATTCGGGACAACTACTACCGGATAGTGCCACAAAATAACACACGGATGCCGTGCGTTTACGATAATTCGTTAGAAGTTATTTGCTTTTGCAAAGGCCTGCGCCTGTTCCTGCAGGCCGTGCTCGATGGCCTGTTCAGGCAAAAGTCCGTGCTCCCGCGCGTATTCGCGGACGTCCTGGGTTATTTTCATCGAGCAGAACTTCGGCCCGCACATGGAGCAGAAATGTGCTACTTTGGCGGCGTCTTTTGGAAGCGTTTCGTCGTGATATTCACGGGCACGTTCGGGGTCGAGTGCCAGGTTGAATTGGTCGTTCCAGCGGAATTCGAACCTTGCCTTGGATAGGGCATCGTCGCGTTGCTGGGCGCTCGGGTGTCCCTTCGCCAGGTCAGCGGCATGTGCAGCTATCTTGTAGGCAACGATGCCTTCGCGCACATCTTCGCGGTCTGGCAGGCCGAGATGTTCTTTCGGCGTGACGTAGCACAACATGGCGGTGCCGTACCAGCCGATATTGGCAG
>CAJWLW010000532.1 GCA_913042885.1 uncultured Lentisphaeria bacterium | reverse complement strand
CGATCTGCCGCAGAGTTACTTCGTCGAGTTCGAAATCGTCGAGTTCGAAATCGTCAGCCATACTGTGTCCGTAGAACCATTGAAGTTGCCAAAATTGACAATATTTACACCGCCCAAAACGGCAGGAAATGTAACCTAATTTCGGAAAAATTCAAGCTTTGGGACACCGTGGCGTGTTTGGGTTTCCCTTGGCAGCATTTCCTCCTTGAATGCGTGTTGATCGGCAGTGGTCAGCCACGGATGCTTCGCGTTTTTCCCGAATTCGGATAAGTTACTGAACCAATACGCCCGACATTTACCTTGTTCCACCCGAACCCAATGCACAGCAATGCCCGGACTCGGTCTCTTTGAAATCGCCATCGTGGTGCTGGCACTGATCATCTTCGTGCGGCCGGAGGACCTGCCGAAACTGGTGCGGTACGTCGGCCGCCTCTATGGTGACCTGCAGCGGCAGCTGAATCATTTCAAACACCTGACACGCGACGCGATGGACGAGTTGCGAAACGACCAGGTGGAGCCGTCCCGGCTGCCGGTCGAGACAATCTCCCGCACCGCCGAGCACGACGTCGATCTCGCCGACGAGCCAGTCGGCACAGATCCCGAAGAAATCGGCGAAACAGCAAAGGTCAGTAGCGCTGACACGCCGGACAGTAAAACGTCGAGCGACCCGCCATAACCACCCGGCGAATGTCGCGGCTACAGGCATGACACGGCTCACCCGCTCGGTCATAGACGTCGAGGTGGCGGCTAAATTTCCCTTCTGAACCATCGACCGTCTGGAAATCAGAGATCGTCGTACCGCCGGCATCGATGGCATCCTGCAGCACCTGCCGAACGGCTGTGACCAGACGGTCGCAGCGTACCGCGGAAAGTCTGGCGGCAGGCGTACCCGGATGGATCCGAGCGCGGTACAGCGCTTCACTGGCGTAGATATTGCCAACACCGACGACACAAGCGTTGTCCATGACCAGATTCTTGATGGGCTTCTGGCGCTGTCGGCAAACGTCCTGGAGATATTTAGCGGTGAACTCTGCAGTCAGCGGTTCAGGCCCGAACGCAGCCAGGCATTCAGGGATAAAACCCTCTTCTCCAATAGGATGCAGCTCGAACATGCCAAACCTTCTCGGGTCGCGATAGCGCCAGGTCATGCCGTCATCGAGATAGACTATGATGTGCTCATGGTCAACAGACGGGGACGCCGCAGTGACAATGCGGCAGGAACCGGTCATGCCCAAATGCACGAGGATGACAAGGCGACGGTCGAGCTTGACAAGAATGTACTTGGCGCGGCGACGGACGGCAATGATCGTGGCCCCGCAGATTTCCGGGTGCTGATGGACCACGACCGGAGTGCGCAATTGGGTCGTACGCGCCTCTACGGTGGTGATGCAGCGACCGACAAGGTGGGGCCGCAAAGCGTTGGTGACAGTTTCAACTTCCGGAAGCTCTGGCATGGAGGCAGTATACGGCTGTCCGCGCCAGGGTCAATCGGACTGGATAGGATGCGGCCAATGGCATGCAACATAGCCGCGAGTGCTTTTGGTGATAAGCGATTGACTAATAATGATGGCACATTATATTTCTTATCCATTTCATCATCGGAATCAGAAAATTTGCTATATTTGTGCCTCTTTTTTTGGTGTGAATTAGCCACCCGGCGCGAAGATTGTGCCGGCTGTCATCGTCGGTTACCGCTGCAGTTCAACCACAACTGAGACGGGAAACGGAACGGACTTATGAGATACGGTATTATCGGCGATATCCATGCGAATTATGAAGCACTGACGGCAGTTCTCGCCGAATGTGAGAAGCTGAAAGTCGCGAAGTACTTCTGCATTGGGGACATCGTCGGCTACAATGCCGATCCCGGCCTGTGCATGGAAACAATCCAGGCATTGCCGCTGGCCGGCGTGGTGATGGGCAACCACGACGAGCAGGCCTCCGCCGATAGCGACCTTGTCGGCTTCAACCCGCAGGCGGCGATGGCCATCGAATGGACTCGGGAACACCTGACCGAGGAGCAGCGCGAGTGGCTGCGCAACCTCCGGCTGACAATGCAGGTCGGCAAAATCACGGTCGTGCATGCAACTCTCGATTCGCCCAAGAAATGGGGCTACATCTTCGACAAGCTTTCCGCCGGCGCCAGCTTCAGCTATCAGTTCTCACAGATCTGTTTCTGCGGCCATTCCCATGTACCGCTGGCGTTCGAGAAGTTCGGCACGATCCAGGGTGGCAAGTATACAGAGATAAAAATCCAGCCGGGCCACAAATACCTGATCAATGTCGGCAGCGTCGGGCAGCCGCGTGACGGCGACTGGCGTGCGGCTTTCGTGGTCTATGACACCGACGAGAATGTCGCGACGCTCTATCGCATCCCGTACGATATCAAAACGGCGCAGAAGAAGATTCTCGACGCCGGCTTACCGGAACGCCTCGCTCTGCGTCTGGAACGCGGCACCTGAA
>CAJWLW010000531.1 GCA_913042885.1 uncultured Lentisphaeria bacterium | reverse complement strand
CCCCAACGCAGCTGACCGTCTGAATTCGACCCGTAGCGTCGGCTTCCAGCCTGCGGTCTTCGCGAATTCACTCTGGTCGAAGTGATGTCGATCCGGGTGCTCGCGAATCGCCCAATGACGTCCATCAATCCCTGTGAAATACCTATGGCGGCGAAAAGTTCGCCTGGAAGAACTGCTACTACCTGTTGCAGTTAGCCTATCTGCTGATCCAGCTGATGACGAAAACCGATAAGAAGAAAAGTAAATAATTTCCCCTCTGTGCTCTATGTTTTCCGCCATCTGCGGTTGTCCTGAATCTGCGGGGGAGTAATCTTCTTCTATGGTTGTCCCGAATCTCCGGGGCCGCCGGCCTCATACGACCTGAGTAGTTATAAGTAACTTTGAACCAGCCGAGCGCCCCATGACGATCGATATCTCGAAACTCACGCGCGCTGTCTTTATCGACGCCCATTATCCGGAATGGCAGGTGCCGGGCGAAGAACTGTATTATGACTGGTCGGCGGCGCAGATCGTCGAGACGGTCGCGAACGCCGGGGCGCAGATGATGGTGTTCTTTGCCAAGGACCACTTCGGCAATTGCTACTATCCGACCGAGGTCGGGCATCGACATCGCGACATCCACGACGACTTCACCGGCCAGGTCGTTGACGAAGCACGCAAGCACGATCTTCCCATCGTCATCTACTACTCCGCTTTCGCCGACGACTATGTCGCGCGGACACACCCGGAATGGCGCAACCAGAATCCCGCCGTCCTGAATCCTGTCAAACCGGCGCCATGGGGCAATGTCGGTTTCCATCAGGCGTACATGGACGCGTACTTCATTCCCCAGATCCGCGAGATCTGCGAGCGCTATCGGCCGGACGGTCTGTTTTTTGACACCATGGGCGATGCGCAGCCATGCCCGTGCGACGAGTGCCGCGAGCGATTTGAAGCGATCTGCGGAGTCGGCATGGATCTGGAGGCGCTGGCGGCGGATCCGCGGCCGTGGGAGACCACGGTCGCGCACCTCAAGGCGCAGCTGTACCGGCAGGTGGCAGCCGTGGTCGAAGAGATTTCCCCGGACACGGTCGTGATGTGCGGCGGTTACGCCGAGGATCCCGATGCCGGCGAGGTGCTGACATCCGTCTTCAACATGGATCTCTACGAAAGCACGATCCACTGGCAGGAGCAATACGCGGGTTATCTGAACGCCGGTATCTACGCGCGTTACTATCGGACGAAGGCGCATCCGGTTCTCGCCAATCATTACTGTTTCTTCGGCTGCTGGGGCGAACTGACCACCAAGCCGGCCGCTATGCTCGAGACCGAAATGCTGTCCACGGCCTCCCACGGCTCGACCGTTGCGGTCGCTGACTACCTGCGGCCGTCGGGCCGGATGGAGCCGGAGACATTCCGGCGTGTCGGCAAGGTATTTGAGAAAATCAAGGCTCTCGAACCCTGGCTCGTGGCGGCGAAAGCGGTGACCCACACCGCCGTCCTGCAGACCGACGGCGTCACGGTCAGTCCGCAAACGGTCGGGGCCGCGAAAGCACTGATCGAGGGGCATCGCCAGTTTGACATCATCGACGAAACGGCCCTGGACCGTCTTATGGATGATCATGCGCCGTACAAGGTAATCATCGTGCCGGCGCCGACACGGTTGTGGCGACCCGAGCGTTGGCAGCGTTTGGCCGACTGGATCGCTGCCGGCGGGCATGCCGTCATTGAGGGGAACGAGCTGGTTGCCGGTGAAGCAGATGTACTCCGCGATATCCTGGGCATCAAGGATTTGTCGGTGTCACCGTTCTCGTCGTGCTACGTCAAGCTCGATGGCCGGCTCACCGTTCCCGACTCCCCCGAAACGCCGCTGCTTTTTCACGAGCGGCCCATGCACTATGCATGCACGACGGCCCTGCCGCTGTGTTCGCTTCTCGATCCGATCGATGAATTCGATCTGACAAAGGGCGTGACGCACCGGACCAGCGTGCTGCCGCCGCGTCGTGCGCCGAGTGCACCGGCGATAACCATCAATGAGTGTGGTGCGGGCAAAGCGGTCTTTGTCGCCGCTTCGCTGGCACGGGCATACTGGTGCCATTCGCATCCGTGGCTGCGGGACCTGCTGCTGGCTGCGCTGGAGCTGCTCGACCCCAATCCGCTCAGGGTCGAGGCGCCCGGCTGGGTCGATGCCAACCTGATGGCCGTCGACGGCAAGCTCGTCCTGCATCTCGTTCAGTTCTGCCTCAACCATGGGGCCGGTTGCGAAGAGACGTTCTGGCACGGCCACCATTATCATTTGATTGAAGACGTCCGGCCGTTGTTCGACATCCCGTTTCGGGTGCGAACGAACAGGCAGCCTGCGGCTGTCACGCTGGTCCCGAGTGGCGGACCGCTTGAATTCGACTATGCCGATGGATGGGTCCGTGCCGTCCTGCCGCGGCTGGACATCCATGCGGCGGTGTGTATGGCGTTCTGAACCGCGCACCGGGTC
>CAJWLW010000530.1 GCA_913042885.1 uncultured Lentisphaeria bacterium | reverse complement strand
CGTGACCCCGGGGTGACACCGGATCCGGACGACGTGGAAGTCACTCCGGAATGGTCGCTGACGATCCCCGCCACACCGTGCCTTGAGCAGGCGGCTGGCTCCTTTCGCCGGTTCTGCAGCGCCTGCATGGATGTCGAGCTGGCCGCCGGTGACGGGCCGGCCATCACCCTGGCGATCGCTGCAGATGCACCTGCAGGCGAGGGCTTCCGGCGTACTGTCACGGCCGGCGGCATCATGATCGAGTCGGCCGGCGAGCGCGGCCTGCTGGCTGGCGCCATGCGGCTGCTCCATGATTTCGCAATGCGCCGTGCCCCGATCGTTGCTGTCGGGGAGCGTACGTTTACCCCGGCCTTCCACCCGCGTATCGGCAATACCGTTTTCCTCCCCGCCGCCCAACGCCTCGATAACCATGAGTTCCAGTTCTCCGACGATTATCTCACGCTGATGAGCTTCTTCGGCATCAACGGCATCCATGTGTTTGCCAATTTCTGGGAATTCTGCCACGGTGACCAGCTTCCCGAATTGACGGCGCCCGGGCGCGACGCCTATCTGCAGGACGTGCAGGCTTTCATCGATCGGACTGCACGCTTCGGTATCGACGTGTACCTCGTGGTCATGTCGCCGTTTTTACCCGATGATCACGAGGTTTTCCGCAAGCACCCCGCTGTCAGGGGCTCTTTCGGCACGATGATGGAAGATTTTTTCCGGGGCTGCTGCCTGTGCAGTTCGGATCCGGATGTCCTGACGTTCTACGAGCAGGCGTTCACCGGTATATGCCGCGACGTCGATGGTCTCGGCGGCCTCGTGTTCGTCGTTGGCGGCGAAGGCTTCATCCACTGCTACACCCGGCCGGCTCCGCCTTACGACGGCGCCACCAACTGCCCCAATTGCAGCAGTCGCAATCCCTCGGCCGACGTCGCCGGGCTGATGAACCGGATCGGCGCCGCGGTCAAGTCTGTCGATCCGCAGGTCACGGTCATGTGCTGGCCGTACAGCGCCTTCGCCTGGTCCGGTGAGGACAAGGCCCAGATCGAGATGATCGAGGGCCTGTCGGCGGACGTCGAGCTGCTCTCCAACCTCGCCACCGGTGATCGGCATCCGCGAACCGGCGCGTCACTCTTCGATTACAACATCATGGAAACCGGACCCAGCAGCGTTTTCAGGGCGCAAACCGAGGCGCTGGCGAAGCACGGGAAGCGGCATTATGCCAAGATCGAGTGTAGCACGACACCGCTCATGTTTCAGCACCCGATGATTCCGGTGCCCTATCGCTGGGCCAGACGCGCCGCCGAAATGAAGGCGCACGGCGTCGCCGGATACATCTCGCACTGGCGATTTTTCGGGTTCAACGGTAATCTGGCCGAGGAAATCCTCGCGGCGTCCGTCTGGGAGGATATCGACGTGGACACCTTTCTCGAGGCCTGGTGCCGCCGCGAGTATGGCATGTTCGCGCCGCAGATCCTCGAGGGCTGGCGCCGGCTCAGCGACGCCTGGGCGCTGCTGCCCTACTCGGCAACGCTCTGCGGTGGGCGACAGTACTACATGAAAGGACCGATTTTTACCGGCCCGGCGCATCCGTTCATCCTCGATGTCCAGAACGACTACGGCCTGCACCGCGGCTTCCGTGCCCTCCGCGGCGATGCCCGGGAGAGCTTCAGCGACGAAACGCGAATACAGGAGGTAGACGCCAATGCTTCCCCGACCTACGTCTCCGATCTGCTGTGGACCATGCCGGTCGGGGTCGAGCGGTTCATCGGGATGATCCATGAAACGGTCGAGGCCTGGGATGCCGGCTGTGATCTCCTGCACCAAAGCATGCCGGCGGCAAACCCGCAGGCCTCGACGATGCTCGGGCTGGGCGATATTTTCGCCATCCATTTCCGTACGACCTGGAATCTCGCGCGCTTCTACGAGCTCCGTGACCGTTGCTTCGGCGGCGGCGGCGACCAGGCCTTGCGTGATTCACAATTCGTTGAACTGCAGGATATTCTGACTGAGGAAATCGCCAATAGCGAGCGCGCTCTGCCGCTGATTGACCGCGACCCGATGCTGGGCTACGGCTATTGCTACGGCATCGTTTACGACGCCAGGATGGTGCAGGAAAAAATCGACCAGTGCCGCTACGTGCGAGACCAGGAAATCCCCGAGCTCGCCAAGCTGCTGCGCTTCCACCTCGACGGCGTATATCCGTAATCTCCCCCCTTCATCGATGCTGAGGGTGCAGCCCCCTTGGCGCCTTCTCTTTGACCCGCGGAAATACCCTTTTTTCGGCCATCCCCCCGACCGGCATAATTCGCTGTGGAACTTCCTGTAAATGAGGGGGTTGACGGTTATCCGGGGACTTTTTTTCCGATTTTTCCGGCCCGCCCTGCCGGCATTCGTCCTGCGGCGGCTTGGAATATAATTCATAACTATTTATAAATAAGTATTTTACGACTATTTTTACCAGCCCGTATCCGGTCTAAGGCAGTGGTTCTG
>CAJWLW010000529.1 GCA_913042885.1 uncultured Lentisphaeria bacterium | reverse complement strand
CGCTTCTACATTCGTCGCAAGGACACGATCGGCTCCGGTACCGCGCTGTTGTACGGACTCAACACCATCGGTGCTGTCACAGGTACCGTGCTGACGGGGTTCTGGCTGTTACCATTGATCGGCCTGCGCGGCACGCTGACCGTGGCGGTCGTCGTCAACGTCGTGGTGGGCGTCCTGGCGATCTGGCTGTCGTCACGCACGCAGCCGATGCCGGCGATTGAACCCGAGCCCGAGCCGGAAATTGCGGTGTCCACAGAATTGGCAGGCACGGCGACGGCATCTGGTGAGCGTGCCGGCTGGTTGCTGCCGGCCTTGGTCATGAGCGGGGCGACGACGATGGCCTACGAGGTTTCCTGGACGCGCACGCTGTCAACGGTGTGCGGCAGTTCGACATATGCCTTCACGATCATGTTGGCAACGTTTCTGTTCGGCCTGGCGATCGGTGCCGCGGTTTTTCAACGGCTGCTGACGCGACGAGTGGCGCATCCCGCCGACTGGGGTTGGATGCAGCTTACAGTGGCGCTGGCCGCCCTGATCGCCTTGCCGCTGTTCCAGTATGTCGACGTCGTCACGCTGCGACTGTTTGCGATGACGGTCGAATATCACGGTCTGCTGTCGCTCATGCGGTTTTTTGTGTGCGGCGCCCTGATGCTGATCCCGGCGTTTTGTTTCGGTGCACTTTTTCCAGTGAGCGTGTCTTTGTATACGCGCGATCCGCGACGGATTTCGCAGGGTGTCGGCCGTTTATACCTGTACAACAGTTTCGGTAATATCATCGGGTCACTGGCAGCCGGGTTTATCCTTATCCGTTCGTTCGGCATCCACACGACGATGCTGATCACGATTGTGGTGAGCGGCGGTATCGGGCTGTGGGCGGTGTTGATGGATCGTCGTCGCACAGTCTGGCGCCTGGCACCCGTGGCACTGGTTGCGCTGATCCTGATTTTTGGTGTCAATGCCAATCGCAGTGGTTGGGATTCGCGGTTGATCACGGCGGGTCTGCACATCCGGCCGTTCCAGAGCCTGAGCATGACGATACCGGAAATTCTATCGTCGATCTACGGGCGTGACACCAAATTTTACGCTGAGGGTATGGTGAGCATTGTCAATGTCGACCAACATGCCGGCCATCGCAACATAAAGGTCAACGGCAAGACCGATGCGTCGACCGGTCTGGACATGCGCACCCAGGTGTTGTCCGGGCATCTGCCGATGCTGATACATCCGGGTAAGGTTGAGCGTGCGATGGTCATCGGTTTCGGCAGCGGCACGACACTGGGAGCAGTGCTGGCGCACGAGGATCTGCAGACGGTGCATCAGGCGGAGATTGAGCAGTCTGTGCTGGATGCGGCGCCATACTTCGACCGGATCAATCGCCAGGCTTACCAGGACAAGAAGACGACGATATTCGTGAATGACGGTCGCAATCATCTGCTGGTGCATCGGCAACCGTACGACATCATCATCAGTGAGCCGTCGAATCCGTGGATGGCAGGTCTGGCTTATCTGTTTTCGGAGCAATTCTACGAGTTGGCCCATGACCGGCTGGAAGACGACGGCGTGTTTTGCCAATGGCTGCAGCGCTATTCGATTTCGCCCGGGGACTTTCGGATGGTGATTGCTTCGGTGCAGAGTGTTTTCCCGCACGTGCAGCTGTGGAAGACGATGTCGGCCGACACGATGATCATCGCCAGCAAACAACCGCTGACATTCGACACCAGCCTGATCAACGAGCGCATCGCCAAATGGGACCTGGTACGACAGGACCTGGCAGAGTTCGAAATTCACGGGGCCGCCGGGCTGCTGTATTTTTTCGAAATGGGCGCGGACGACGTCAAGGTCTACACCGAGGGTGCGTCATTGAACACGGATGACACGCTGTTGCTCGGGTTCAATGCGCCGAAGTGGTTGTACCAGCAGGGCACGACGGAGCTCATCACCGAGTTGCTTGTTGCTCATCGTACGACGGATTATCCGCGCATCCTGCCCGCTGACTTCGACATTGATACAAACCCGGAAGCGATGGCGCAACTGGCGTTTACCCACATGGGCGCTGGTGCCGCAGGTGATCGGCAGAAGGCGGCCGATCTCCTGGTGAAAGCAATCAAGATCGACCCGAAAAATGCGTGGTACTATTATGGCCTGGGCCGCACGTTCGTCGCCAACAGCAACTGGGCCAAGGCCAAGAAGTTCATGGACAAAGCGATATCGCTCGATCGTACATCGGCCCAGTACAACGCCTATTCCGGTCTTGTCCTGGCAAAGATCGACACTCTGAAGTACGGCGAAATTTCCCTCGAGCGTTTACGCTTTGCGATCGAGCAGGAACCTGATAACCCGGACTATCATTATTGGCAGGCACAGATTTTCGAAGCACTGGATCGGCACAACCAGGCGCAGCTCGCGTTCAAGCGGGCTGCGGCGCACGACGTGTGGAACCTGAAGTACAAACTGGGGCAGGCCCGAAACCTCCGACTGGCCGGCACCCGGAACCCCGAGAAGATCGAGGC
>CAJWLW010000528.1 GCA_913042885.1 uncultured Lentisphaeria bacterium | reverse complement strand
GAGTGGGGCATCCATTGCACGGAAGACTTCGGCAACATCGTCTTCAGCATGGTCAGCCACAATCTCCTTGGTGCCAGTGATGAAGACACAATCAACGACTTTCGCGATATTTACGATTTTGAAAAAGCATTCGTCGACGAATTTCTTCCCGACAACAAAGACGTAGACATCCCCACGATCGGCTGACTGTCGGCATGTTTCGTTCCGTTGAACTCCGCCTGCCGAGATCTGATTTATGCCGTGCTGCCTTCGCTGCCGACACGCCGACGGTGCCGACGGCACAGTTGCACAATCAGTAAGACGATCAAGGCGACGGCCGTCGCCGCGCTTACTTTCGCGCCGGTCGCCAGGCTTTCCGGTTCGTAGCGCAATTCAAACGTATGCGTGCCCGCCCCGACCAGGACCCCGATCAGGGCATGGTTGACTGGGAACACGTCGTACGTTTTTCCCGTGTCCGGATCGACCGCTCGCCAGCCGCGGCGATAGCTGTCCGTCACGACGATCAGCGTGGGTTCACCAGCCGTACAACGGATCGTCGGTCTGTTGTAATCGGGTACTGCAGATATATCGATTTCGCCCGTGACCACGGTTGGGGGATGCTCCGGCAATGATGCCGGCCTATCCCCGGCCGTAACGATGGCCTTTGCAGAAGGATCGAAATCCGACGAAGTCAGACGGTTCAGTGCTGTCTCACTGTCCGGCACAACTTCCCAAGTCGCCGGCACAAAGGCGCGCGGCAATGCACCGGAGAGTTCAAATACCTTGTACTGCTCGTCGGCGTACACCTCTGTTGCGCCCGGAATGACGTGCTGCGGCGCCCCGATCACATATCGCAGTCGCAACAACGCGAACAAACGATGAATGCGTCTGACGTCGAGGTATTCATCAACCCTTGCCGTCCTGTTTCCCTGTGTGGCATCGACAAGTTCCGCGTAGCGCCGCGCAACGTCCGGGCCGTAGCCCCAAAGTCCGTGCCAGCCATTGGCCATGCTCCGGTTGCTCAGGACGCTGTCAATGAACAGTACGCGTGCATCGCCGATGACGTCCTGTAATTGTGCGGTCATCAGCGCCGGCAGCGGCAAGTCATCTTTCGCAAATTGACGCCGGGCCTGCCATGAAAAGTGGGCCAACTCGAGCCCGGCGACGATCATAAGCGCAGCCGGCAACCATCGACGTGCCCGGTTCAGGCTGAAGAGCAGGCCGAGCAGCGTGGCGACCAAAGCGGCTTGTGTGAGCGAGGAGCGGGTCAGCGCGATCGCCTGAACAACGAACTCAGGGCGGGCGAATCCCTCCGGCCGCAGCGTTGCCAGCCCGCTTTCGGCAAAACTGGTAATGACCGATTGCCAGGCGGCTGGTGAAACGAATAATGCAGCTGCTGCCAGTCCGGCAGCTGCTGCCAGGGCGACGACGCCTATGCCGGAAAACCGCCACTGTCGTCCGGCGTCCGAATTCATCGATTCAGCTGCACCACTGCATACCCGTTGCAGCCCTGCCGCGGCCGCCAACGCCAGAAAAAGATGGGCAACGAACATCGTGTCGGCCGGGCCACGGAAGCGCCCGAACATCGGCAGCCAATCGTACAACAGCCGGTGCACCGGTGTCGCGCTGCCGAGCGCCACTGCCAGCGCGCCGACAACGATGACGATCACTGCTATGCGGAATTTGAAGCGTTTGCAGGTGAGCCCGTAAGTGGCCAGCAGCAGCCCGCAGACGCCGAAAAACAGACAGTTCGTGTGGAAGTACCATCGTCCCCAGTAGGTGACGTCGTTACTGCCGCCAAAGACAAATGGCACGACCAGCGTTGCCAATGAATCCCAGCCAATACTGTAGGACGATGCCGTGGCATAGTCGACACTGGTACTGCGCGTGGATTCCGCGGCAGCCTCGAGACCCGGCAGAATTTGGATGGCCGCGAGCCCCGCACCAATAAGATAAACAACGGCGAATAGCCCCAGCAAACGGCCTAACCGTTGCACACGACAGCGCCGTTCCGGAATATCGGCGCTCGCCGCCCAGCCTGTCAGGACACAGTAGATTCCGGCGAATAAGGCTGTGAGGAAGGCGATCTCGGGAAAACCCGCCAGTTGCTGCAGTGCGACGATTACCGCGCCAGCAGTCACCCAGACCGCCGTTGGTCGTGTTCGCAGCCGATCGAGAACCAGCAGGATGCCCGGCACCCAGGCGATGGTGTCGAGATGCGGCAGGTGCCCGCCCGCGATGCGAGTGTATACGGGCCCGGAGAAGGCGAAAAGCAATGCCCCGAATAGCCGCGCCGGGCGTTGCAGCGCGTGACCCCCGAGCCAGGCGTATGTCAAGCTGCCCGCGATCATCAGGTGCAGAATGAATTCGCAATTGATCGCTGTCGTTGTGGGCAGCAGGAGGTAGATCAGATTGAGCGGGTACAGCACCGCCGCCTGGAAACCGCCGAGCAGCGGCACGCCGCCGAAGATGTACGGATTCCACAGCGGCAGGTTCCCGGCCGCCAGCTCGGAAGCAGTCAGTTGCCGCCAATGCGCGAACAG
>CAJWLW010000527.1 GCA_913042885.1 uncultured Lentisphaeria bacterium | reverse complement strand
GGCGGCACCATCGAAGTTACAAGGGAACCAGCGAAAAAAACCAGCTTCGTTCCGGCCACTAAACATCTCGATGCCGGCGGCAGCTTTTACATGTACCTGAGCACCGAGGAATGGATCGAAGACATCGCCCGCAGCTGGGACGACATGCGAGAGATGTTCACATTCGCAGGTGATCTCCCGGGCAATACAATGGGTGAGATCAAGGACGGATACAGGGTCATTGGCAATGGCTTCTCGCAGAGTGGCATTGCCCAGTTGAGCGGCGTCGGCATGAGTACCTTTCCCCGCGAAAAGGACCTGTACCTGAACAAGGCGGTGTTCCACCGGTATGCGGACGCGAAGCGCGGCAAGTTTTGGGACCTTATGGGCAGCCGCTCGCACGATCTGGAGACCCTCAGGATGCTGCCAGCGACCACTGCCTTCGCCTGCTTCAGCGATTTCGACGGGCAGCTCGGCTGGGAGTGGCTTGGCGACATGATCAATGATTCGGGTATTCCGGACGCACAAACGAAATTCAACAGGCAGCAAGCGCAGTTGCAGTCCATGGGTATCGACCTCGACAAGTTGATCGGGTCAATTGACGGCCAGATCGGTGTGGTGTTCACTATCGACGAATCACGGACTCAGGTGTTCGACGGCCCCGACGGTCAGCTGCAGGTCCCGGATATCGCGCTGATGATTGTCATCCAGGTCAAGGACAGTTCCATTTACGACCTGGCAACCTCCATGGTGCCACCGGATATCGGTGTGCGCCGTACCGATACAGCCGCCATGAAAGCGGTGACCATGCCGATCCCCGTGCCGGTGCCGATCAAGTTCGAACCGACCCTGGCGCAAAGCCACGGCTATCTCATGCTGGCATCAAACGCTGATATCGTCGATGAGGCAATGGCCGTGCTCGACGGTAGCAAAGACGGGCTGACGAGCACCGATGAGTTCAAGCTGCTGTCGCGCGACGTGCCGACCCAAGGCGTCAATTTCCATTACGTCAGCGAGCGTCTCGGAAGCAGCATTACCGACATCATGGAGCAAGCGCTGGAACAGGCTCCGGACCCGGATAGCGGCGGTGTGCAAGTCGCCATGGCATTAGTAGACGACGCCAAGGGCTTTCACAGCTACGGTGTGTTCGAGCATCGCGAAGACGGCTTCTATTTCACCGGTAACGCCAGTACCGGTGTCAGCAACATTATCGTGATTCCGGCGGTTGTCGTGCCAACGGCTGTTCTGGCCGGCATGCTGCTGCCGGCACTTAACCAGGCACGCGAAAAGGCCCGCCGCATGAACTGCGCCGGCAATCTCAAGCAGATCGCGTTGGGTTTGATCATGTACGCCGGTGACGATGTGGAACATGGCAGGTTTCCGGACAACCTGGCGCAGTTGCACGAGCAGAAATACCTCATGAACGGCAAGGTTTATGGCTGTCCCAGCGCCGAGCCCATGTCCGAAAGTGCAG
Source organism: uncultured Lentisphaeria bacterium (assembly GCA_913042885.1). The sequence continues at coordinate 1,071 of CAJWLW010000527.1, read as the reverse complement.
CCGATAGCGATTACGTCTACGTCGGTGCCGGCTGCAAGGATACGAACCGCAATCCAACGACAACGGTGCTGGCCTATTGCGACCCCGCGAACCACGACTATGCGTGGATGAACGTGATGTTTGTGGACGGCCACGTGTCGGGGCAGAAAGCTATGAGCATCGAGCAAGCCGCGGAACAGAACGGCTGGACGATCGGTACCGGCCAGTAGCTTCCAAAAGGGGGATTCAGGGATCCGTGGCACCGCCGCTGACGAAGTCGAGCTGCTGCTGCAGACGCGCCAGCTCGGCATCGCATTTCTCAGCCTCTTCTGGATGCTCCGCTTTGTAGGCTTCTACCTGCTCGATCGCCGCCTTGAAATTCTCCGGCGTCATCACCTTGGTCTTCTTGCGGATATCGCGTTTCAGTTCGGCGAACACGTCTTTTGTCGTCCCCGGCCGCCCAACGGCACTGACTTCGCTGCCGCCAGGGCCATCATCGCGGCCGGAGTTGGTAATCAGTGCGACAATCACGGTCATCAGGATGAGGACGGCGAGACAACCGCCCACGACCAGCATGATCGTCTTGCTGTCTTTCGGGTCGGCAGCAACGGCCATGGAGGATGCGCTTGCCATGCTGTTGCGCCGGGCGATCGCTGTGTAGTGCGCCTTTGCCAGCGCCACGTGCTTGGCCTTCGCCTTGGCTTTGGCTTTCTCCGAAGCCGCAGTCCGGGCCACTGCAGCACCGCTGGATGACGGCGGCAGAAGGTCGCCAGCCGAGACGTCGGCCGGGATCTCGGGGATGACGTCATCGATGTCCGGCAGTCCGTCGGCGGCAGGTTCATCGACACTGGCGATGAGTTCGAGGTCGGTATCGGGATCGAGGCCAACGCTTTCCAAAGCTTCGCGTTCGATCTGGCGCAAGGTCTCCGCGTCCAGGTCGAAGTCCAAATCGAACGACTTTTCTTCACTTTCGACGGTCTTTAGCTTGTCGGTGTCGAGGGCAAATTCCGCTTCGACGCTGCGCCGTGCTTCTTCTTCGATCTGCCGCAGAGTTACTTCGTCGAGTTCGAAATCGTCGAGTTCGAAATCGTC
>CAJWLW010000526.1 GCA_913042885.1 uncultured Lentisphaeria bacterium | reverse complement strand
CGTCGGCACTGGCGAAAGCAACGTCCTCATAGTCGAGGTCATCCTTGTCCGGGGTCCGGTAAACTTTGCCGGTCGGCTGATAGAAAGCTTTGTTCACTGTGGTGCTGCAGCCGGCAGCGAGACCAACGAGCAACAAAAGTATCACACAGCGCATATAAACTCCTCCAAGGCTGTTGATATAACGGTAGTATGCCAACTTGAATTTTTCTCGTCATCAATATGGGACCGGCGCCGGCGGAATGCTGAGCACTCGTTGCACCTTGCTTGATCCGTTCACTCTCTGAGAACACGGAGGCGCTGAGAATAATGAACCGGGAGAACATCGAAGACCGGAGACGGGAGGGAATCGGATGCTGCCATGGCTGCAGCATCCAGCGGTACGGGGAGGCAGGCGAACGGCATGGCTTGCCTGTTCCGACTTTTTACATGTCCGGTCTTGTGCATCGTGTTCAGCCTCTCTTCTCTTGTCCGAACACATAATTTTCCGGCTGAATCAATTGCGGATTGCTCGGTCACTGCCCGCCACCGGAAAATCGAGGACACGGATGACAATCCATGCTATATTATGAAGTTTGGCTTGTTGTGTCGTGTATTACGTTATTCAGTTGTTTAACCCCGTGTTTGGGAGACTCAGAGATGACACTCGAGGAATTGAAAATCAGTGCGCGCAAAGCCACCGATCGGATCGAGCATCTCAGGGGGTTTCTTTGAGGTTTCCTCTAAGAGCGAACGCGTCGCCGAGCTTACAGCGACCATGTCCAATCCAGATTTCTGGAACAACAAGGAAACTGCCCAGGCAACCGTTGCCGAACTGAGTGCCTGCAAGAATGTCGTCGAGCCGTTCCACAAGATTGCCGGCGATGTCGAAAATTTCGAAGTACTGGCCGAGCTCGCGGAAGAAGAAGGCGTTGAATCCGATATGATCGCCGAGGCCGAGAGCGAGTCGTCGCGGATTGAGGAAGCCCTGGACAAGCTCGAGCTCGTCAGTTTTCTCGGCAACGAATTCGACAAAAACAACGCGATCATCAGCCTGCATGCCGGTTCCGGCGGCACCGAGTCCTGTGACTGGGCCAATATGCTGTACCGCATGTATATGCGTTGGAGCGAGCGACGCGGGTTCAACGTGAAAATCCTCGACCTGCAGAAGGACGATGTGGCCGGGATCAAGAGTGTAACCGTGGTGGTGAGCGGCGAGTATGCGTTTGGGTACCTGCAGGCCGAGCGTGGCGTCCATCGGCTCGTGCGTATTTCACCGTTCGACAGCAACAAGCGGCGCCACACCTCGTTCGCGGCACTCGAGGTTGCACCGGAAATAGATGATAACGTCGAGGTCGAGATCGACGAGAAAGACCTGCGCATCGACACCTATCGCAGCAGCGGCGCCGGGGGACAGCATGTCAATGTCACCGACAGCGCCATTCGCATCACGCATCAACCTACGGGTATTGTCGTGACCTGTCAGAACGAGCGTTCGCAGCACAAGAACCGCTCGACCGCTATGAAAGTGCTGCGTTCGAAACTTTATGAGCGCCAGCGTGCCGAGCGCGACCAGCAGCAGAAAGACGCTGCCGGTCCGAAAGAGGACAACGCCTGGGGCAGCCAGATTCGTTCGTACGTCCTGCATCCGTACCAGATGGTCAAGGACCTTCGCACCGAAGAGGAAACCAGCAACACCGCTGGGGTTCTCGATGGCGACATCGACAAATTCATCGAGGCATGGCTCCGAGGCAGTCGCGAAAATGGCAGGTAAATCGTCAACGCTAATACAGAAGGTTGGGCAGGAAACCCGGTTTCTCTTCCGGCAGAAGCTGTTGCTGCTGTTTGCTGTGGCGGTGATCGTGTTCCTCGCACCGTCACTTGTGCTCGGCCTCGTCGACACCATGTGGCCGTTGCGCGAGCCGACCGTGCTTCCCGTGATGCTGATTCTGGCGGCGGCGGCCGTCATCTACCTGGTTGTCCGCCTCATCGGCTTCAGCACCCATCTGCCGGACGCGCGCGACGTCGCGCTTACCGTCGAGGCCCAGCAACCCGAGCTCATGGATTCGTTGATCTGTGCCGTCGAACTGCTGCGCAACACCCCGGAAAACGAGCGCACCGGCTTGCACCAGGCGCTCCTGTCCGACGTTGAGCAACAGATCGAAAAGACCCATCTGCGCCCACTCGTGGCACGCGCCACAGTTCGCACCCGGACTTTGGTGGTGGTTTTTCTTGCCGGGCTGGGCCTCGCCTGGGTGCTTGCCAACCTGCCGATCATAGACAAGGCCTCGGCTCGCCTCGGCGACCTCGTGCAAGGCGAGTTCACCGGGCTGTCGATTACTCCGGGCTCCCTCGAAGTCGCCGTCGGCGATGATCTGGTAATAGACGTCGAGATCAATCGCGGTCCGAACGAGGCCCAGATAGTCTTCGAATTCGCCGACGGGCCGATGACTTACGACATGTTCGAGAAGGAAGGCGACCGCAAGTATTTCGAGTTATTTTCCATTGATGCCCCATTCACCTACCGCATCGTGACCCCGACTCTGGAGAGCG
>CAJWLW010000525.1 GCA_913042885.1 uncultured Lentisphaeria bacterium | reverse complement strand
ACCGAATCACGACAACCGTGACGGCAATCCTGTGCTGTTCGGCAGCGACTATCGCGACGAACTCCTGCAACTGACCGGCGATGACGGCGCCAGGCGAATTATCGGCGCCCACACGGGCAACGTTGTCCGTATCGACATCGATGAGCCCGGCATTTTTCAGGATATCGACACAGCGGTTGACTACAAAGATGTGCTGGGGCAGTGAGGATGTGCGCTCTTGAATCCGGCACACCAGGAAGGCACAAAAGAGACTACAAACGGCAAAAGGATTCCGCTTCGTTGTCCTTTTCCCCGCCTCCGTGAAATGCGACGCGGAGGGCAACTGGCACATCCCGATCTATGCCCGGGCCTTCGAACCGGAAACCGGCTTGGCCAAAATGTGCTCGAATGTCTTCCGGCAAGCCTTGGGGGAAAGGCCGGCCGGGCGTGGTCCGATACGGGAATCGACGCTGTGTCGGCCGGCGGCCTTTGCATCGTACTGCACCCAAAGCCGCAGAGCAGACCGGCAGGCATCGGCAGTCGGATGCTGGATCAAGACATGGTAAGGGCTTTCCCAGCTACTTCGCGTCACGCAGGTGGATGGGCATGTCACGATTCCCCATCATCGCCGTCATTCTCGATTGTCGTCGTATCATAGCGGATCGTATTCGCCTTATTCAGTCGCTGCGCCAGCGCAACAATCGTCTTCGACATCCACGGCGGTAATTGCTTGAGATTGCGGTTGAAGAATTCCTGGGTGAGCACGAGCACTTCAGTAGGCTCCACCGCTGTGACTGTGGCCGAACGCGGCTCGTGGGTAATCAGAGCCATTTCCCCGACGATATCACCCTGGGTCAGCGTCCCGAGTGTCATGGGCTCGCTGCTGAGCCCTTTCTCGACCCGCACCTCACCGCTTTCGATGACGTAGCACTCCGTGCCTATCTCGCCTTCACGCATGAGGCATTGGCCCGGCTTGAACGTCTGGTGGTCAACGATCATCGCACCCCGCAAGAGGGTGTCGAGATCCACCATCAACTCTTCTACCTTCTGGTACCGGTCACCGCGGTCGGCCGCCATGCATCGCATGATGATGCCGCACAGCTCGTCGGGAATACGCAGACGACCAGTCGGCATCTCGTTCGGCGGTACGAAATTGCAAATCTGCGCTCGCTTGATGATGTCGTATATGTCGTCGCCCAGATAGGGTGGGAAGAAGGTAAAAATGTGATACAGCGTCGCGCCCAGCAGGAAGATGTCACTGCGCTGGTCGAACTCGTCAACGCGCCCGTGCGCCTGCTCCGGCGGCATGTAAGCCGGTGAGCCTTTGATGACGCCGATTTCGGTGGCCTGGGCGTTGCCATGAGTCGACGCCATGCCGGCTACCGGCGGTTCCTCCTCGGAAATGCGTTTCGCCAGTCCCCAGTCCATCAGCACGACCTCGCCGAAGTCGCCGACCATGATGTTGTGCGGCTTGATGTCGCGATGAACAATGCCGCGAGAATGGGCAAACGCGACGGCATCGCAAACTCTGCGGAAAGTGCTGAGCAGCGTGAAAAAGTCGTATTTCTGAAGGAACTCACCGTCGCCGATCTCGATCTGTCGTAGGTGATCGATCAGTGGTTGTCCCTGCATCAGCTTCATAGTGAAAAAAACGCCGTGCCCGGGCAGGTACCCGAGGTCATGCACCGGAATAATGTTCGGATGCTCGAGCTGTGCCGTGATCCGGGCCTCGCGCTTGAAACTGTCGAGAGCCACGGTGTCATGCGTGATCTCAGGCAGGATGACTTTCATGGCGGAATCCCGCTCGAAATCCTGATCGAATACATGGTAGATCACCCCCATACCGCCGGTGGCAATCTTGTGTTTCGTCACGTATTTCCCGTCGTCCGCGGTGCGCCAGCGATCATCGCCGCAAAACCGTTCGGCGTCAGTGGGCTCACCTGTGGACCCACTGCCGCTGGCCGCATCAGTGAGAATCGAAGAGATGATCGAGCTTTTGCGAACGATCTGCGTCTTCGAAATGATCAGCGAATCCTGCCCGGACAATTTCGGTGTCGTCGTCTTTACATGTTTGTCCATGGACCCGCCATCCCTGATTCGATCTCACTCCATCCGGTTCTTTACGATACAGGCGCCAGCGCTTTGGTCGCACACAGACGTCGAACAGCTTGGAGAGGCTGCCAGGCGGCAAGCTGGACCGGTTGTGAATTGCACCGGCCTCGCTATATTGCACTGGAATGGTGTCGCCTAACCTAATGTGATAGTGATACAAGCACAAATGCACCCGTACCGGCAGCGGCTTTACTTACTGCCATTGCGTCAGTTACAGCCCAAGAACAGCCGATGTCGAACGTAGTTTACGAAACCGGCAGTACGATCAGCCATTTCCGCCTGGGTCAGATACTGGGCCGGGGTGGTATGGGGGCAGTATTTCTCGCCGAAGACCTGACGCTGTCCCGCCCTGTGGCTATCAAATTCATGAACCGTGAACTGGTGGCGCAACAGGCCAATCCACAGTTGCGCGAGAACATTGAGCAACGATTTATCCGCGAAGCTAAGAGCGCCGCCGTCATCAATCACCCGAACC
>CAJWLW010000524.1 GCA_913042885.1 uncultured Lentisphaeria bacterium | reverse complement strand
GAATTCCAGCGCGTCTGCACCGAATTGAAAGCGCAGGGCATCACGCCACTGGCCTTGGGGAATTCCAAGAAGTGGCCCGGCGCCTTCTACTTCATGTACTTTGCAACGCGCGCCGGCGGCACCACGCCGATTGCGGAACGACGGTTCGAGGACCCGGCATTCATCGAAGCAGGGCAGCAGATACAGAAACTCGTCGATGCCGACTGCTTCAACGCCGGTTTCAACGGCATCGATTACGACGAAGCCCGACGCCTTTTCTTCAACGAAAAGGCTGCCATGATCCTGATGGGCACCTGGATGCTGGCGCACGCCCAGAAGGAAGCACCGGAGATCCTGGAGAAGCTCGGATGTTTCACCTTCCCCGGCATGGGCAACGAAAAATGGAACCGAATCGCCATTGGCGGCGTCAACGCCGGCTATGCTGTCGCCGCAAATACAAAGCAGCGCGACGACTGCATCGCATTGCTGCAGGAACTGACCAATGATGACGGCATGAAAGATTGGGCCGGTACCGGACGAATCCCGGCATTGACCCGCGACGCTGCGACCCCCATGCTCCAGCCCGTAACGCTGATCGCCGCCGAGATCCTCTTCGAAGCGGAAGCGATTCAGCTGTATTACGACCAGTACCTGCCACCGGAGCTGGCCGCCATGCACAAAGACACGACCCAGGCGCTGTTTGCAAAAACGGCCACGCCGCAGGAAGCCGCCTCGAAGATGGCTGCAACGGCCAGGCGAAAGCCATGACGCGATGCCGTGATTTGCGCGGCCTGTGGTTCTCTGCGCCCGCCGCTGTTGTCTATCTTCCGCTCATCGCCATCCCGCTCGCCTATTCGCTGTACCTGTCATTTCACTACTGGGACGGACGTGCGCCAGCCTGGACGCCGGCTGGTATCGGCAATTACCTCGACATGGTCAAAGACAAGGTGTTCTGGCGCTCGCTGGCGCACAACCTCGCACTTGTCGCCTTCTCGCTGGCCGTTCAGTTGCCGATCGCCATGCTGCTGGCAGTCCTGCTCGAACGTACCCGAAGGTTGGGCGGCTTCATGCGCACCTGCGTTTTTCTCCCGTACGTCCTGCCGACGGTCGTTATCGCACTGGTCTGGCGTTCGCTGATCACCGCCTCGGTACCAGAATGGCTGGCCAGCCCGGACTGGAGCCTGAGCGCCATTCTACTGGCGGTCACCTGGCGATTCATCGGATTCCACACCGTCCTGTACCTGGCCGGCCTTGGCATGATCGACCGGCAGGTATACGAAGCTGCGCGCATCGACGGCACATCCGAGTGGCAATGCTTCCGGCACATCACCCTACCGCTGATGAAGCCAGTGATCATAGTCTCCGCAACTCTGGCGATTGTCGGATCGATGAAGTATTTCGACGTCGTATTTCTGATGACCGGCGGTGATCCCGATCACGCCACGGAGCTGCTGGCAACCTACCTGTTCAAAATGGGATTCGTCCATGACCGCATGGGTTACAGCTCGGCAATCGCCGTCGCCCTCGTCGTGCTGGCCCTGGGCACTACGGTAGTCATGCTGCAACTGAAACGGTGGAGCGACCGTCGGCAATGAAAGCTGCAAGCACTGCACGTCTGGCCATTCTCTGGATCGCCGTCGCTGTCGGCGTACTGCCACTGGTGTGGACCGTCTGTACCGCGTTCAAGACGGACGCAGCGGTCACCGCCGGCATCTGGTCGCTGCCGCTGCAACCGACGCTTGCGAACTTCGCAGAGGTCGCCAAGTCGAATTTCTCGACGAGTCTGCTGGTCAGTCTGGTGGTCACTGCAGGAGCGGTGCTCGTGCTGCTGGCGCTCGCGGCGCTCGCTGGTTATGCCTTCGCCCACTTCAACTTCATCGGCAAGAAATTTCTGTGGATCACGCTCATGGCCGGATTGTTTCTGCCTGTGCACGCAACTCTGATCCCGCTCTACCGGATCCAAGCCGATCTCGCTATCTCCCGCAGCTGGTTGTCGCTGGTTTTCCTGGCAGCGGTATACGTCGCCTTCAACCTGTCGTTTTCGGTATTCTACTTGCGCGGCTTCTTTGCGCAGGTGCCTTCCGAGCTGGTCGAGGCCGCCGCGATCGACGGCTGCGGCAGCCTGCGAGTGTTCACGCGGATCATGCTGCCGCTCAGTGTGCCGGCACTGGTTGTCGTCGCACTGGTCGATATCGTCATGATCTGGAACGAGTTTGTCTTCGCGCTGGTCTTGATACGCTCAACGAAACTGGCGACATTGCCACTGGCGGTCCGAAACTTCGCCGACGACACAGGCCTGGCTATTCCGCAAACCTGCGCAGCGCTGACGTTGGCGGCGCTGCCGGTGATCGTCGTCTTCCTGATAGCCCAGCGGAAAATAATCAGCGGACTGACCGAGGGTGCGGTCCAGGGCTAAAAGTCCAGGGGGTACGGAATCGGTTGCTAACCTTCCCGAATCGCGGAAAAGTCCGCCACCTGTATCACCAGGTCGACGACTGCGCGAACCAGGCGATGACGATTGACCCGCAATGTCTCATCGGGATCGTTGACCAGCGGGCCGTCGTCGAAGAAGGTGTCGACAGTCTCGCGCAA
>CAJWLW010000523.1 GCA_913042885.1 uncultured Lentisphaeria bacterium | reverse complement strand
GACTGGTGGACCGAACTGGATATTCTGTCGCGTTTCACGATGCTGGCACATTTCACCGGGGCACCGGCCGGGCGCTTCTCTGTTGTTACGTGGCCGGGGTTTCTCGGGGCGTTTTCCGCGGTTGCTCCGGGGCGTTTCACCGTGACACTAAACGCTGTTTCCAGCAACGAGCCTGCAAGTTTCTCGATCCCGGTAACGATGTTGATCCGGTCGGTACTGGAAAATGTCGCAACCTTCGATGATGCAGTGACGACTCTGGCGACCACGCCGATCGTCTCCGACTGCATGCTGCTGCTTACGGGAACTGAGCAGGGCGAGATGGCGGTCATTGAGCGAACACCGACAAAACACGCGATTCGCCGACCGGAAAACGGCTGCATCATAGTCACCAACGATTACATCCTGCTGGCAGACGAGACGGCAGCAGCGACCGACAGCGAGCTCGAATCGACGTCTGGCGGACGCTTCGAAAGCGTCCAGTCACAACTGCGCAAGGGCCGGCCCGGGTCGGTAGCCGAATGTCTGCCTATCCTCCGAGACGCGTCGGTGCAAATGGATATCACCGTACAGCAGATGGCCTTCAGTGCGGCGACCGGCGAGTACATCGTACGCCCGGTGGTTTAGGCAGTGGAAGGATGTCGAAATGGGGAAGGCCCGGAAGAATAATTAATTGGTCCTGGATGGTTCGGTAGGGTCGGTGTAACGGAACCCGCATGACGAACGGCACTATCATTCATCGGTCGTCTTCGTCTCGGCCTTGGTCGTTGCAGCATTGGCTGCGACGAAATCGAGCGCCGCCGAGTTGATGCAGTAGCGCAAACCGGTCGGCTTGGGACCATCGCGAAAGAGGTGTCCGAGGTGGGCGTCGCAGCGGCTGCAGACCACCTCTGTACGCACCATGCCGTGGCTGCGATCCGTGTGTCCGACAACTTTCGATTCGTCGGCGGTATAGAAACTCGGCCAGCCGGTGCCGGACTCGAATTTGGTGTCCGAGTGGAAGAGATCCTGGCCGCAGCAGACACAATGATAGGTGCCATCGGCCTTGTGATCATTGTATTTGCCGGTCCCGGCGCGTTCCGTCCCAGCCTGGCGCGTGATGCGGTACTGTTCGCGGGTCAATTGCTTACGCCATTGCGTATCGGTCTTCACGACTTTTCCATCGGCGTTGGCCGTTGCCTGGACCACGCCGGCATCGTTGTCGGCCGGATTCGCTGCTGACTCGCGATCGAAGCATCCGGTCAGCAGGACAAACGCCGCTGTCAAAAAAAGCACTTTGCGCATGATGGTCTCCTGTCGTTCAAGCTGATCATAGTTCGACATCGCGCGAGACCGCCGGGTTCCCATCTGGCCCGGGCATCCCGCGAAACTGCGGAGTTCGCAGCCATGCGGAGCCGGCATGTTTGTAAACGCCCAATATGTCTCGACGCCAAATAACACTATGCGGGTTAATTCCTGTTTTCACAATCCCTGCCGACAGCCACGCCGGCACCCGCGGATGGTTTCTTCTGACGGCCTCCCGGCGCTGTTCAAATCGGCGGCAGTGTCGAGCGTATCAGAATTTCGGCCCGCGCCGCGACCGGCAGTGCCGGTATCCGGATAACGCTGTAGCCAAGCTCGGTGTACACCTCGAAGATCAACGCATGCACCTGCGCCGCCGTCTCCGGATCTTCATAGCGCACGCCATCCGCCGACACTTCACCGACCGGCTCCAGCAGGAACACCAGCCCGTAGCGATCACGTGCATTCTCGGCGATAGGCTTCGGCACTGGCAACCCGGCGATGCGCAGGTACGCGATGCCGTCGGGGATACCGCGATCACAGAAGACGATCGACGCCGTCGCCCGACCTTCGCGGATCAACTGCTGCTCGAGTACCAGCAGCTGGAAGGAGATCCTGTCGCGCCATGGCAACGACTCGCTGTCACGCGAGCGCTGTTCAACAATGACGTCACGGGCGGTCTCGCGAACCATGCCGAAGCCGAGACGGCTGAGGCAGCCGACCAGGGTCGTCTTGCCGACGCCCGGTCCGCCGGTGAGCACAAATCGCCGCGGTGCGGGTGCGGTCACTTCTTGGCTTCGGCCAGTTTCTTCTTGAACTTCTCGACCTTCGGCCGCACCACAAGCTGGCAATACGGCTGTCGCGGGTTCAAGGCATAATAGTCCTGATGATACTTTTCGGCACTGTAGAACTTGCCTGCCGGCGAGAGTTCGGTGACGATCGGGTCATCGAAAACGCCGTCAGCCTCCAGTTCCCTGACCTTGGTCTCGGCCGCCGCTTTTTGCCCGTCGTCATGGTAGTAGATGACGGAGCGGTACTGCGTACCCTTGTCGTTGCCCTGCCGGTTAAGAGTCGTCGGGTCGTGGCTGCTGAAGAAGGCATCGAGCAGTTCGATGTAGCTCGCTTTGGCCGGGTCAAAGGTAATTTGAACAATTTCGGCGTGACCGGAGCGGCCGGAGCACACTTGTTCGTATGTCGGATTATCGGTCTCACCTCCGCCGTAGCCGGACACTGCGGATTCGACGCCATCGATGAGCTGGAACACCGCCTCGACACACCAGAAACAGCCGCCGCCGAATGTTGCAA
>CAJWLW010000522.1 GCA_913042885.1 uncultured Lentisphaeria bacterium | reverse complement strand
ACGGATCGACGCCGTTGCCCAGGCTTTTTGACATTTTCTGGCCATGGCCGTCCTGAATCATGGCATGCACAAAAACATCGGAGAACGGCAGCCGGTCGAGAAAGTACAGATTGAACATGACCATGCGCGACACCCACAGAGTGATGATCTCACGGGCCGTACACAATACGTTGGTCGGGTTCCAGGTATCCAACACGGCGGCGCCCTCCGGAATGTCGTCGGGGAAATCATCGGGGGACGGCCAGCCCATCGTCGACATCGGCCACAGGGCCGAAGAAAACCAGGTGTCGAGCACATCCTCGTCCTGCACGAATCCCTGCTGCGCAAGCCATTCGATCGCTTCGCTGTCCCCCTCTTCGCGCACGCACACGTACCACTGCTCACTGCCGATGTCGAGTTTCGAGGCCATGCGCCCGGCCTCTGTCCAGTCATGCAGCTTCTCGCTGATCGCCTTGTCGACCGCGGTGCGGCTGCAGCTCCAGATCGGAATGCGATGGCCCCACCAGAGCTGGCGGCTGATACACCAGTCGCGAATGTTCTCGTGCCAGGATTGAAAGGTCCGGGCATAGCGCGGCGGATAGAACGTCAGATTGCCCTGCCATTCCTCACAATCGCCGCCGCTGAAAGCATCGCCGTCCTTCCACACACAGCCGTTGCCGTCACTGCGCTGGCCCTTCGTCATGGCCCGCAGGGCGTTGCCGGCGAGGCGCTCGTCGGTGACGCGCACGTACCACTGGTCCGACAGGTACGGCTCCACCGGCACATGGCTGCGGTAGCTGTGACCAACGGCGTGCCGATAGTCGCGCACCTCAGCGAGCAGGCCGTTCTGCTCGAACCACTCGATGATCGCCTGGCGCGCGTCGTAGCGGTCCATCCCGAGAAACGCTATCGCTGCCTCCGCCTGGCCCGATTCGAATTCCTCCGCCGGCCAGCCGTCGTCGCGAGAAATAGAGCCGTCCGGTGCCATGATATTGATAGCGCCCAGAGTCATCTCATCGGTGTGCCGTTGCCAGACCTCATAGTCGTTCGGGTCATGGGCCGGGGTCACCTTGAGGAAGCCCGAAGAGAATTTCGCTTTTTCATCGCTGCTCTCCGCATCAGGGAGCACCACGTAATCGTCGAGGATGATCGGCATCTCACGGTTGACGATCGGGAGTCGCACGGTCTTCCCCACGAGCACACCAGCCAGCGGATCGTCTGGGTTCATAGCCACAGCCGTGTCGCCGAGCATGGTTTCGGGGCGCGTCGTGGCGACGGTCACGTGCTCGATCGTTTCGCCGTTGTACGTCACCGGTTCTGTCAACGGATAGCGCATGTACCAGAAAAACCCGTCGATATCCTGCATCTCCACTTCGTCATCGGCGAGCGCGGTGCGGGTCACAGGATCCCAGTTCACCAAGCGCTTGCCGCGATAGATGAGGTTGTCACGGAAGAGCCGGTAGAAACCCTCACGCACGGCGCGGGCACAGACCGGGTCCATCGTGAAGCGCTGACGTTCCCAGTCACAGGAGCAACCCATCGCAACCAGTTGCGCGGTGATACGCTCCTCGTATTCGTCTTTCCACGCCTGGATGCGCGAGACGAAATCGTCGCGCTCGAAATCCGTGCGGCGCTTGCCTTCCTCGGCGAACACCCGTTTCTCCACGACAGTCTGTGTAGCGATGCCGGCGTGGTCGGTGCCGGGCATCCACATCGTGTTGTCCCCGCACATGCGGCGCCAGCGTGTCAGGATATCCTGCAGCGTGTTATTGAGCGCGTGCCCCATGTGCAGCGCTGCGGTCACGTTCGGCGGCGGGATGACGATGCTGTACGGGGTGGCGTCACCGCCGGCCTCGGCATGAAAGGCCGCCGCTTCCTGCCAGGCAGCGGCCACCTCGGGTTCCACTTCGGCGGGGGTATATGCTTTTGCCAGTTCAGTCGCCATCGGTCACCTGTGTTGTGTCTCAACGGGACGTGAAAGATAGATCGAATTGATCCGCAACCAAACCGCTTCGCGAGATTTAAGGCAAAGTAAAAGGTTATCCGCGTCCGTTCATTCTAATCCTCACTCCTCGACCCGACCCGAAACCAACAACCGGATCGCGGCAGCAGCAGCAGTTGCACCGCTGAATATCGGGCCCCGCGATGTCGCGGAACGGAATCTGTTCGGCGGTAAATACGATCTATATCTATGCACCGTCCGGAATCTTTCTACCCGGATGCCTGCTGGAGAATAGTATCGGAAACATAAGCTTCCGATCGGGGTGGAATTAAGACCGAGTGTGCGATTGCATTGAAGTATTTCCGTATAATTTTCCAGGCGTTTCGCACCCCTTCCTGCATTGCCGTATATCTATTCTGCGTTCGACACGATCAACCCTCGTGGCCCTCTCTCTGTTTCCGGCTGACCGGGCTCACAATCACTCTCCCCCGCAGCCAAGTCGGCAAGCGTCAATTCGGACAGTTGCATTGCAGATGGACCGGAGTACTATTTGGCAAGCTTCTGTCAAATCTCGCCCAACGCAGCGACGCCGCCAATCAAAGCGATAGAATCCGGCCATGAGAATAGATTGCATCGTTTGTACATCTGACTTGATCGAGGAGTGGATCG
>CAJWLW010000521.1 GCA_913042885.1 uncultured Lentisphaeria bacterium | reverse complement strand
GCCATGAGAATAGATTGCATCGTTTGTACATCTGACTTGATCGAGGAGTGGATCGGTGTCCTGACCGAAGGCGATAAAAACCAGCAGTCGTTCCTGCGCGAGGAGATGGAAGGCTTCAATTCCTACGACGGCCTCTGCCAGTTTGAGATTTCGATCCTGTACCAGTGCATCGTCGGAGGCGATATCGACTACACGCGCTGCGTCGCCAAGTTGCATGCCGAAATCGATCCCGACGAGGGCCCGTGGATCATGGCGGCGAACGCAACGGTAGTCGCCGTCCTGGCTGTCGCTGATATCAAACGCGACATCGTAGAAGCCTGGACGGCTGCCGCCAATCGCTTCGCTCCCGAGCGCTCGAGTCATCACGAGCAGTGTATGACGCTCGAGGCCGCCGAAGGGCTCGCCGGACTGTGTCGTAAAGCGGTCGACGGTGAGATGGACTTGTATATCTGCTATTACGAATAGTCATGATCGCCCACATCGATCACGTCAATATCTCCGTTCAGGACCTTGCCAGGTCGGTGCATTTCTACAGCGAACTGCTTGGTTTCGAAAAGACGACGGACGCCCATCTCGAAGGGGAATGGATCGAAACGATTGTCGGGCTGAAGGGTGTCGTCGCAGATGTCTCGTACATGCAGCCCCCGGACGGCGGGCCGCGTATCGAGTTGATCAAGTACCACGCTCCAGCCGGCACTGCGGCCGACACGAACTCGCTGCCCAATACTCGGGGCTTGCGACACCTCGCCTTCCGTGTGACTGACATGGACGGCATCTACGAACGGCTGGCAGCAGCGGACGTCGAATTCATCGGACCGCCGGTGATCGTGCCGCCCAGTGTCGTCACCCACGACACCGGCCACAAGAAGCTGTGCTACTTCTACGATCCCGACAGCGTCCTCCTCGAGCTGGCAGAGTACACCTGAACAGGTGACGAGCAGTGGCATTGAGTGCGTGGAACGATCGAGCGCTACTCATTCACTGCGGCAATAACTTGCAGCGCGGTCTTTGGGAACGGGTATTGATCGATCTTTTCCCATGACACCCATTGCAACTTGTCGTGGGTGTTCGGTTCGAGGCCGCCGCCGGTGTACCGGCATTTCCAGGCAGTGAGCGTGATCTGGAAGTGTGTATATCCATGACTTACGGTGCAGTACACCTGCTCCGGCGTCACGCGTACCCCGGTTTCGGCTTCGACTTTCTGTGCAACGAAATCCGCTGCAGACTCCGCACTCGTATGCTTGCCGCCGGGAAACTCCCACAGACCGCCGAGCATGCCACCAGCCGGACGCCGGCCAATCAGGACCTTGTCGTCGTTCCAGACGACACCGACTGCAACATCATAGTGAGGCCGCGGTTTGCGCTTGCTCTTTACCGGGAGCGCAGCGGTCAGTCCGTCACGATACGCAACGCACGATTTCTGGAGAGGGCACTCGGCGCATATCGGCTGCCGCGGTCGGCAGATCAAGGCGCCGAGTTCCATCATGCCCTGGTTGAAATCAGACGGTGCGACGGTCGCAATGACCGGCTGCAACCGCTCGAACACGGATCTTTTCACCTTCTGCTGAGTGACGTCGTCATAGTCTCCGAAGAGTCGTGTAAAAACCCGCAACACATTGCCGTCGACCACCGGCACCGGCTCGCCAAAGGCGATGCTGGCGACGGCGGCAGCGGTGTACAGCCCGAACCCCGGCAATTTTCGAAGTTCGCAAAAGGTGTCGGGCAGGCTGCCATTATGCAGGTCGACAACGACGCCGGCGGCCTCGTGCAGGTTGTGGGCACGCGAGTAGTATCCGAGCCCCTCCCACTGCTTCAGGACGTCACCCAGATCAGCGGCAGCCAGGTCTTCGACGGCGGGAAAAGACTCGCGGAACCGGTGGAAGTACGGAATGACCGTATCGACCTGTGTCTGCTGCAGCATGATCTCGCTGATCCACACATCATACGGCCGGGGATCACTGCGCCACGGCAATTCTCGCGCGTGCATGTGATACCATTGGATCAACAGATCTGGCCAGTCCGTCGTGCTCATACCAAAACAGTTTTGCTGTGTCTTGCCGTGGAACGGCCGGTTTGGCCGTTGAATGCGAAGATACAGCGCCAGACATGTGTTTTGTACTGGGACGGCCGCAATAAACAGACAGGAAGGTCCGTTCTACTTCGGGTACGTTGCCGGCATTGGCAATGGGTGCCGGGATGGTCGCGTGATAAACGAACGAGCCAGCGGATCCACAAACCGTATCAGCCAATCGCCTGCTCATGCGGTACTGACGCGGCCTGCGTAACGATGGTGTCCGGCTCCTGAACAGGGCCGGCGGTTGCCGGTGCCGACTCCTTCTCCGCCTGGACGCTGCACGCCCCGACGAAATCGGCAATGTGTCGATACAGATCGTCACAGCCTTCGCCGTTGACGATAACGTGCCGGTCGGCAGTCACCAGTTCGAATTCCTTGTCCTCGCTGCCAATGGCGCGATAGATGCGGTCGGCGGCGCGAGAGTCAACGGTCGGGTCGTCGCTGCTGTGCATGATCAACGCAGGTGCCTGGAGTCGCGGCAAGGCACGCATCGCTTCTTTCATGAGCTTGTCGAGCTGG
>CAJWLW010000520.1 GCA_913042885.1 uncultured Lentisphaeria bacterium | reverse complement strand
CCGTCGACCCGGGCAAAGTCGCCCGGGACAAGGATGTTGAAATCCTGCTCCGCCAAGGCAAGGTGTTCTACGACAACGGCCGCTTCATGGACGCCCGCCTACACTTCGAGCAGGTCCTGATCAAGGACATTTACAATGTCACCGCCAGCAAGTTCCTGCGTCGGCTTCACGACCGCCTCGAGAAAAACAGCGCCCACCGCTTCGCGATCATGAAGGCCGAGCGTCTCGCCGAAGTCGGCTGGAAATGGGCCGATCCTGTTGCCCCGCTGGTCCAGCCCGACGGCATTGAGATCAATACAACTACGGTTGTCAAGAACGTCAGCGACACGGACGGCATCCGCAAGAAACTCAAAGAAATCACCATTCCCAAACTGCTGTTTGAAGATGCGACCATCCGAACGGTCATCACCCACATCAAAGACGTCAGCAAGGAACGGGACCCGGAGAACGAAGGCATCAACATTATGATTCTCCAACAGAAGAATATTATTGGACGCGGTCACGGCGGCAGAACCGAACGCGGCCCAATCGACGACGATTTCGGTGGTGATTTCGGTGGTGATTTCGGTGGTGAGTTCGGCGAAGGAGGCTTCGGTGAGGACGACTTTGAGGTCGATTTGGGTGAAGAATTCGGCACCATCGAAGATCCCATAGCCGCCGAAAGGCCCATCGGGATCGAAACCCGAACCGTCACCCTCGACTTCGACAACATCCCTTTGGGCGAAGCGATCCGGTACATCTGCCGTGGCGCCGACCTCAAGTTCCGAATCGAGCCATATGCCGTCATCATTGCCGCCGCTGGTGAAGAGTTTGACGAAATGGAAACACGCTTCTACTCTGTCGAAGCCGGTGTGATCCGCTCGAAGGCAACTCGTGACACTGTCGGCGGTTTCGAAGACGATGACGACGACGGCGGCGAACTGTTCGATATCGATCCGCTCGAGTTTTTCGCCAACAAAGGTGTTGAATTCCCGACCAAGGCAAAAATCGACTACGACGCTCGGACCAGCAAGCTGATTGTCACCAACACGCCGGACAACCTGCGGCTCATCGAGCAGATTCTGCGCGAATTGAACAGGAGCCCAACCCAGGTGACTATCGAGTCGAAGTTTGTCGAAGTCGCCCAGACCGACATAAATGAGCTCGGTTTTGAATGGCTGCTGCTCGGTGAACCTACCGGCAGCCTTACCGACCCGACTGCCGCCACGACGGACATAGTTCTGAACCGGGGACGTTACGGCCAGGTAAAGATCTTCAAGCAAGGCCCTGGCGCAACGGAGACCATCAGCGGCGGCCTGCGTTTCGCCAACGATCAAGGTCTCACCACCTCCAACGCCCGCCTGCTCAAGTTCGACAGCATCCTTGGCAACATCCAGTACCGCACAATCATCCATGCGCTCGAGCAGTCCGCCAGTACCGATGTCCTCTCGGCACCGAAAGTGACGACGCTGAGCGGTGAAACCGCCGTCATCAAGATGGTCCAGGAACGGTTCTTTCCGGAAGACTGGACGGAACCCGAATTCCAGGCAGGCAGCGCTTCCGGCGGCACTACGACGGGCGCTTCGTTCACGCCGGCTATCCCGCAGTTTGGCGAAGCAACCGAGGTCGGTGTGATCATGATCGTCACTCCGACCGTCGCGGCGGACGGTTACTCAATCGACCTCGACCTCGAGCCCGAAGTGGTACAGTTCCTCCAGTTCGATGACTACAGTTACGAAGTAACAGTGGAAGGCAACACGATCGCTGCTATCCTGCAGATGCCGGTCATTTCTCGCCGCAAAGTTCAGACGAAGGTCATCGTTTGGGACGGCGAGACTGTCGTGCTCGGCGGCATGATTACCGAGCATGTCACGAGTATAGATGACAAGATCCCGTTCCTCGGCGATGTGCCGCTGATTGGCCGGATGTTTCGGAGTGATGTCGCGCGCAGCGAAAAGCGCAATCTCCTTATCTTCGTTACAGCTCGCCTCGTCAACCCGGCTGGCCAGCCAATCCGTACACAGGAAATCCGCGGTTTGCCGGACTTCCGTCGATAGGATCCGTACCACTGCGACTTGCGAAAAAAGCCCCGACATTCATCGGGGCTTTTTGCTGTAAAAGGGTAAGCACGCTTGCTGTCGCGAGCGCCTGGGTGCCGCAGACTTATCTCAGATGAAATATTGCCGCCGGGATTGTCAATACTGAAATACTCCGAGAGCCGATCAAAGGCCAACCCACCGAGACCGGGCGGAAGCTCCATCGGGATAACGTACTCGACTGTTCCGGTACCATGCTGCAACCGGCTTATCCATTTCCCCGATTGCCAAAGACGCCCGGTGTCGATATTCTATAAGCGGATTTTGATCCGTTCAGGCGGGATACTGACATGCCCGCAGGTCAGGTCCTGCCGAACTGGCACCAGGTGAATCGTGCGCCCTGTCGCTTTGGAACGTCGCGCCGGCATCTCTACGGGCAGCACGCCGTTTTCGCACACCATAAACGCGTGCAGCAGATCATCGACACCTGGCAACTTCCACGGTGCCATAATCGCAGACCGGCTCAGCCGAGCAGCCGGTTCAAGCGGACGATCTCAGCGCGCAACTCTTTCTGCACCCGGCTCTTATAAACGTATACA
>CAJWLW010000519.1 GCA_913042885.1 uncultured Lentisphaeria bacterium | reverse complement strand
AGTCATGGCAGGTGGCAACGATTGGCAGAGAGATGGGCTCCTGCTACTCCACGATTATCGAAGTTGAGCCAGGTGTCCTGTTCTGTCAGGTCGATGGCTGGTTTTGGCATGTGCAGTTGGCCTGATCTGGAACGGGAAAGAAGGCACTATTTGAAGAATGGCCAGACTAATTAAGACAGGCTAATGGGCGCAACACGCTTACCACAGGATCGATTCGCCGGAGACGAGCGATCGACCTTCTTCCATCGAGTTGTGTCCGCACGATAGTGCCCGCGCCTACGCCTGCGAGTCGATGCTGAATGACTCTGCCGATACGGCCTGTATCGCAAGACGACGAAAAAATCCCCCCCGCGTCACCACCGTGCCGCGCCACGCGATCTCAAAATCGATATTTTGATGCTGCTATGCATGATAGACCAACTCCGTGCGCGAACTCCAGGCACGCCGCTGCCAACAACAGCAGCCAACCTCTGCCAGGGCGGCACAACCGCCGGCCGTGAGGGTGGTCCCGGTCACGCCATGAAAATCGACGGCGGGTAGGCCTGTGTGGGATCGCCCCGATGATTGCCGGCCGGGTCTTCGCCGCGCGCCAGATAGGTGGGGAATATTTCGTCGACCTGGCCGTGATAAGCGACGGCGGCAGGGATGTAACGAATGCCAAAAGACACACGTGTCACCGGATTGGAACTGGCGTCCGACCCGTGGATGATCCGGCCGTCGTGGATGGATGCCTGATTCGGTTCCAGGACGAGATCCATTGCGGTCGACTCGTCGAACTGGTCCGCGTTGACCTCGGAGTGAAATACTTCCGTGGCCTGGTCGTCGACGTCGTGATACTGCGAATACCCGTGCCGATGGCTCCCGGGAATGACCCGCAGGCAGCCGTTCCCGCGAGTCGCCGGGCTCAGCGCGATCAGCACACTGACCACTTTCATCGGTTGGAGCCGGTCCTTCCAGTACGACGAATCTTCGTGCCACGACACGCGTTTGCACCTTTCCGGGGTTTTCCGCAGGAAGTGCGATGCGAACACTGCAATGTTTGGCCCGGTCAGCGGTTCGACCAGGTCCAGCAGCTCGTCGGCAAAGATCCAGTCGAACATCGTCGGGTCCGCCCAGTGCGGGCAATCGATCAACTGGATATCCGGCATGTCCACGGCGGCTGCTTCGAACTTTTCTTCGGTGATTTTCTGGAGGCCGGAGAACTTCTTCGGCGGCAGCACCGAGCGATCAATGATAATCGCACCGTCGCGTTGGTATACGGCGATTTCCTCGTCAGTGAGTATAGCGCTCATGATTCAATGTACTCCAGTGTTTGAAAGATAAGGGATGCCTTTCGACCACTTCGGCAAGCTCAGGGCAGGCCTGCTCAGGATCTGCGACGGGATGCTGGATATGGGGTTGCTCTCTATTTCTTCCGCTTGTCACGGATATAGAGGGCCTTCGAGTTGGTGGTACCTATTTGCCTTTCGTCGATGTCAAAAAGCTTTGTTGCAGAAACCAAGTCGCCCAGCTTTCGATACCCGTAATTGCGCGGGTCGAACTCGGGAGATTGTTTTGCAATATTGCTGCCGACGGGTGCCAGGTGAGCCCATCCGCTTTCATCCGAGGAAGCTTCCACTGCATTACGCAACAGACTTACCAGTCTTGTTTCCTGTTTCAGCGCGGCGCTGGATTTCTTGACGTTCGGTTCACTTTCATCAGTCTTCACACGAAGGACTTCGGTGTAAATGAACTTGTCACAAGCCGAAACAAAAGACGAAGGCGTCTTTTGCTCACCGAAACCATAGACTAATAATCCCGACTCTCTGATTCTTGACGCCAGCTTGGTGAAATCGCTGTCACTCGACACGATGCAAAATCCATTGAAGTTACCGGTGTACAACAAGTCCATTGCGTCAATGATCATTGCGCTGTCCGTTGCATTTTTTCCTTTTGTATACGCAAATTGCTGCATGGGCTGAATAGAATACTGCAATAGAACCTCTTTCCATCCTTTCAGGCCGGGCATTGTCCAGTCGCCATAGATTCTCTTGACGCTGGCTATGCCGTAATTTGCTATCTCCGTCAGTAAATCATCGACAATGCCTGGTTGTGCATTGTCGGCGTCAATCAAAACAGCCAACTTGTCGGTGGCTTCCATAGCTTTGTACTTCTCCAGTTAGGTCTATCGCTGGGGACGCGGCCCTTGCATCCGGGCCGCCCTTTGCCAATGATTGATGGATTTTGGGGGGAGCCGTGGGACAGAGTCTACGGCCTTTTGGCAGGGGAGTCAAGGAGATGTTCCTGGTCTGCCCCTCGCCGCTGAATCTCACGGACTGGGCGTGCCCGGCACGTTGTCCGGCGGCGTATGGATGCCGTTGGACGGCGTTGACGAGGGCAACGGCACGATCGCTGTGCTGCCGGGTTGGCATACCAGTGGGGCGTTGCCCACCAACGCCCGGCCGGGAGGAGAATCATGTTTCGGCGCTCATGGACAGGCAACTGTGAACGCCGTGCCCCCCGCCCCCCCCAAAAAGAAAGCGCGGAGACCGAAGTCTCCGCGCTTTCAAAGAGTCGTCAAGTATCCGTTTCTTATTCTTTAGAACTTGCTGTCGAAGATACCCTGGACCTGGGAGTCGATGTAGGCACTGCAGGATTCCGCATCCGGATACGAGT
>CAJWLW010000518.1 GCA_913042885.1 uncultured Lentisphaeria bacterium | reverse complement strand
GATGAAGAGGCAAGTCTCCCAGATGTCCGCCAGGGGTTCGCGGGTCACTGGATCGAAAGGCTGGTACAACGGCGGGCCGAACTCAGGGTTGATGGTGACGAACTGGCGGCCTTCCGCCTGGCGCTCGGCAATGATCCGGTCCCACCACTGCTCAAAATGTTCGGTCCACTCGAGACCTTCACCGACACGGGCATCGGGCACCTGCGGGCCGTGGACATAACCGACGCGGGCGTGGATGTGGTCGGTGCGGGCAATAGCGATGTCCATAAAATCACTGTACGGCGGCAAGGTCATGTCGCCCTCGGCCACAGTCGTGAAATGGCTGAAATCGGCGCAGATGCGCAGCTCGGGAATGGCCTCGAGATATTTGGCAGTGGCCCATGGCGAATACAGACAGCGGGTGCGATGGGTTTCATACACGACCTGGACATCGACCTCGCCGGCCATGTCCATAACATTGCCGAAAAACTCGACGCCGCGTTCGTGACTGAACCAGTCGCGACCAGGATGACAGTTGACCAGAATAGGCCGAGTCTTCTTGACATGATCGAGCTGGTCGCGGAAGGCCTGCTCGTCGTCACAGAACATCATGGCGACATAGTCGAGACCGAGCTCACCCATCAGGTCGGAGAATTCGTCGGGGTCCATGCCGATGTTGGCACACTCAACGCCGTCGTACCCGGCTTCCTTGTACTTGTGCAGACGCTCAGACGGATCGCCCAGATATTCCATGCCCCAATCGCATTTCAGAAGTTTCAGTTCCATGACCAATACCGGTGTTCGAGGGTTTCGGTGTCAAAAACGACGGATCAACCGCACAACGCTTTGGCGTGGTGCTCGAAATGATCGCCGATGAATGTGGAGATAAAGAAATAGCTGTGGTCGTAGCCGTCCTGCAACCGTAACTCGAGCGGGTGTCCGACTTCTGCGCAGGCCCGCTCAAAAATCTCGGGCTTGAGCTGCTCTTCGAGAAATCCATCGCCGCCGCCTTGATCGATCAGGATAGGCAGGCGTTCGGCCGCGTCTTTTACCAGGCACGCGGCGTCGTATTGGGTCCACGTCGATTCGTCCGGGCCCAGATAGGCGTTGAATGCTTTATGCCCCCACGGCACCTGGGTCGGTGCAATGATCGGCGCAAACGCCGAAACCGACAAATAACGCCCGGGATTCTTCAGTGCAATGGTCAAGGCCCCATGACCGCCCATGGAATGCCCGAAGATGCCGCGTTTTTCGGAGACGGGAAGATTGGCTTCGACGATGCCGGGCAACTCGCTGACGACGTAGTCGTACATATGGAAATGCTGCGACCACGGGTCCTGTGTGGCGTTCAGATAGAATCCGGCACCTTGACCGAGGTCATAGTTCTCGTCGTTCGGCACGTCGTCGCCACGCGGACTGGTGTCCGGGGCGATGACAATGATACCATGCCTGGCGGCGAACTGCTGCGCCCCCGCCTTGCTGACGAAGTTGTCCTCGGTGCACGTGAGGCCGCTGAGCCAGTACAGCACCGGGCAGGGGGTGTCGGCGGCCTGCGGCGGCAGGTAGGCGCCGAATTTCATATCACAGTTGACAGTCGACGCACTGTGACTGTAGACGCGCTGTTCGCCACCGAAACTATGCGCACTGCTGACTTGGGTTATTTGGGACATAAACGTAGTTTCAGGTTTCAGGGTTCAGGTGCAGGAATCTCATTGTCAGAAGTGGATGACGCTGCGAATGCTCTTGCCTTCGTGCATGAGATGGAAGGCTTCGTTGATTTCTTCCAGCGGCATGGTGTGCGTAATGAACGGATCGATCTGGATCTGGCCTTCCATCGCCTTTTCGACGATGCCGGGCAGCTCACTGCGGCCACGCACGCCACCGAACGCGGAGCCGCGCCAGGAGCGACCGGTCACCAGCTGGAACGGCCGTGTGGAGATCTCCTGTCCGGCACCGGCAACACCGATGATGATACTCTGACCCCAACCCTTGTGACAGCACTCCAAGGCGGAGCGCATGAGGTTGACGTTGCCGACGCACTCGAACGAATAGTCGACGCCGCCGTCGGTCATGTCAACGATGACGTCCTGGATCGGGCCGTCGTGATCTTTCGGATTGACGCAGTCGGTGGCACCAAGCTGGGTCGCCAGTTCGAACTTGCCAGCGTTGATGTCGACTGCGAGGATGCGGCCGGCCTTCGCCATGACAGCACCCTGAATGGCACTGAGCCCGACCCCGCCGAGACCGAACACGGCGACCGTCGCGCCGGCTTCGACCTTCGCCGTGTTGAGCACCGCACCGATGCCCGTGGTTATACCGCAACCGAGCAGGCACACTTTCTCGAGCGGCGCTTCCTTGTTGATCTTGGCGATCGAAATTTCCGGGACCACGGTGTATTCGCTGAAGGTACTGGTGCCCATGAAATGGTAGATCGTCTTGCCGTCGGCGGAGAAGCGGCTGGTCTCGTCGGGCATCAACCCGCGACCTTGCGTGGAACGAACGGCCTGGCACAGGTTGGTCTTGCCGGACTTGCAGAATTTGCACTCGCCGCATTCGGGAACGTACAGCGGAATGACGTGATCACCGACTGTCAGTCCGCTGACACCGTCACCGACTTCCTCGACGACAGCGCCGCCCTCGTGACCGAGGATCGACGGGAACACGCCTTCGGGATCGTC
>CAJWLW010000517.1 GCA_913042885.1 uncultured Lentisphaeria bacterium | reverse complement strand
TGACGAATCAGCGGGAAACAACGATTCTATGGGATCGTGCGACCGGCGCGCCAGTCGGTAACGCGCTGGTCTGGCAGGATCGACGTACTGCGGATGCCTGCGCCGCATTGGCAGAACACAGCGCCGACGTCAAGAACCGCACCGGACTGTTCATCGATCCTTATTTCTCGGCGACAAAGATCGCCTGGCTGCTGGACCATCATGCGGGACTGCGCAGCCGCGCAGAGAACGGCGAGATCGCCTTTGGCACGGTGGACTCGTGGCTGATCTGGAAGCTCACGGGCGGCCGACAACACGTGACCGATCCGTCGAATGCCTCGCGCACTCTCTGTTACAACATCCGGACAGGCGAATACGACGATGCCCTGCTGTCGCTCTTCAATGTGCCGCGTGCGGTGCTGCCGGAAGTGCGCGCCAGCGACGGAAACTTCGGCTCGACGGATGCGGCGGTCACGGGACGCGAAATACCGATATGCGGGGTGTTGGGCGATCAACACGCGGCCCTGTTCGGGCAGCTCGGCTGGGAAACAGGTGTCGTCAAGAACACATACGGCACTGGGCTGTTCATGATGGCGGCAACCGGCAGCGGCATCCCGGATTCGGGCCGGCTGATCAACACGGTGGCCTGGCAGTTGGGCGAGGAAGTCACCTACGCGATCGAAGGGAGCGTATTCATCGGCGGTGCGTGTGTGCAATGGCTTCGGGACGGTCTGGGGATCGTCGACACGGCGGCTGAAACGGAGGCGCTGGCAGAGTCATTGAGCGACAATGATGATGTGTATTTCGTGCCGGCGCTCGCGGGCATGGGGGCGCCGTACTGGGATCCGACGGCACGCGGTGCGATCGTCGGTCTGACTCAGGGCACGACGCGGGCACACCTGGCACGGGCGGCGCTGGAGGCGATAGCGTTTCAGACAGCGGACCTGGTGAATGAATTGCAGCAGGCGGCAGCAATCTCTGGCTTCGACCGCATGCGTGTCGACGGCGGCGCCACGGCGAACAATTTCCTGATGCAGTTCCAGGCGGACGTGACCGGTTTGACGATCGAACGGCCGGTGATTACGGAATCGACGGCGTTCGGCGCAGCAGCTCTGGCGGGTCTGTCCAGCGGTCTGTGGAGCCGCGAAGCGCTGGTTGCGGGACGACGAATCGACCGGGAGTTCAGGCCGGCGCTGGGCGAAGCGGATCGGCAGGCGGCGCAGGCTCGCTGGGCATCGGCTGTGGAGCGAGCGCTGGGCTGGGCGCGCTGATCAACGCTCACTCACCCTTGAGCAGGGGGCCGAGATTTTCCTGATACCAGGCACCGGGCGGATCGGCCAGGACAATGGCAAGCAGCGTCAGGCAGACGATCATCACGGCTGCCGGGATTACCCACCAGTACCAACGCGCGCAATACTGCTTTGGCCCTTCCTCGTGCGTTCCAGATTCTGTCTCGGCCCTGGACGCAGCGTCTTTCGACCCGGGTTGCGCTCTGCTTTTCGCTGCCAAGCCTGAGACGCCGCCCTTTGCGCCTGCCGCCCGCGTGGCACTGGCTTTCCTCGGCTTCAGCTTCGGCATTGTCGCCTTGATTGACAACGGCTTCGCGTCGGTCTTCGACTTATCGTCTTTTGCGGTTTCGCCAGGGGTGGATGCGACAACTGTTTCGGCATCAGCGTCGGCACCGGCGGGGGGCTTCCGAGGAGCCATCGTCATTTTTTTCTTTGGCCGGATACCTTTTTTCAACGAAATTTTCGGCTTCGGCTTCGGCTTCGGCGATGAATCGTCGATGGCCGCGACGGGCGCTGGATCTGCATCACCTGAATCAATGACATCTGAACTGGACTCCGACGATGGGGTCGATGGCTGGGTGGTATGCAGATCGGGCTCGGGCAGTTTGATTGCCGGCGCCACGACGACATTGGACACTGGCCCGGGCTCGGGCAGCGGGTTCTCCAGAACGCGCAGCAACCGTTCGATGACCGCTGCGTAATCATTGAGTCGGTCCTTCGGGTATGCGGCGAGCATGTCGGTCATCAATTGATCGAGCTCCTCGACAGTATCGTGGCGCAGCTCACTGGCGGGGCGTGGCGGACCGGCGAATCGGACGTTCATGACCGTTTCGGCATCATCGCCGTCAAAAGGCGGGCATTGGGTCACCATGTAGTACATCACGGCGCCAAGGCTGTAGAGGTCGCCGCGCAGATTCTGGCGCCCGGTGGAGATCATCTCGGGGCTCATGTACATGGCGGCGTCCGCGGTCACGTCTTTCCGACCAATGACCGAGGTACCGGCGTACACGAGACGGTCGAGGCCGAAATCGGCAACCTTGACGCACTCATCCGCATCCAGCAGGATGTTGTCGGGCCGGATATTGCCGTGCAGCAATTCCTGCCGCGACGCGAATTCGAGGCCTTTGGCGGCTTCGATGAACCAGCGGCAGAGTTTTTCCTGGGACAGGTAAATCGTGCCGAACTTCGAATTGATGCCGCCCTGCTCCATGTACTGGCGGACGATGTAGGGCTGTTCCGTCGTTTCACCGCAGGAATATATGGGCACGATATTGGGATGGCTGAGTACGGAGGCACGGCTGGCTTCCTCGATAAACGCTTTGGCGAGAGCCTCGTCGCTGGCGAGTTCGGGCTTGAGAATTTTGACACAAATCTCCCGATCCAGGGTCAAATCCATGGC
>CAJWLW010000516.1 GCA_913042885.1 uncultured Lentisphaeria bacterium | reverse complement strand
TGTATTGTTGCTGCATGAGCAATCCGCATCTCAGTGCCGAGACCCGCAGCATCTTACGGCAAGGCACCGGTGTCGTCATTCCGTTATACCTCCCCGCCAATTCGCAGCGGGCGGCTTCGGAAACGCTGGTGAGTGATACGGTCGAGGCCTTTGTTGAAATCGTTGACGATCCGCAGCACATCTGCATCAGTGTCGATGGCAAAGCCTGCGGTGCGGACACCGCAGAAAAACTGGCTCGCCAGTTCAGTACGTCACTGGTTGTCGCACCCGAGAACAGGGGGAAGCTGCAGGGCGCCGTCAACGGCTTGCGTGAGTTGTCGGCGCATGGCAACCTGAGCTGGTTTGCTGTTGTCGATCAGGATGGCGATCATTTCGCCAATGAACTGGCCAACCTGCTGCGTGCCGGCCTTCACATCACCCGCACTGCTGCCAGTGATCGTGTTCTGGTAATCGGCCGTCGCGCCTCACGCCATCGACCGATGGGCTGGCTGCGTGGTGAGCTCGAAGAACTGGCCGATCGCGTGTTACTCGATGCACTGCACTACCACGCCACGACCAGTGGCCACCCATTGTGCCTCGAATTCTCCGCGGCACTCGAAGAGTTCCCCGACTTCCATTCCGGCTATAAACTTTTCAGCCGGGCAACCGCCGATGCCGTTGCGACCGCCGTGCCGCAACCTTTGGATCTTCCCGATTCCTGCTACTACCAGCACGCCGTCGAGGCTGTACTGGTCGTCGAAGCAATACTGGCAGGCGCCCTCATCGGTGCAGTCAACCGGTCGACATTTGACGAGCAACCCGTGTCCGTGTTCGGCCAGTTCAATCGCGAGCAACTGGTCGCCGACAAAATCATCTGGCCGTGCCGGCGCCTCGGCATCCCGGCCGACTTCGTGATGCAGTGGATGGCGAATCACGCCGCACGCCTCTTACTCGGCACCCTACTCCCCGACGGCCGGAACGAGCTGCTCGCGATACGACGGCTGGTAGCGGAAGCCTGCGGCACACAACCCGACAACCCGGTCCGCTCGCTCTTCGTGTGAACGGCTTCCCACAGTTGCGAACTCCGTAATCCCGTATAGGTTATCCGCTTCGATTTTCCAGTCCGCCGTAGAATTGTGCGGCGACGACATCCGCAACCTGCGATTTCGCAATACCATGGAGCCCTCCGATG
Source organism: uncultured Lentisphaeria bacterium (assembly GCA_913042885.1). The sequence goes on along the minus strand of CAJWLW010000516.1, from coordinate 1,503 downwards.
GCAGATCTCAACAAATTCAGTGCCCGCGTCACCCAGCCAAAATACCAAGGCAGCTCGCAGGCGATGCTCTTCGGCGCCGGCTTGACACCCGAGGAGATGAACAAGCCGCAGGTCGGTATCGCCAGCATGTGGTGGGAAGGCAACCCCTGCAACATGCACCTCAACGACCTGGCCGCTGCGGCCCGTGAAGGCGTGCAGGCCGCCGATCTGGTAGGGATGCGATTCAATACCATCGGCGTGTCCGACGGCATCTCCATGGGCACCACCGGTATGCGGTATTCGCTGCCATCCCGTGACCTGATCGCCGACTCCATCGAAACCGTCTGCGGCGCCCAATGGTACGACGCCCTCATCGCAATCCCCGGCTGCGACAAGAACATGCCGGCATGTATCATGGCCATGGGCCGCCTCAACCGGCCGGCACTGATGATCTACGGCGGTACGATCAAGCCGGGCAATCACAATGGCAAACCCGTCGACGTCGTTTCTGCCCTCGAAGCATACGGCCAGATGATCGCTGAAAGTATCACCGTCGAAGAACGCGATTCAATCGTCCGCGATTCCTGTCCCGGTGCCGGGGCCTGCGGCGGCATGTATACCGCCAACACGATGTCCTCCGCGATCGAGGCCATGGGCCTGTCGCTGCCCGGCAGCGCCTCGACCCCGGCTGTCGACCCGATTAAAATGGAAGAATGCCGACGCGCCGGCGCCACCATCCGCACGCTGCTCGAGAAGGATCTGAAACCGCGCGACATTATCACGCGTCAGTCGTTCGAAAACGCCATGGTCCTGATCATGGCCGTCGGCGGATCCACTAACGCGGTGCTCCACTTGATCGCCATGGCCCGCGCCTTTGAAATCGATTTGACCATCGATGATTTCCAGAAGGTCAGTGACCGTGTCCCGCTGCTCGCCGACCTCCGTCCAAGTGGCCGCTACGTCCAGGAAGACCTGCACAACGTCGGCGGCATCCCCGGTGTCCTCAAATACCTGCTGGCGAACGACATGATCGACGGTAACTGCATGACCGTGACTGGCAAAACCCTGGCGGAGAATCTCAGCGAAGAACCGGAGCTCACCGACGGTCAGGATGTCGTGCACAGCCTCGAGAACCCGATCAAGGTCTCAGGGCACCTGCAGATCCTGCACGGAAACCTCGCACCTGAGGGCGCCGTCGCCAAGATCACCGGCAAGGAAGGACTGCAGTTCTCCGGTCCGGCGCGCTGTTACGATGGCGAAGAAGACATGCTCCTCGGCCTCAAGAACGGCGAGATCCAGAAAGGTGAAGTGGTCGTCATCCGCTTCGAAGGACCGAAAGGCGGCCCGGGCATGCCCGAAATGCTCAATCCCACCGGCGCACTGATCGGCGCAGGCATGGGTAAGGACGTCGCATTGATCACCGACGGACGGTTCTCAGGCGGTTCGCACGGCTTTATTATAGGTCATGTCTGTCCGGAAGCGCAGGAAGGCGGGCCATTGGCGCTGATCGAAAACGGCGATATC
>CAJWLW010000515.1 GCA_913042885.1 uncultured Lentisphaeria bacterium | reverse complement strand
GACGGCCTATGAGATTCTGTCGGTCGATGTGTACCACGTCGAGATTGTCGACAATGTCGGGGCGCGACTACAGGAAATCCAGGCAGCCGCCGACGAGAAAATGGCACAGGCGCGTGCCGAGATGCGGCGGGCGGCAGCAGTGGCCCGTGAGCGTGAAATGCACGCACGGGTGACCGAGATGACCTCGCAGGTGACGGCGGCGGAGGCCTCTGTGCCAAAGGCTATGGCAGACGCTTATTCCGACGGACGCATCTGGCGCAGTCCGCGGCCGGTCGGCGGCGGCTTTCATCGTCGTCTTTGGGACTGTTGGGAAGAAATTTGACCAGAATAGACGACCTGCCGATAGAGCCAGAAAATACGCGAATCTGATTGGAATCATGTGCATGCTGCGGTACCTTTTCCGTCCAACCTGTAATCACGGGAGATTTGGCGATGTCGCCTGCGGCAGGCTATCCCCGTTACAAACAATTTGTGTAAACCGCCCCAGGCTCACACCGCAAAGGAGACTGTCAATGCGATTCTTCATGATTGCCCTGATGCTGGCAGCCGTGACGGGTTGGTCGCAGAGCCTCGACGATCAACTCGACATTAACATCACCGCAATGAAAATGTCAAAGTCGAAAATCCCGAATTCTGTACCAGTCATAGCTGGTGTGGCACCAGACACCAAGACCGAGTTTTTGCGGGTGGACGTCGAATACGAAGTGACCATCGCCAAAGGCGCCAAAATAAGGGGAAGCCAGCAGGACGACCTATGGCTCAGCGAATGTATTTTCGCTTGGAAAGTCGTGCTGTGTGGAGAAAACGAAAGGAGGGATGCCTCCGAGCGGAAATCTATCCGAATGTCCAAGCTCGTGACTTACGGCAACGTCGAAATCGGACCTGGGCATCGGGCCGTGATTTTCATAGAGCCGCGCATATACAACCGTTTCAAGCACCGGTTGATCGACCACGGCAAGGGGATATTTGTCGAAGTGTCGGCATCGGTCGGCGGCAAGACCCGGGCGAAAGGCTGGATGCGCGGGACCAAGTCGACGGTCCGGCCGAGCGAGGCTAAGAAGTTTTTTCCGAGGACGCGCTCGAAGCAGGCGTGGTTCTCCTCGGAAGATGTGTCGGAGTCATCCTTCGGGTTGTTGAGCAAGGCGGAAACCCCGTGGCGTGATTCGTCCCTGGGCGCCTTCGAATACATCGTCGATTACGAATGACTTTTGCAACGCCCTGCTGCGGTTGTAGACTGCAATCCGTCGAGGCCTGAGAGGCGCGGAAGGGCTCTAAATCAGAAGGACAGTCAGGCATATGGCAAAAACCGATCAAGTACTGGTTCTCGACATTGGATCGACTGGTGTGCGCGTCTGCGAATTCGATTTCCCCACGGGTGGCGGCTTCATTCTGCTGGGTTACATGCAGGTGGAGTACACCGAGCAACTGACGGAGGAAAATCGTAGTCTGGTCATCACTGCGGCGCTGCGTTCGGCGCTGGAAAAGGGTGGTTTCACGACCACCCGCACTGCCGTCTGCGTAAGTGGCCAGGCCGCCTTCATGCGTTTCGTGAAGTTGCCGCCGGTGACCGAGGAAGAGTCGCGAGTCCGTCAGATCGTTGAATACGAGGCAAGGCAAAACGTGCCGTTCCCGATGGACGAGGTGATCTGGGACTACCAGCTCATCGGCGGCGAGGACGACGAACTCGAGGTGATGTTCGTTGTCATCAAGAATGATATCGTCGAAGGCGTCATCGAAGCCGTAAACAATGTGGGGCTCAAGCCGGATTTGGTGGATTTCGCTCCGGCGGCACTCTATAACGTGGCCCGTGCCAACCATGTCGGCGATGACGAATGTGTCATGATCCTCAATATCGGCGGGCGCTGTACCAATCTGCTGTTTCTCGACGGCGACCGTTTCTTCGCACGCACCATTCCCATTGCGGGCTACTCGATCACCCAGCAGATCGCCAAGGAGTTCGCAATCAGCCCGGAAGAGGCCGAGATTCTCAAGCGCCGCCATGGATTCGTTGCTCTTGGCGGTGCCTATGAAGAACCCGAGTCCGAAGTAGCAGCTACAATCTCAAAGATTGTGCGCAACGTCATGACGCGCCTGCACGGCGAAGTTAACCGTTCGATCAGCGTCTACCGCACGCAGCAGAAGGGTAACAAGCCCGCGCATCTGTATCTTTCCGGTGGCAGCTCCACGATGGCATTCACGGACCATTTCTTTTCCGAGAAGCTGCGTATGGACGTGAGCTACCTCAACCCCTTCAAGATCATCAAGCTCGGGCCGGAATTGTCCGTCGACGATCTGCAGCAATATGCTCACGCATATCCCGAAGCGGTTGGCGTCGGCCTGCGCCACCTGATCCAGTGTCCGGTGGAAGTGTCGCTGATCCCGGATTCGATCAAGCAGTTACAGCTGTTCTCGAAGCGCAAGCCGTTTATTCTCATGGCTATGGTGATCTGGCTCCTGATTCTGGGCGTATTCTGGGTGGTCAACACGAAAAAGATCGTCCTTTATCAAGAGACTGTGAAGGTGACCCAGGTGCGGGTGGATAAATTGGAGGAGCACAAGCGTCTCATCAACCGGCACCAGAACGCGGCGGTCCAGGCGCAACAGAAAGCGGAGGCGCTTGACAAGTTGATTTCGGACCGCTACGCCTGGAGTGAACTGTATCGTGATTTGCAGCT
>CAJWLW010000514.1 GCA_913042885.1 uncultured Lentisphaeria bacterium | reverse complement strand
ACGTTTCGCATCATCCACGCGCTGTCGGGACGGAACAGCCGCGCCAGCACCGCCGGATAGGTGGCGCCGGTGACGCGGGCGTTGACCTCACAGATGCGCACTTCAAACGCGTTGTGCCGTTTCACGACATGGAAATCGCCGCTCGCGGTGCCGCGATAGCCGAGCCCATGGAGCCAGTCAGCGACGACCCGGGCCTGCGTGAAAAGATGCTCCCGCACCTGGGGCAAGTCGTCCAGATAGGGCGGTGGCGAGACATTGCCTTCGTGCACGCTGTCGTCACCGAGGATCTGTTCGGTGAGGTCATAAACGGTAATTGTGTCGTCGCCGACAAACATCTGGACGCTGGGCGAGCTGAAGTAATCGACCCCCTCGACAGTACTGTCGAGCCAGCCCTGCACCATGCAAGGGCCTTCAAAGCAGACATAGTCGGGAACGCTGGAAGGATCGCCGTCAACCGGGAGCTTCACCAACCCGATGCCGGAGGCACCGATCGCCGATTTTACGACGGCCTGCGTGTAGCCCAAAGCTGCAAGCTCGGCAAGGCTGTTGCCAATTGCCATGACCTCGTCCGCCATCAGCGTGTCGAAGACAGGGAAACCGGCAGCGTCCATGAACTCATGCAGGAGCACTTTGTTGTTGCCGTTGCGGCTACCGTCCGGCGTGGTGATGGTCTGCTTGTCGATCAGTTGCGCCAGGCGGCTGAGGCCGGCATCGGTGACGAATCCGTCGACCCATGGTGTCTGGTACCCGCGTAACTCCTCGATGATCGCGGTGAACCTGGCATCGCCGTGGGGATCGGCGGATTCCATACGGCGGTAAAGGTCGGCAGGCAAGGTTACCAGTTCCGGCAGCAACAGCCCGAGCTCATCAGTGAAATAATCCAGCAACTGTCGATGCGGCCGGTGATCGACCACCAGGACGTTGCCGGTGCCGCGGAACAACAAGTTCAGGATAGGCGCCAGACGACCGTCGTAACTGTCGAGCCAGTGGATCTCCCCTTCGAGCACCTGCCGCTGCTGGGCGTTGCCGAAGAACAGCGATAGTAGATTGGCAACGAACACCACGCTGCGGTCCCAGAAGGCAGGCAGCCTGTCCAGCGTCATTTCGACCGGTGGCGGCATTGTTGTTTGCCTGGTGTGCATGTTACAGATATAACGCTACATGCGTGCCAACTACGATCTACACCCGCAGATACAGCCGGTTCACCAGCAAGCCGCCCAGATGTTCGGTTGCGGCGCTCTCGACAAAACCGCGAGCGGCGAAGGCCGTTGCCAGGTTCGGCAGGGCCCGCGGCTGCACCCCACAGACCAGCCCAAAGAAACTGTAGAGTATACGGACAACAGCACGCCGCCATGCCCGTGACAGTGGGCCCCGGCCTGACACATCGAAGTCGTGAAACAACCAAGCCCCGTTGGGCGCCAGGCAACTGTCAAGCCGATCCATCACCGGCGCCAGCTCGGAAGGCGCGAAGCAATCCAGAAAACACTGGGTGCAAACGAGATCAAAGACCTCGTCCCCTGCTATTTGGTCCCAGGAACCGTGACGAAATGTCACACGTTCAGCCTCGTCCGCGCTGAGCCGGGCGGCGGCGCGGCTCAGCATGGCTTCAGATGATTCAACGTAAATTACTGATGAAAAGCTATTTACAGCCAGAAATTCACTGAGAAAACGCCCTGTCCCGCCGCCGATCATCAGAACCCGTCCGCGGGCTGGCAGAGCATCGAGCAGGGTGCATTGTGAGGCATGCAAAGCCCCGCCGAAAGCCATTGTTCCAAGACCATCGTAGACTGATGCCAGGCGGTCGAAGTTGTTCATGCAAACGAGGCGAAGGTTTGATGTTTCGTCTTTTCAAATTATGATAATACATGTCTTCGTATGCACAAGGCACGATAACGGACTAATGTCATCTTTCCGGAACACATCATATGCAAGATACACCCCGATCAGGCTTCGACGTCGACGATATCGAGACCAGGGAATGGCTCGAGTCACTGGAGTGGGTCCTCGAGAATGAAGGACCCGAAAGGGCTGCTCATCTGATCACGCGCCTCGAATCGCTGATGGCGCGGCGCGGCGCCCCGATGCCCGCCGGCTCACGTACGCCCTATGTCAATTCCATCCCGGTCGACCAGGAACCACAGCATCCCGGCAACCGCGACATCGAGCGGCGCATCAAGAGCATCATACGCTGGAACGCCATGGCTATGGTCGTACGGGCCAATCGCCACAACACCGACGTCGGCGGGCATATCTCGACATACGCGTCGGCTGCAACGCTGTACGAGGTCGGGTTTAACCACTTTTTCCAGGGGCCTTCCGAGGACCACGCCGGGGATCAGGTGTATTTCCAGGGGCACGCCTCGCCGGGCATGTACGCCCGGGCCTTCGTGGAAGGCCGCTTGAGCCAGCAGCAGCTTGAAAATTTTCGGAGAGAATTACAGCCGGAAGGTGGGCTCTCGTCGTACCCGCATCCCTGGCTGATGCCGGATTTCTGGGAGTTCCCGACCGTCTCCATGGGGCTGGGGCCGATCATGGCGATTTATCAGGCCCGTTTCAACCGCTATCTTGAGGACCGTGGACTCAAGCCTGAGAACGGCGGCAAAGTCTGGGCTTTCCTGGGTGACGGAGAAACGGACGAGCCCGAGTCCCTGGGCGCCATCTCTCTGCCGGTGCGTGAGCAGCTCG
>CAJWLW010000513.1 GCA_913042885.1 uncultured Lentisphaeria bacterium | reverse complement strand
GACGATGGCGGCAAGAGCTGGCGCATGTGCTGCTACGCGCCCTTCTCCGGATCGGGCGCCCCGCAGCTGGTCGCCACGCGGTCCGGCTATCTCGTGAGTATCAAGCGCGGCCCCGCGGTGTCCCTGCACATCAGTACCGACGGCGGGGTGAACTGGGACGAAGGCACAATCATCGATTACCCGGCATCCTTCAACGGCAGCATGATCGAGGTGGAGCCGGATGTAATCCTGGTCGCCTACCCGGAATCGATGGGTGAGATCCGCCCGTCCTACATACGAGCACAGCGCATCCGGATCACCCCCGAGGGGCCGGTGCCGGTGGCGTTCTGAAAATCTGGTGAATGAAAGGCAGGGGGATCCTCGCCTCTATTTTGCGATTACAGGGTGCCGGACACGACAACGAAGGATTGATCAAGTATGAGTCTGACAAAGATCGGCAGCGAGCACTGGGATTTTGTCGATGCCGAGGGCAGCGAGACACGTCTGCCAGCCACCGAGGCCACGGGCCCGCCAGTGGATTTTCCTGCTCGGTGGCGGTTTTTTGGTCCCCTGAAGTCGAAGGTCGGAGTATCCCCTCCTCAGACCGTGACCGACATGGGTGTGGGCGACCTGATCGAGAGCCTGACTTGCCTTCCGGACAAGCTAAAAATCGATGGCGAATCCTATGTCGGCCAAGATGTCGACTCCGCCGGAGACACATTCAACATGGATGTGCTCGAGTCGGAGATGAACCTTCACGCGGACGACTCACTCGAGCGCCAGGGCCTTGAGCACCTCCGGGCCCGCGCCGGCCGGCAGGTATACGCCTTCACCGAGCTCGATCTGGATGAGGAGACTGAGGTGCCGTTCGGCGCCGGAGCCGACTTCTGGATGCAATGGTGGATAGACGGCAAGGCAGTTTACGATACCCTGGTCGGCGGCAACCTGACGCATCCGCCGAGCCGCTCAGACCACAGCTTTCGCTGCCGACTTTCAGCCGGCCGGCACCTGCTGGCCGTTCGGCTGATCAGCGGGCAGGGCAGTTGGGTGTTCAAAACCGGCGTGCTCTCCCCGCGGGAAGAGACCCTGTCTCGCATCACGGTGTCCGATCGCTGGCAGTTTCTGCCGGATCTCGACGAGATTCGCCCGCCGTACCGCAAAGGGACGATCGGGCAGCACAGCCTGGACTGGGGCCACACCATGGCCATTGCCGCCGATCGCTGCCTGGCCGAGGAGACGATCGAATGTGAATTCAAGATGCCCGGCGAGGCGAATTTCGGGATCATCCTCGGGGCGCAGGACAGCGGCCACTATTACACCGTGCAGATCCCGCGCTGGGGGCAGTTGTGGCGGGCACGAGCATTCTGGGCGTGTCTCTGTGTGGCCGACGGCAGCGGTTATCTTCGCAATCTGAAGATGATGCTTATACCCCATGTGGTCTGCCACTGGAACGTGTGGATTCACCTCAAGGTCGAACGCCGCGGCACCTGTATCCGGACCTGGATTGACGGCGTCAACGGACCGAGCGTCACCGACGACACCTACGGTCCGGGCCGTGTCGGTCTGACGGGCTTTACCAACTACACCGTGCGGCATTTGAAGATCGACGGCAAAGCCGTAGACGGACCGGCCTGGAAGGCGGGCGATTTTCGCGGCCAGCCATGGTTCCTGCCGGCGCCCTGTGAGGGCGCGACTGTTTCGCAAAGCTCGGCGGAACTGTTGCGCCTGTCGGATGACGAGATTCTGATGGTGATGCATGAACGCCGGCCGGAGACGAAACGCATGCTCTTGTCCCACGACAACGGCTGCACCTGGACGCCGCGCAAACCCCAGGACATACGCGATGTCGCCATGTGCGCGGCGTGGGGCCTGCGCTGGTTCGTGCCGCGACCGGGTGTGATCCGTGCGTTTGAAATTGGTGAGGTGCTCAAAAGCTTTAAGTACCACCCGCCGCCCCATGGTGCGGCGCTCTCCTGGCGCGAGAGCGAAGACAAGGGCCAGACGTGGACAGAGCCGAAACCGTGCAAATTCCTTGGCGACTGGAGCCGCGACATTTTTCGCGAGGAGACCTGGAATCATATCGTCGGCGGAACCCGGCTGAAGGACGGCACTCTGTTGGCGCTGATCCTGCACGGATACCCGGGTCTGCAAAAGATGATCCCCAATCGCGGGCAGGGCACCTGGGGTTCGGAATGCGTGCAGCCGTATATTTCGCGATCAGAAGACGATGGCCTGACCTGGTCGGAGCCGGTGCCGATGGACAATGCCGCGATCAACGACGGCGCCATTCCCGATGGCCCGCATGGAGGCTTTTCCGAGACCGTGTTTGCACAACTGCCGAGCGGACGCATCGTGGCCCATTGCCGGCCGTTCGCGGCGCCGTTCATGTGGCGAACCCACAGCGACGATGGCGGCAGAACCTGGCGATTGGTGACGTACGAACCGTTCTCCGGCGGCGGCGGCCCGCAGTTGCTGTGCACGCAATCCGGGTACCTGGTCAGCGTCAAGCGCGGACCGGCCTTGTGCCTGCATATCAGCACCGACGGAGGGATGAACTGGGACGAGGGCACCATCATCGATTATCCAGCTTCCTTCAACGGCCATATACTCGAGGTCGAGCCGGATGTCGTACTTGTTTTGTACCCGGAGTCAATGGGTGAGATCAGTCCGTCTTACACGCGGGGCCAGCGCATCCGGATCACCCCCGAGGGGCCGGTGCCGGTGGCGTTCTGAAAA
>CAJWLW010000512.1 GCA_913042885.1 uncultured Lentisphaeria bacterium | reverse complement strand
TTGAGCACTTCGGCCATCACCAGGAAAGCATTCTTGCGGCCGGGATCGGGGAAGATTGCCACCGGTTCGAGCAGGCAGTCAGAGTCGTCGCCGGCGGCCTGTTCGGTCGACGAACCGTCGAACGCCCATTGCGGGCATTCCTCCAGGGTGCCACCGAAATCACTGGCGATCAGGGTTTTGCTGCGGAGGCTCTGGGTCGGCGTGTAGCCGTCCAGCCAAATGTACTCGAGTTTCGTCTTGCTCATCGACATGTCTCGCGGTTTGGTGCCGTGGCACCGTTGATTGGTTGTCCTGCAAACTCGGTATGCGACAGCCATTGAGGCAATCGATTTCCAGCGCATCCGCAGTCTGCACTCACATAAGGCGAAAGCGCGTTGGGTGCAGTATCTATGCCAAGACCTCCGTCAGGATGACAACTAGCGCAATACCAGTCGGTTCATATAAATAGGCGTCGGCTTCCTCAGGCTATGACAAACAATATTGTATCCTATATCCGGATCGATCTTACATTTTTGTAGTCGATTTCGGAGGGCTTCGCGGTGAAACTCCCCCGCTGTCTAAAGGTCCTTGGCGTGCTTGCCGCCGTGTTTCTGTAACAGCGCCTGCATCTCGCCCTTGCGCTTGCGCTTGGCGACGTCGAGCGGTGTTTCCCGGATGTGATTCTTCTTGTTCACATCGGCGCCCTTTTCGATCAGGTACTCCAGAATCTCGCCCTGGTCCTTCGCTGCCGCCCAGTGCAGGGGCGTCATGCCGGTGTTGCCCGAGGCATTCACCAGGCTTGGTTTCTCCTCGATCAACGTCTTGACCTGTTCGAGCTCACCGCTTTCCACCGCGGCAATAATCTCTCCGGCACCCGGGCCGCAGCCGCCGGCCCCCAATGCCCCCAGCACGCATGCCGTGAGCAACAAATGTCGCATTTCAATCATCCTGTCTCTCCAACGGTGTTCAAGTTCACACATTACAGTCTATTGTCGATTCTGCAGCCTTAAGTGACAGCCTCTTTCAGCGCTGCAACTTCACTATCCGTCAATCCCCGCGAGTATCCAGGGTTGAAATTCCCCAGCTCGATCGGACCGTACGCTATGCGCCTCAGCCGTGCGACCTCATAGCGCAGCCGCGCCATCATCCGGCGAATCTCGCGATTTCGGCCAGTCACCAGTACCAGTCGCAGCCGCCAGATGCCCTCGGGCGCTTCGACGCGTTCGACGCTCAACGCCCGCAACGTCTCATTGCGATCGACGATACCGGTCTGCAACTTTTCGATCGCCGTATCGCTCACCGGCACCGTTACGTCAACCAGGTAGGTGCGCGGCACTTCAAATGACGGATGCGTCAGCGCGTGCGCCAAATCACCGTCGCTGGTGAACAGCAGCAGCCCTTCGCTGTCGCGGTCGAGACGGCCGATCGAATATATCCGCACATCATCCAAGGGCGCAATCAGATCGATCGCCAGCCGGTCGGCGTTGGGATCACTCGCCGAACAGGTATAGCCGGCTGGTTTGTGCAGCAGGTAGTAAACCGCCCTCTGCAGACAGAGCGACTGGCCACGATAGCGAACGTCGTCAGTCCCGGGAATCACCCGCGTTGCCGGCGTCGTCACCACCGTGCCATTCACTGTGATGTCCCCGGAGCCGATCAGTTTCTCACAGGCCCGGCGCGACCCCAGCCCGGCCCGCGCCAGAAACCGGGCAAGCACCATACTGCCGTTCAACGATGACGCGTCATCTACCATCGGCTCGTCGGGTGTAGTGCGCCAAAAACTCGTCCTGCTTTTCCAGGACCTCTTCGAAATCGTGCTTCATATTGACCAGTTTCTCACGTAGCGCTCCGACCGCCTGGCGCTGCCCCCGCAGGTCCTCGCGCAGGTCCTCGCGGATCTTCTCCCAATCCTTCAGAATCCGGCGGGCATGCGCCCGGTCGAGCACTTCGATGACGTTGTGCCGGCACCCCATGCCGCCGGTTCCGCAGATCGTGCAGGCACTGTCACCCCCGTGGACGACCGAGTACTTACCGTAAGTGTCGAGTTCGAGATCGAGCTGCAGCGACATCTCACCGTACGTCTCGTAGCGATGGGCCAGCATCAGCAACTCCTGCTCAGTCTCGCGCATCGTCGACTCGCCGGCAACGCGCGCCGTCTTGTGCGCCTTTTCCCAGGTGGGGAAACTGATAAAATTCTTGCGTTGCCCGTCGACCACGGCATCGGCGTCGGCTTCAACGTACAGCCAGTTATCGAACTTCGGGTTCGGCCGCGCCAGCACCATCCGTCCGTGGGCCAGACGCCCGACAACAGCACGCTTGCGGTACACCTTCGTGTCTTCGCTGACGACCATGTACAAGTTGCGCTCATAGTCGACATCGTTCTGCTCGAAACGTTTGAACTTCTGCTCTTGATGCTGCAGCGTCAAAACGCCGGCTTGCAGACCGGTCAGTACTTCCCGCCGCTGCTGCCGTTGCTCGGCAAGGCTCGCCTGCAGTGCCTCGAGCTCCGTCGTCAGCTTTCTTCTCTTGCGTTTCATGTTGTTGGTCGTGATCTTGTCGATGTAATGCAACTGCACGGATGTCGTGCTCTGCTCGCCATCCTTGTCTTCGCTGCGGCCGAGCCGCGTGACGCCTGACTGTTCCGGTTGGGCTCGGATAGGCCGGCGGGTCTCGACAGGTACCGCGAATCGCCGGGTGTGATCCACTTGCACCTGCAGGATGCCGCGCTGCACTGCATGCTGCC
>CAJWLW010000511.1 GCA_913042885.1 uncultured Lentisphaeria bacterium | reverse complement strand
GTCAGCCGGGCTTTATGGAGATACGGAACATCTCGCAGTTCGGCTGGACAATTCACAGGGATACATCTAATATCTACGCGATGCGACCGCCAACCGAATCCGAATTCACCGTGATCACCGAGCGTTTTGTGCCGCCTGTGGCAGGTCTTGACCTGGTGCAGTCACTGAACTATGTGTCTGCTGCCGGCCTGCCGCTGGAATGGTTTTACACCGCATTTACCTATCCGCGCACGTTCTACCGCGCCGGTTCACGACCTGAGCTCGAAAATTTTTTGGTGGAGCTGGCGCCTGACGCCGGTCCCAACCTGGCCACGGTGCGCGCCCTGGCGGCCGGGTTGCCGCCGCGGATAAAGCACTTTTGCAGCCTGGGCTACTCCGGGGAGATGGGGCGCGGGTTCACGGAGGAAGCGTTGATCGCATCGGGCGTCGGCTGGTGCAACGAGCAGGCGCGTGTGCTGGTGGCGTTGAGCCAGATCGCGGGCATGCCGTCGCGTCTGGTGTTCGCCCGTGGCCATGTGATGACCGAGGTGATGATTGAAAACCATTGGGTCCTGCTGGATCAAACGCTTGGATTCATATTTGAATCGTCCGACGGGCGCCTGGTCAACGTGGCAGATCTGGCGTCGGATGCGGAGCTGTACGACGACGTCTCATCCCGATTTCGCACGGAACTGCGGGCAAACCGCGAGACCGCGGTGGACAAGGCGTTCTGGGAATTCATCGTGACGTACGGTATGCTTGAAGACCCGCTGGATATTCTGGTCGACGGCTACTGCAATTATTTCCTTCAGTGACCAGACCGGCTTGTCTCCGTGGCGGTATATGGTATAGTATAGTGTCTAAACGATAGCCCGCAGTGGAGTGCCCTGAAAATGCCCGAAATGACCACCTGTTCAGACCAACTTTTCAGCCCAGCCAGCGCCAATCAGACATTGCCCCTGGTACGGCGAGTGGTCGATGATGTTCTCGACACCGGCCGCCAACTGCGGACGCTGGCAGCAGAGCTCGGCGAGAAGTTCGATGACAACGCCCAGGTGAGGCAATTGAAGTCGACTCTGCGTGAGTTGTTCGGCGAGCTGGAAAACATTGGCTGCTCATACCGCGATTGGAATTTCGAGATCGGGCTGATTGATTTTCCGGCCGTCATCGAGGGCGACGAGGTGCTGCTGTGCTGGCGCAGCGATGAGCCGGAACTGCTGTATTACCACGGCGTCGCCGAAGGGTATGCCGGTCGAAAGCCGATACCCGAAAGCTGTCGCTGCTGATTGTATCGCACCACCGTCTGCATATAGTATGGTGATCGCGGGGCCCGGTCCGAAAAATGAGCCATGGATGTGATATCGGCCCACCTTCCGCCGCTATGCTGAAACCACTGTCGCGCCGCAAATGCATGGTTGCCAACCGGTTGATGGTGCGACGGAATCGATGGTCCGGCATATGCTACGCGGATTTCCGGCGTGTGCCACTTACTCACTTGAACTGGAGAGGACTTTCACTCATGAAGCGTCGTCATTTTACCCTCATTGAAATGCTCGTAGTCGTCGCCGTTATCGCGATTCTCATCGGTATTCTCATTCCGACCATCGGCACGGTCATGCAGAAGGTCAAGCAAAGCCAGACCAAGGCGGTGATCAACTCTTTGCGACTGGCAATCAAACAGTACGAATCGACGTACGGCATCCTGCCCTTCACCGGCACAAATGCCGACAAGTCCATCCTCTATGAACCCGGGACTACGCCGAACCCCGTATATGAGGAGCTGCTGAGCACGCTCGAGGGTAACGATACATCGCTCAACCCGCGCGGCATAAAGTTTCTGGACTTGTCTGATGCCGACTATGACGACGCCTGGGACGAGGAACTGAACGTCGTACTCGACCTCGACTACAACAGTTCCATCGACAGCGCGCTGATTTACGGCGCCGGTACCAAGAATACTGAAATTATCATCTGGTCTGCCGGCCCGGACGGTGACCACAACGCCGACGACGGCCACGCCGACAACGAAGACAACGTCAATTCCTGGGACAAATAGCGGTTTCCGATGCCTGTGCGTGATTTTCGCGAACTGCGGCACGACCAGTGCCTGATCGCCCCCTCCATCCTGGCGGCGGACTTCGCGTGCCTCGCGGAGCAGATCAAGGCGGTTGAATCCGCCGGTGCCGATCTGCTGCACATCGATATCATGGACGGCCATTTCGTGCCGAACCTGTCGATGGGCCCACCGATAATACATGCACTGCGACCGCATTCCGAACTACTGTTCGACGTCCACCTGATGCTGACGCATCCGGCCGAGTACATCCAACCGTTCATCGATGCGGGCGCCGACAGCATCACAATTCATGTCGAGTCCGACAGTGATGTTGCCGCGACCCTCGAGCTGATCCACGAGCAAGGCATCACCGCCGGGATTTCCCTGCGCCCCGGAACCCCGGCGGCGGCAGTGCAACCCTTCCTCGATGCAGTCGAACTGGCCCTCGTAATGACGGTTGAGCCGGGCTTCGGCGGCCAATCCTTTCGCCACGACATGCTGCCGAAGATCGAGACCATTCGCGGCTGGCTCGACGAACAGGGCTCGCAAGTGCATCTGCAGGTGGATGGCGGTATCGACAGCGATACCGCACCGCTGGTGTATCAAGCCGGGGCGCGTAATCTGGTGGCCGGCACCAGTGTGTTTCGCAATCCCTCCGGGGTCGCGGCGGCGATCAGCTCGCTGCGTCCGGAG
>CAJWLW010000510.1 GCA_913042885.1 uncultured Lentisphaeria bacterium | reverse complement strand
GGAAGAACTGAAAAAGTCGATGAACTAAGGGCGAGCCTTAACCGAATACGAAATCATCAAGCTCATCCGCCGCGGCGGGTGAGCTTGTTTTTTTTATTGACGGCTATCGATGTTCTGCCATTGGAAAGCGATCACCCGATTGTCGGGTAGCAGCCATAAGGCTGACACTCCGCAGTGCGCCCCGTGTTTTCAGGGCGCGAAATCCCGCTATTACTTCGAAGGGATATCCGTGGCCGTCTCCGTAGACGGATTCATTCGGCAGAATGAATGCCCGATGCTCACCACGCTTAATCTCCAGTCTTTGGGGATTGACTTCCGCAGGCAGGCGACTCTAATATGGCCTGCAGAACAAAACAATGGAGGCATCAGTAATGTACCCGATCATCAACGTGAATTACGCGCATCGTTTCTTGAGCGCCGGTTTCTTTGTCGCGCTGGTCCTGGCAC
This sequence comes from uncultured Lentisphaeria bacterium, assembly GCA_913042885.1. The sequence goes on along the minus strand of CAJWLW010000510.1, from coordinate 2,287 downwards.
TGTGTCCGGTCCCGACCCGGGCCGGGTTCGAGGACAAGACCAATGAATGGTGCGGCAGGGACAGCATAGGCGGCGGTGGCGCATCCTTTGGTGACTTCAATGACGACGGGTATGTCGATCTTTCCACGCACGGCGGCGGCTGGACGAATGACGGCGGCAAGAAATTCAAGGCCGGCGGCCCTAGCGGTGCCATCATCTGGGGCGATATCAACAACGACGGACACCTCGACTATGCCGTGGTGCACGGACCCGGCGGACATTTCCTGGGCGATGGCGAGGGCGGTTTCAAGGCTGGCACCCCACCACCCGGCCCGTTCGGGGGTGAGTGCATGGCGGCCAGCTGGGGCGATATCAATAACGACGGGCTGATCGACATATACTACGGCGGCGGCTCAGGCCATACGGACACGATGTGGCGGCAGGGGCCAGGGCTCGAGATCGTGGCCCGCTACGCATACGAAGATGGAACTTTCCGGCAGCACGGAAAAACCGCGCCAATCCACTGGACCGAAGAAATAATCGGCAAAGGTGTTCGTTCCACATTCCAGGAAATTCGCCGCGAGGACGGCTTTGCTTACATGCTCGACCGCACGCGTAACATGACCATCCGCCTGACGCTCGGAGGCGGTCCCTCGTGGTGGTCGATCGATGCCGAAAAGAGCTGGAACGACCTTTATGAATTCAAAGTGCTGCCTGAAAATTCCGCGACAACTCAACCCCGTGAAGACAAGTGGTCGCAGGCCTTTTCAGGGGCCGGGGCATACTGCCGCAGCGTCGTCGCTTGCGACTTTGACGAAGATAATGACGCCGATTTCTACATCTCCAACTACTGGCTCACACCGAACTGGCTGATCGTCAGCGACGGCAAATCGGAATTGTCCAACTACGCCGGCGAGCTTAACGCAACGGGTGGCAACGGCCATTCGATTGGCGCCTGCTGGGGCGACGTCGATAACGACGGGTACATTGACCTGTTCGCCGGCAACTTCGCACACCCGTGGGATAACCAGCCCCATTCAAAGTTTCTGCGCAACCTCGGACCGGACAAGGGCTACAAGTTCGAGGACAAGGGCGAATGCGGCGTCCATTACCAGGAGTCATACGCCAGTCCCACACTCGGTGATTACGACAATGACGGTGACCTCGATATCTACTTCACGACTGTCTACGGCACGGCATCGTACAACATCCGGAACTATCCCGCGTTGTACCGCAACGACGGCGACTGGCATTTTACCAACGTGACCGACGCGGCCGGCCTCGCCAAGCTGGCGCCGACGTATCAGGCAGCCTGGGGAGACGTCGACAACGACGGATTCCTTGATCTCGTTACCGCCGGCAAGCTGTTTATGAACAAGGGCAATGACAATCACTGGCTGAAGATTCGCCTGCAGGGCGACGGCAGGAAAGTCAACAGCTCCGCGATCGGCGCCAGGGTCCGCATCAAGCTCCCCTCGACAGGCTCAGAATCTGCATCCAAGACACTGACCCGCCAGGTCGAAGGCGGCGGCGTCGGCCAGGGCAATCAGAACGATCTTACACTCCACTTCGGCCTCGGCAGCCATGCGAGTGAGGTGCAGTACACCGTTACCTGGACGAACGGTGAAAAGCAGACCGGCACCACCCCCGTCGACCGCATGATCCGGGTCGAGATGCCCGGGCCGGAATGATTCACGAATGCTTGTGACGGTGTGGCGAGGATGATGTCCTGCCCGGAGACGAGCCTCGTCCAGTCCACCTCTATGCGCCTGCCCGGGATGGTGGAGGGATCGCTCATGACATCACTTGCAACTGTGTTCAGTTGATCGGACATTCCCTTCCTGTTCGCGATATGCAAATGTTCCGACAACGGGATACAACACAATACTTATTTGGGAAACATGACAGAGTCCATTGCAACTGCCTCGGAACTTCGCGCCGGCCCCGTGCGGTTGACGTTCAAGGACGGCGAGCTTCGCTATCTCAAAGTTGGCGACAGGGAGATCGTCCGCAGAATCTATTTCTCTATTCGCCAGGCTGACTGGGAGCCGCCGATGCCGCAGTTCGAGCTCATCGAGCTCACCAGGCAAGACGACAGCTTCGAAATCAACATGCGAGCGACCTACGGCTACGACAGCGCCTGCTTCCGCAGCGAGATACACATTGCCGGCGGTGCCGACGGCACCATCACCTTCACCGTGGACGGGGAAGTGCTTGCTGATTTCGAGTCACAGCGCACCGGTATCTGTGTTCTCTACGGGAGCGATTCCCTGGCGGGACGGCAAACGTTTTCGATCGTCAACGAGGA
>CAJWLW010000509.1 GCA_913042885.1 uncultured Lentisphaeria bacterium | reverse complement strand
TCGCGGCGATCACGGTTGTGGCTGTCACGATCATTCTGCAGCGGCTTTGGCGGCATACGAGTGAGCCGATTGAAAAACGCCGGGATATTATCGCCGTGCTGCTGACGGCGGCGCCGTTTGTTGGTGTGTTTGTCATCGGCCTGACACTGGGCAGCGTGATTTTTCGTGGCACCCGCCTCGAGGTCAGCGGCATCGGCCCACTGTTGTGGGGGCCGGCAGTGGCCGTCGCGGCCATCGCGCTGTTCTCCGCCAGGCAGCGAAAGTGGGCGCCGCAGCTGCTTGCCCTGCTGCTGGTTACCGACGTGGCGATGTTCGGACTGCACATCGTCCGAGACGTCGAATACCGTGACCGGCACGAACTCCTGACTTTTAAGGCGGCATTGCAGACCAGCGATCACACGTATCGGCTGATCGCGGATAGTAACCTTCCAGTGTGGGAAGGATATTATATGGTTGGCGGGTACGAGGGGTTGTTTCCGGTCGAACCGCTGGACCTGGGAAATCTGCAGCATCTTCGACTGGCGGCGATCGGTGAATTTGAGGTCGATGGCGAGCGCCGGTCGATGGCTGATCCGTTACCGCGCGTGCGGCTGGTACCGAACCTCGAGATCAACGCAGAACCGCTGGCAGGACTGGCGGAGGCCGACCTCGAGTCGACAGCGCACTGCGGCCCGGGACACGCCGAGGCGTTCACCTCGCCGGCACTCGGCGAAATGGAGTACGTGCGCACTGAGCACGACGGTTTCGAGGTGTTGCGGATGAGCGTCCAGGTCGAACACCGGCGCCTGCTCGTGGTTGCCGACAAATGGGACGCCGGCTGGCGGTGCCTGGTGGACGGTGAATACCGGCCGATCCTGCCGCTTTACAACGGCGCTGTGCGCGGCGTCATGGTCGACAAAGGCGAGCATGAAGTTATAATGACATACGCACCTGGTACTCTGGTAACTGCGACGCGGGTCGCGGCGGCCGGTGGGATCCTGTTGCTGTTGCTTGTCGCCGCAAGCTGGCGCTGCGGATTGAACTTTTCGACCGAATGGCGGTCTGTATAAACGAAGCGATTCAACGTCGACCATGGAGCTGAATATGAACCGTTCTTGCCAACTCGCGATCATCGTCGTCCTTGTCAACCTGGCCCTGTGCCCGATTCTCACTCCAACCTTTGCCACGGAGGCCTGGTGGCCGTATGGCGAGCAACGTAAAGACTCTACTGAGCCGGCAAAGCTCGACACCTCGCCGCTCCCCGTAGAACTCAAGCAGCGCACCAGTTTCGCGGAAGTCATCCGCAGCGTTGAGCCCGGGGTGGTGAGCATTTTCACTACCAGGAAAATCGATGCCAGCGAGTATCCTCACTACAACCATCCTTTATTCCGCGAGTACTTCGAGAACGGCCATCGCCCACCGGCCAAGGAAGAAGGACTCGGCAGTGGTGTGATCGTCACGGCGGACGGTTATATCATCACCAACAACCACGTGGTCGAAGACGCCGACGAGATCAAGGTAGCGCTGATCAATCCGCGCCGGGAATTCGACGCACGAATCATTGGCACCGACCCGGGCACCGACATCGCGGTGCTGAAAATAGAAGCGGAAAATCTGCCGGCGGTTGTTCTGGCAGACAGCGATCGGGTCGAGGTGGGCGACATGGTCATGGCTATCGGCAATGCGTTTGGCGTCGGGCAGACGGTGACTCGCGGGATCGTCAGTGCCACTGGCCGTAGTAGTGTTGGCCTTGTGAAATATGAGGATTTCATTCAGACCGATGCATCGATCAACCCGGGAAACTCCGGCGGCGCCCTGATCGATCCGATGGGGCGTCTGGTCGGGATCCCGTCCGCGATCATCAGCCGTACCGGCGGCAGTCAGGGTATTGGGTTTGCGATTCCGACCAACCTGGTGATGCACATCGTCGAGCGACTGTTGGCGGACGGCCGCGTCGTGCGCGGCTTTCTCGGCATCCAGATCGGCGACCTGACGGCCCAGCTGCAGGAGGCATTCGACATGGAGAACCTGAACGGCGCCCTGGTCAACGAAGTCCTGCCGGACAGCGCTGCGGCCGAAGCCGGGATTGAGCATGGCGACGTGATTGTCAATTTCAACGATATCGCGATCCGCAATTCCGGTCATCTGATGCTGGTCGTGGCTCGGACGTCACCGGCGACCGTTTCCAAGGTGAGCGTGTTCCGAAACGGCGAAGCAATCGACATTGACGTCAAACTGAAGGAGCGTCCGGATCGCGATATCACCAACAGGCCGCCGACGGTCAGTGAACCGGAGACCGAATTGCTCCGCGGTATTACGGTCGACGATCTCGATGCGCAAATGCGCCAGCGCTTCAATGTGCCGCCCGACATCGAGGGCGCCGTGGTCGTCGGTATCGAAGCGGACAGTCCGGCTATGGACAGCGGTCTGCGACTTGGCGACGTGGTCCTGGAGATCAACAAAATGGAGGTGCGCAACGCCGCCGACGCGATTACCACCAGCGACGAGCTCGAGGAAGTGGACAATGTGCTGGTCTACGTCTGGCGCCAGGGCAACCGGCATTTCATCATGATCGAGGAAGAGCCGGGCGACGAATAAACGTGAGCGTTGCGAATGCCCAGCAGAATTGTAATTCCTCGACGGTATGCTATTCCTCCTTATGCCTCATCTTTCTGCCATTGATATCTAAAAACGCTTCGAGGGGAACCTGACATGAAGATCCACATGACCGCCGTGCTGCTCACCTGTATGATCGG
>CAJWLW010000508.1 GCA_913042885.1 uncultured Lentisphaeria bacterium | reverse complement strand
ATGTCTGCCGGCACCGGCGTCGCGTAGCTGGGGCCCCACTGGTCGCCGGCGCGCCAGGCCAGCTCGCCGCTGTGTCGGTCGAAGGCGGCGACACATGGGCCGCCGGGCGCGCCAATATTAATGATAAGCAGTGGGCCCTCGATGAGTGGCGAGGTAGCCGTTCCGAAAAACTGTCGATGCCCGCCGAATTCCTCGGCGATGTCCCGCTGCCATCTGACCTCGCCGCTTGTCAGCTGCAGGCATACCAGGTGTCCGGCGGTGCCGTAGACGTAAACCAAGCCGTCGTCACTTATCGCCGGGGTGGCGCGCGGGCCGTTCTGGTAGCCGTAGTGGTCCTGGTATTCGGTCGGCCAGGTGTGGCGCCAGTACCGGGCACCGGTGGCGGGGTGCAGGCAGTCGATAACCACGTCGTTGCCGATCCGGTGCGGGTAGACCAGGTATTCGCCACGGATCGCGGGGGCGGCGTAGCTGGTGCCCCGTCTCATTTCCCACACGACTGTTGGCCCGGCGTCCGGCCAGTCCCGGCGCAGATGTGTTTCACGGCAGTGATTGTTGTGACGCGGTCCGAGGAAATGTGGCCAGTCTTCGGTAGTCGCTGCCGGGTGCAGCGGTTGCGGTTGTCGGTGGAAACGGCAATCGGAATTCGGCTGCAGAATAGTGCCCGCGTTGTCTGCCTGCGGGACAGTGCTCAGCAGCAGATTGGCAGTGATGAAGCCGGCATGGAACACAGGTCGCATGCCTAATCGTACCATCGCCAGTCGGCATTTGCCACTACCCCATTTTTTTTGCCAGAATCGGCCGTGAACTGCTTGTTATTTATGTCGGTGACCATAGCTTACGCATTTGACTTAGGGAATTCCGCCAAGCAAAAACGGCCGTCTAAACAGGCTTTTACAGCGGTGAAATTCTCGCAAAACCCGACAGTGGAATCGAGCGTGGACAGCGTCTACAATCAACAGTTTTTGGACGTTGCGGTGGGGCACATTCAGGCAACGTTCGACGGCGCCCTGGCGTTTGTCACCGTCGACGTCGACCGGCGGCGGATAGAGTCACTGCGGCGACACGTTTTGCCTGGGAAAATGCTCCGGACGCGGTTGGGCCTGGCGTTGTGTCCACAAGGCAGCGGCGACCAGGATGCAGTCGCGCGTGCCTGTGCCGCAACGGAATTGATCCATACCGCTACGCTCTATCACGACGACGTGATTGATGGCGCCACTTTGCGGCGGCAGCAACCAACATTGTGGCAGGAAGTGGGCCAGACCGGCGCCATCCTGCTGGGAGATTTGTTTTTCAGCAGCGCCATCGAGTTAATGCTCGATGGCGCTGATCTGAACCAGGCCCGGTTGTTTGTGGCCAGGGTCAAGGAAGTGTGTGCGACGGAAACGATACACGAAATGGTTTTTCAGGGCCGCGCGGTGGATGCAGAGACCTGCATCGCGATTGCCCGTGGCAAGACCGGAGCGTTGTTTGCCTTTGTGGCCGAGTGCTGCGGCAAGGATGCGACTATGGCGGAGGCGATGGCCGAGGCTGGTTACCGCGTCGGAACGGCCTATCAACTGGCGGACGACCTGCTCGACGAAATCGGCGTCGAACAGCTGGCAGGCAAAACTTTGGGGACCGACCGCAAGCGCCGCAAATTCACACTGGCGCAGCAGACCGGCAGCAGCGACAACGTTGTGTTGACGGAAATCAGCCGCCTGTGCGGCAGTGCTATTGAACTGCTGCGACCGTGGCCGGTGTATGCCGACCGTCTGGACAGCTATATCACCACACATCTGGCGCCGGCCTGGGAAATGCATTTGCAGCCGGCGGGCTGAGAAAGGTTCTCCGTTGACAGCGCGGCCTGCTAATCGGGCAAGATCGAATGGAACTTGACAGTAAAACCTACAGATTATCCGGGGCGGCGGGACCGGGGCGGGTCGCCGGAATCATCGGCATCATTGCCTTGGCAGTGAGCTTCATCGGTGTCTTTACGGCGTCCAAGGAAGGTGGCTCCGACCATGCCCGCGCCACGGCGAACGTGCTCCACATGCAGGCGGCGGCAGAGACTGCCGCGCCGGTCGCGACGGACGACCACGCAGTGAACAAGGGCAGTGGTCACACGATCGGCAGGGTGACGCAGTTCTTCCAATCCTACCTCAACGCGTTCACGTTTTGGGTGACGGTTGGTCTTGGCGGCCTTTTCGCCACGCTCGTGCATCACCTGGTGCGGGCGACCTGGAGCGTCGTGATGCGGCGGATGTACGAGAGCTTGATGGTGACGCTGCCGATCCTGATCATTTTCTTTATCCCGATCGCCTTGTGGGGCATGCAGGACCTCTACCACTGGACAAACGCCAGCGAGGCCAACGATCCGATCTTCCTCAAGAAAGAGGCGTGGCTGAGTCCGAAGTTCTTCTGTCTCCGCGCCGTCGTCTACTTCGTCATCTGGTTCATCCTTGCCCGGTTGCTGTATAGCGCTTCGCTCGAGCAGGATAAGGCGCCCTCGGAGGCGCTCAGCGTGCGGATGCGGATGATCAGCGCACCGGGCCTGATTCTCTTCGCCGCGACTACGACTCTGGCTGCTTTCGATTGGATCATGTCGCTGAACTACCACTGGTTTTCGACGATTTTCGGCATTTACATCTTTGCCGGCGCCTACTTGTCCTGCACCGCGTTTTGCGTGCTGGTGACGATGTACCTGCGCAGCAAGAACATCCTGACGAAAGAAATCAACGATGAGCATTACCACGACATGGGCAAATGGCTCTTTGCCTT
>CAJWLW010000507.1 GCA_913042885.1 uncultured Lentisphaeria bacterium | reverse complement strand
TGCTGGCCGGGGTCGCGGTCGATGCGGTCTTCGACAGTGTATCTGTCGCCACGACCTTCAAGGAAACCCTGAAGGACGCCGGTGTGATCTTCGGTTCGTTCTCGGATGCCGTCCACGAATATCCGGAACTGATCGAAAAGTACCTCGGCTCGATAGTGCCATATCGTGACAATTTTTATGCATCGCTCAACTCGGCCGTGTTCAGCGACGGGTCCTTCTGCTATATCCCGAAAGGCGTGCGCTGTCCGATGGAGCTGTCTACCTACTTCCGAATCAACGCGGCCGAGACCGGGCAGTTCGAGCGCACCCTGATCGTCGCCGACGAAGGCGCCTCTGTCAGTTACCTCGAAGGCTGCACCGCACCGATGCGCGACGAAAACCAGCTACACGCCGCCGTCGTCGAGCTGGTCGCCCACAAAGACTCGCAGATCAAGTACTCCACTGTGCAGAACTGGTATCCGGGCAACAAGGAAGGCAAGGGCGGCATCTACAATTTCGTCACCAAGCGCGGCCGTGCCGATGAATCCGCAAAGATCTCGTGGACCCAGGTCGAAACCGGCTCGGCGATCACCTGGAAGTATCCGAGCGTCATCCTGCGCGGCGACAACGCCATCGGTGAATTCTATTCTGTCGCGCTGACCAACAACTATCAGCAGGCGGACACCGGTACGAAGATGGTGCACCTCGGCAAAAACACCCGCAGCACGATCATTTCGAAGGGGATCTCTGCAGGCAAGGGCCAGAACTCTTACCGTGGCCTTGTCCGAATGGCGCCCGGTGCAACCAATGCGCGCAATTATTCGCAGTGCGATTCCATGCTGATCGGTGACCAATGCGGCGCCCACACATATCCTTACATTGAGGTTACCGGCCCCACCGGCCAGGTCGAGCACGAAGCGACGACCTCCAAGATCGGCGAGGACCAGCTGTTCTATCTGCGCCAGCGCGGCATCTCCGAGGAGGACGCCGTCTCGATGATCATCAACGGGTTCTGCAAGGAAGTTTTCCGCGAGCTGCCAATGGAGTTCGCCGTCGAAGCCCGCAAGCTCCTCGGCATCAGCCTCGAAGGCAGCGTCGGCTGAAGCAAACTTGTAATCTCACTCGAGCGTCAACAGCCGGAGAGAAACGAGTGAGACGAAACTTACTGACACCCGACACCCTCTTGACACTGAAACCCGAAACCTGATACCTGAAAATATGCTTGAAATCAAAGATCTTCGTGCCGAAGTCGAGTGCACACCCATTCTCAAAGGACTGAACCTTTCCGTCAAGTCCGGTGAGGTGCATGCCATCATGGGGCCCAACGGTTCCGGCAAGAGCACCCTGGCCCAGGTTTTGGCCGGACATGAAGCCTTTAAGGTCACTGGCGGCTCTGTCGACTTCGACGGCAAGGACCTGCTCGAACTCGCACCTGAAGAACGCGCCTGCGAGGGCCTGTTCCTGGCGTTTCAGTACCCGGTCGAGATTCCGGGCGTCAGCAATACCTACTTCCTCAAGGCTGCAATCAATGCCATCCGCAAGTACCGCAATGAGGATGAGCTCGATGCGATCGACTTCCTCAAGATGTTCAAGTCCAGCATGAAGCTGCTCGACCTCGACGAAAGCCTGATCAATCGCCCGGTCAACGAAGGGTTTTCCGGCGGCGAAAAGAAGCGCAACGAAGTGTTTCAGATGCTGGTGCTCAATCCGAAACTGGCGATCCTCGACGAGACCGATTCCGGGCTGGACATCGACGCGGTCAAGATCGTCGCCAAAGGCATCTCGCAATTCCGCAATGATAACAATGCCGTCGTTATGGTAACGCACTATCAGCGCCTGCTAGATTATATCGAGCCCGACTTTATACACGTGCTTTCCGACGGCAAGATCGTCCGTTCCGGCACCAAGGAACTGGCACTGGAGCTGGAAGAACACGGCTACGACTGGCTCAAGAACGGCGATTCGCAAAACTGACAACCAACGATGAGTTTCACCGAGCAACATCCGGCATTTCTCAAGACCGCAGGCGGTCCCGACTGGCTTTGCGAACTCCGCAATGCGGGCATCGCACGGTTCGCCAAGCTTGGGTTTCCGACGACGCGCGATGAGAATTGGCGCTTCACCGATGTCTCCCTCATTCGTCAGACCACCTTCACTCCGGCAACTCCGGGTGCCTGCGACGTCGCCGGCTTGTTGCAAAGCAGCGGCTGCGGCGATTGGCCCGGGCATCGTCTGGTATTTATCGACGGCTTTTTCGCGCCTGACCAGTCCGACATCGGCGCGTTGCCGGCCGGCGTACATCTCGGCGGGCTCGCAGACATGCTCGCAGAGACGCCGGAAGCTTTGCAGCCGCACCTGGGCACAGGTGCCGTGGTCAACGGCAATTCTTTCACGGCGCTGAACACCGGGTACATCCGGGATGGCGCCGCGATTCTCGTGCCTGACAACATCGACGACAGTGCCACCGTCAATGTCTGGTACATCTCGACCGGTGCGACAGCCAATGCGGTGACGCAGCCGCGCACGCTTATTGTCGTTGGCCGCAACGGCAATCTCACCGTCACCGAGAATTACGTCGGCACCGGCAACGCCTGCTATTTCACCAATGCGGTGACCGAAGTCATGCTGGCTGAGAATGCCGTCATCGACCATACGAAGATGCAGCTTGAGAGCGAGACGGCGTATCACATTGCGGCTATGCACGTGCATGCAGCCCGCGACAGCCGCTTCAAATCGCACGCGTTCATGACCGGCGGTGAGATCACGCGCAACACAATCAACGCACAG
>CAJWLW010000506.1 GCA_913042885.1 uncultured Lentisphaeria bacterium | reverse complement strand
CAGCCCATCAATCTCCATCTGCTCGACAAGCCACGGGTCAAATTGACGGCGCTGCCGGCCAGATTCGAACAAGTGACGCAGGCGCCCTGCCGGGTCATCGCGGAATTATGAGCATTACTGACACAAGCCAGCCGATGATTCCGAAATACTTGACGGCAACAGTGCCCGGCGGTGGCTGAGCCGGACGATATATCCGTGCTCGTCATCTGCAGCATCTACCGCTTACTCACCAACGCAACCGCTTAGGCGCTGTCAATCACCGGGGCGAAACTCGGGATCGCCAGACGGTTGAAGTGCCACCTGACGCAGAATGTTTGGCAGTGTATGTTTGCGGCATGCAAAAGACGGAACTTCCGGAATCTATCCGTTCGACCCTCGCTGCAGGCACTGTGATCCCGGCGCATCCGCTGGCGCTGGACGTCGACCGACAGTTCTGCGAGCGCCACCAGCGAGCGCTGACCCGATACCACCTCAACGCCGGCGCCGGCGGAGTCGCCATCGGCGTGCACTCGACTCAGTTCGAAATCCGTGATCCGGCTTTTAGCCTGTTCGAAAAAGTGCTGAGCATCGGCAGCGAAACCGTCGATCAATTTGTCCACGACAACGGCCGCGAGATCGTCAAGGTCGCAGGTATCTGCGGCCGCACGGAACAGGCCGTGAACGAAGCGGTATTCGTCCGTGACGCCGGATATCACGCCGGCCTGCTGAGCCTGGCAGCTTTCAAGGACGACGACGACGATACCCTCATCGCGCACTGCCACCGGGTCGCCGAAGAAATCCCGATCGTCGGGTTCTACCTGCAGCCCGCCGCCGGTGGCCGCTTGCTGGGCTATGAATTCTGGAGGCGTTTCGCCGAGATCGACAACGTCATCGCCATCAAGATGGCACCGTTCAATCGCTACCAGACGCTGGACGTCATCCGCGGCGTCTGCGAAGCCGGGCGCGACGACATCGCGCTGTACACCGGCAACGACGACAACATCATTATCGACCTGCTCACGACATACCGCATTGCCACGACCAGCGGCACAGTCGAGCGCCAGATCGTCGGCGGCCTGTTGGGGCACTGGGCAGTATGGACGCAACCGGTCGTTGAGCAGTTTGAGGAAATCCGCGCAGCCCGCGAAAGCAACGCCGCGATCGACCCGAAATGGCTGGTCCTGGCCAATCAGGTCACCGACGCCAACGCCGTACTCTTCGACGCCGCCAACAACTTCCGCGGCTGCCTCTCGGGTATCAACGAGGTGCTGCGCCGCCAGGGTCTCGTGCAGACAGCCGCTTGCCTGAGTGAAGACGAGCAACTGTCGCCGGGCCAGGCCGAGGAAATCGACCGCATTTACCGCTCATACCCACACCTGACGGACGACGACTTCGTACGCGCCAACCTCGATGACTGGCTGGCCGGTTAAGTCATGAGCTTTTCCCTCATCGCTACAGACAGTGCAACGGGCGCGCGGCTCGGGCGCCTGGAAACGGCGCATGGCGGCATCGACACGCCGTGTTTCATGCCGGTCGGCACACAAGGCACGGTCAAAGCCATGACGCCGGACGAGCTGGTCGCGCTCGGCGCCCAGGTCATCCTGGGCAACGCCTACCACCTCAACCTGCGCCCGGGTATGGAGGTGATACGTGCCGCCGGTGGGCTGCACGCCTTCAGCAACTGGTCGCGACCGATCCTCACAGACAGCGGCGGTTATCAGGTTTTTTCCCTGGCGAAGTTACGCAAAATTCGGCCGGACGGTGTCGAGTTTCAGTCGCATATCGACGGACGCGCCCTCTTTCTCGGGCCGGTGGAAGCGATGGCGATCCAGCGCGACCTCGGTTCGGATATCGCGATGGCATTCGACGAGTGCACGCCGTACCCCTGCGAACACGACGCAGCCCGCACATCGCTGGAGCTGACCATCGACTGGGCGCGGACTTGCCGCGACCAGCCGCGGGCGGCGGGGCAACTGGTCTTCGGCATCGTCCAGGGATCCATGTACGAGGATCTGCGGCTGGAATCGATCGAGCGGCTGATCGAGATCGGCTTCGACGGGTATGCGATTGGCGGTTTGAGTGTCGGCGAGCCGGACACCGAGATGTTCAAGGTCGTGGACTGGACGGTGCCGGCAATGCCGGCAGCGATGCCGCGGTACCTGATGGGGGTGGGCACGCCACCGCAGATTGTCGACGCTGTCCGCCACGGCATCGACATGTTCGACTGCGTGCTGCCCACGCGGATGGGGCGACACGGTTGCGCCTATACCGCGACCGGCGTGGTGCAGGCAAAGGCTGGGCGGCTTAAGGATGACTTCGCGCCGCTGGAAGAGGGATGTCCCTGTTATACCTGCACGAATTTCACGAGGGCCTATATCCGCCATCTGCTGAACGTCCAGGAAATCCTCGGGATGCGCCTGGTGACGATTCACAACCTCGACTTTTACCTGCGCCTGATGCGACAGATACGTGAGCATCTGCAGGCAGGCACGTTGGCGGCCTTCAGCGAACGCTTTATTGCCGGGTACAGCGCAACATAGGTTTCGGGAATCGGGCCATATTTTCAAAAAAAAGCGCTTTCGGCTTTGAAATAGGCTGAATGCTGCCTAAAGTACGGGCTCTTCATTTGCATCTCGAGGATTATCCGTGCGGGTTTCCGCGGTTTCGCATTTGCCTGAATAAAGCGGCCACTCGCGGCCGGCTGCAATTTCATTTTACAACCTGCTACGGTGTTAACATGAAGGTCCGAACCTCAGTCAAACGACGATGCGTCAATTGCCGGGTCGTCCGCCGAC
>CAJWLW010000505.1 GCA_913042885.1 uncultured Lentisphaeria bacterium | reverse complement strand
CTGGGCATGCAGTGCGCGGTCATCGAGTTCGCCCGAAACGTCTGCGGGCTGGACGGTGCGGACAGCAGTGAATTCGACGAGCAGTCACCGCATCCTGTCATTCATCTGATGGAAGACCAGAAGACGATCACCGAGAAAGGCGGCACGATGCGGCTCGGCGCTTACCCGTGCGTGTTGCAGGTCGACAGCAAAGCGGCGGCAGCCTACAAGTCGATGGAGATTTCGGAGCGTCATCGGCACCGGTACGAAATCAACAACGAATACCGCGAGCGTCTGGAGGCGCATGGCATGGTCTGTTCGGGCACCTCGCCTGACAACGTGCTCATAGAGATTGTCGAGCTCAGCGATCATCCATGGTTTATCGCCGGCCAATTCCATCCCGAGTTCCAATCCGGACCGCTCAACGCCCACCCGCTGTTTCACGGCTTCGTAGACGCTGCCATCACCCGGCGCGACCAAGAGGATAACTGATGGTAAGTGAGTATGCAGACGACAAACCCCGTGACCATTGCGGCGTCTTCGGCATTGCCAATCACGATTGCGCCGTCGAACTGACACGGCAGGGACTGTTTTCGCTGCAGCACCGCGGCCAGGAAAGCGCCGGAATTTACCGCTACTCCGATGGCAAGTGCCATCTGCACAAGGCCATGGGTCTGGTTGGCGACGTGTTCCGCGAAATGCCGCCGGAGTTTGTCGCCGACCAGGGCAGCATGGCGATTGGTCACGTGCGATACAGCACTTCCGGTGATTCCAACTTGATCAATGCCCAGCCGTTTGTCGTCGAGTTCGACACGTTCAACCTCGGGCTGGCACACAACGGCAACCTGTCGAACGGCGGTTATCTGCGCAACCACCTCAAGCAGGGCGGCGCCATTCTGCAGGGCACTCTGGACACCGAGATCATTCTGCACCTGGCGGCGCGCCAGCATACCATGGGGTCGCCGCCGTGGGAGGCACTGCAGGCAGCGCTGAAGCAGACCGAAGGCGCTTACTCCATCGTGGCGCTGTGCGAGGACGGGCTGGCGGCGTATCGCGATCCCTACGGCTTCCGGCCGCTGATCATGGGACACCTGGACGATGCCGTCGTCTTCGCTTCCGAGTCGTGCGCTTTGGACTTGATCGGTGCGACCTGCGAACGCGATGTCGAGCCGGGCGAATTCATCATCGTTCGGCCGGACGGCACCATGGAGTCGGGCTATTTCGACTTCGCCCGGCGCAAGGCCCACTGCATTTTCGAGCTGGTTTATTTTGCACGACCGGACAGCCACGTTTTCGGGGAGTGCGTCTACGACGTCCGCAAGCAATTCGGCGCCAAACTGGCCGAGGAATCGCCGGTCGAAGCGGACGTCGTCATGCCGCTGCCGGACGGCGGCATCTACGCCGCGCTGGGATTTGCCGAAGCCACCGGCATCCCTTTCGACCTGGGCATCATGCGTAATCATTACGTCGGCCGCACCTTCATCCGCCCGTCGGAGGACGATCGGCGCGCCGCGGTACGGCTCAAGCTGAACCCGATCGGTGAAGCGATCGAGGGCAAGCGTATCTGCCTGGTCGAGGACAGCATCGTGCGCGGCAACACGACGCGCGAGCGCGTCCGCACCCTGCTCGACTGCGGCGCTAAGGAAATTCACATTCGCGTCAGTTGCCCGCCACACGTCAGCCCGTGCTATTACGGCATCGATTTCCCGAGCAAGGAAGAGTTGATCGCCAACAATTATTCGATCGACGAAATTGCTGAGCTCATCGGCGCGGACTCGCTTGCCTATCTGTCGCTCGACGCTATGCTTTCGTGCGTTCAGAAACACCCCCTGAACAACTATTGTCATGCGTGTTTTTCGGGGGAATACCCACTGAAGCCCAAGGCTATCTGCCCGCGTACCTGAGTGTCGCGGGAACTTGATCCGGAACTGCATCGCCCGCCATGCCAAAACGCCAGGATATCAAGAAGATCATGCTGATCGGCTCAGGCCCGATCATCATCGGTCAGGCTTGTGAATTCGACTATTCCGGCGTGCAGGCGTGCAAAGCCCTGCGTGAAGAAGGGTACGAGATCGTGCTGGTCAACAGTAATCCGGCAACGATCATGACCGATCCGGAATTCGCCGATCGAACCTATATCGAACCGCTGACCCGTGACACGTTGCACGCCATTCTGGAGCGCGAGCGCCCCGACGCACTGCTGCCGACGCTCGGCGGGCAGACGGCACTGAATCTGGCAATGGAACTGTCGGAGGCCGGACTGCTGGAGCAGTTCGAGGTCGAGTTGATCGGAGCCGATGCGAAAGCCATAGCCAAGGCCGAGGACCGCCAACTGTTCAAGGAGGCAATGCGCAACATCGGGCTGGATCTGCCTAACAGCCGCGTCGTGCATTCGCTCGAAGACGCTCAGGCCGCAAAGGATGAGCTTGGCGATTTTCCGCTTATCATCCGGCCTGCCTTTACGCTTGGCGGCAGTGGCAGCGGCATCGCCTACGACGCCGATGAATACATCTCGATCGTCACCCACGGGCTGAACCAGAGCCCCATCAGCGAAGTGCTCATCGAAGAGTCGGTACTCGGCTGGAAGGAGTTCGAGCTCGAGGTCATGCGCGATTGCGTCGACAACTGCGTAGTGGTCTGTTCAATCGAAAATCTCGACCCGATGGGCGTACACACCGGCGACAGCATCACAGTGGCGCCGGCGCAAACGCTGACGGACCGCGAATATCAGATCATGCGCGACGCCGCCTTCGCGATCATGCGGGAGATCGGTGTCGAGACTGGTGGCTCGAATGTGCAGTTTGC
>CAJWLW010000504.1 GCA_913042885.1 uncultured Lentisphaeria bacterium | reverse complement strand
CCCAGGTCAGTGATGTATGCAGTGCCCTCCGGCAACACCCGCGCATCGGCCGTCGGTACATGGGTGTGGGTGCCGAAAACGGCAGTGACCCGCCCATCGAGATGCCGGCCCATGGCAATTTTTTCACTGGTCGCTTCGGCGTGCATATCAACGACAATAACCGTTGTCCGCGAACCGATCTCCTCGAGGATGCGATCGACCGTAGCAAACGGGCAGGTGACCTGGTCACGCATGAACACGTGTCCGAGCAGATTGATCACCGCGATCGTACCGCCAATCGGGATTTTGAAGATACCGTAGCCGCGTCCGGGCTGCCGAGCGCTGAGATTGGCCGGGCGCAGGGCCTTGGGCAGTCCGTCGATATGGCCGACATAGTCGGTCTTGTCCCAGACATGGTCGCCCGCCGTCACAACATCGACGTCGTGGTTGTGCAGGTTTTCCACTGCGGCCCGGGTCAACCCGGCACCGGCGGCAATATTCTCGGCGTTGGCGATGCAGAAACAGCAGTGGTGTTCCTTGCGCAGTTTGGGAACCAGCCGACAGGCAGCAACCTGGCCACCCTTGCCAACAATGTCACCTACGAGTAGAATCTTCATAAACCAGCTATCCTCTCTTATGGCACCGAACTCGTCACCCACAACATTATGTGATTCCGCGGATAATGCGAATCCACCGGAGGTTCCGGCCGTTGGGCAAGCGTGGTCGATACTATGAATACCGACAACAAACGCCCGATGCAATTGCGCTGGCCACCGGATCTGAAGTCGCGGCTGTACCTGATCTTTCTCGGCTTTGTCTTGTGTGTCGGCGGCTTCGGTGCCGGTATGCAATGCCGCGACTGGGTGGTAGGCGCCGTGTTCGATATGCTGGCCAACCGCGTGCCGCTGCCCGCGAGCCTGCGGCAGGGTCGCAACATCCCGATCAGCAAACTGCCCGGGCCGCCGCGCCAGACAGAGACTGTCTTCCTGCTGGATGAACCGGATGCGGCGGCGGCTATGACCGGCATCGACGATGAGGATCAGCGTTGGGCCGATGTCGCCGGCAACTACTACACGGGCGCCTTCATCGAAGCGTTCAGCTACGAAACTGCCGGGACCGACGGTCCGCAGGTGCGCGTCCGCTACAAGCGCCGCGGCCCGACGTATGAGGGGCGACTGGAAGCCCGGCGGCTGAAGCCGAACTTCGCCTATCAACTCAAACTCCAGGGGGACTTCCGCAATCGCGAGCGCTACGAGGTGATCGGGCGCCTCGGCCGCTGGCGGCTGCCTGGAGAAGAGACCAACTACGTCGACCGTGATTACGACAAGCACCCGGAGGCGACAAAGGGCGACGTCGAGGCGTATATCCTGTTCGACTTCTTCGTGACCGATGGCGATGGCAACGCGGTTCGCGAGTTCAGCCTGGACAGTTCACTGCACGTCCTGTGGAACGCAATACGCCAGCATTCCGGCGGCGTTCCCAAGGCTGATCAGGTGGAAGCGGCGGTATTTGCCGAAAACCCTGCCTACTACGGCAAAATCAAGTCACGCGGCACTCGCGAATTCATATGGGCCGAGCGCGAGGCCACACGCTATGCCGCGGCCGACCAGGTCATTCGCTTGCCGCCGGGCAAATACGAGGCGTTTCTGGCGCTGACCGAGGAGAGTTTCCATGCCATCGACCGCGACGGCGGACATTGGGCGACGGTGATGCGGTTGCCGGTGTCGTTCGAGATTGTCGCTGCCGGGGCGCCGGTTGCCGCCGGGGAATAGGACGGCACGAATTCGATGCCGTGCCCTAAATTGGGACCAGCGTCAACCGTTGCGGGGAAGTTTCAAACTGCCTGCATCTTGTTTACCTGAAACCAGTTAGATGTAATCAAACCGGCTTGGCGCGGAGACTGCTCCATCGAACTGTCGCCGCGCCAGGTGGTCGTTGCGGGCCACACGGAACCATATTGAACTGGCCCCCTTCCGAGGCTATCTTAAGCGGGTGTGATGAAACGGATTTTCCCCGTCAGACGTAACCTGTTAATAAGCGACAATCTTCGACATGCACCCTACCCGAAACGCTCGTCGCCGGTTCTCCATGATCGAGATCATGCTGGTGCTGGTCATTGTCTCGATCCTGCTGATTATCTCTATGCCGGCATTCAACAAACTCGTGCTCGGCTCGAACGTCGACGGCGGGGCACGGCTGGTTTTGTCACAGATCCGGCTGGCCCGGCAGTATGCCATCACCAAACGCGTCCGCGTTGCAGTGCTGTTGCCGGCGAAAGATTTTCCCTCGGACGGCACAGCAACGGATTCGACGCGCTACAAGGCATCGTCTGTGCGCTCCTGCATTGTCGATTCGGGCAAAATCTTCGTCGAGTATGTCGGCAAGACGCAATGGGCGTTTCTACCCCAGAGCGTGTACATCGACGACATCGCCAATGCCAACGCAGTCAACGGGGTTGAGTTTCCTGAGACAGGCAGCGGCGAGACCGTAAACAACGTGCGATCGATCATTTTTCTGCCGTCCGGCTCGGTTGAGGGCGGTTCGGATGTCGGGCCGATCGAGATCGAGGAAATGATTCTGTCCGGCTCGAGCCTGCAGACCAAGGACGCTGGCAGCAACAAAGTGAGCGTCACGATAAACTGGTTGACAGGGCGGGTGACAGAATGAGGGCACAACGGTTCAACCTGGTGGAGATCGTCATTGCCCTTGGTATCGTCGCGATCGGCGTCACTGCAGTCATGGGCTTCTTGCCGATGGGGCTGAATGCCTCGCGCGACGCGATCGCCGACAATTACGCGGCCGACTCCGGCGACCAGTTGCTGCACTATCTGTC
>CAJWLW010000503.1 GCA_913042885.1 uncultured Lentisphaeria bacterium | reverse complement strand
CAACGCCCGCAGGCAGATTCAGCCGCTTGAGATCATCCACCGTCTTCGCTGTCGGTTCGACAATGTCGAGCAGACGCTTGTGCGTGCGGATCTCAAACTGTTCCATCGACTTCTTGTCGACGAACGGAGAGCGGTTGACGGTGTAGCGCTCAATGCGCGTCGGCAGCGGAATCGGACCAGCAACCTGAGCGCCTGAACGCTTGGCAGTACTGACGATTTCAGCCGTGGACGCGTCCAAAACACGATGGTCGTAAGCCTGTAGGCGAATGCGAATTCTTTGGTCCATTTCAGCGTTTCTCCAGCATTTGTTTCTGTATCGCTTCCGGTACGGAATCGAAATGTGACGGTTCCATCGACGGCACCGCGCGTCCTTTGGTCAGCGAACGCAACGTCGTGGTGTAGCCGAACAATTCAGCAAGCGGTACGTGCACCAGAATTTTCGCACTGTCCGACTGCGCATCCACTTCGACAACCGTACCACGGCGGCTGCTCAAGTCTCCGATGACGTCGCCCATGTGTTCTTCCGGCGTCGTGATCTCCAGTGCCATGATCGGCTCGAGTAACCGCAGCTTGGCTTTATGTGCCGCCTCTTTGAAGGCCATGGATCCGACAATTTTGAACGCAACTTCCGACGAATCGACGGGATGCGAAGAACCATCGACAATGTCTACATGCAGGTCAGTAACGGGAAAACCGCAGAGCAGGCCGGTCGTTGCCGCTTCCCGGATACCTTTCTCCACCGGCTTGATGAATTCCTTCGGGATGTTGCCGCCAGTCACCTTGCTCTCGATCGTCAGACCATGGCCGCGCGGGCGTGGCTCAATGTGCAGCACGACGTGGCCATATTGGCCTCGACCGCCCGTCTGCTTGATGAACTTGGTGTCGGCGTCGGCCGGGCTGACAATGGTCTCGCGATAGGCAACCTGTGGAGCGCCGACAGTCGCGCCCACTTTGAATTCGCGGACCAGACGGTCGCTGATCACCTCCAGATGCAACTCGCCCATACCGGAAATGATAGTCTGACCAGTCTCTTCGTCGGTACGCAGGCGGAAGGTCGGATCCTCTTCCGACAGGCGATGCAGAGCGTCGAACAGCTTGTCGCGGTCGGCAGTTGTCTTCGGTTCGATAGCCATCGAAATGACGGGCTCCGGAAATGACATGGACTCCAGCAGGATGGGGTCATCGACGACGCACAGCGTGTCACCCGTAGTGACGTGCTTGAGCCCGACTGCGGCAGCGATGTCACCGCTATAGATGCTCTCGCGCTCTTCGCTGCTGTTCGCATGCATCTGCAGGACCCGGCCGATGCGCTCACGCTTGCCGGTACGCGGGTTGAGAATCTGCATGCCCTTTTCGAGCACGCCGGAGTACACCCGGAAAAAGATCAGCTTGCCGACGTAGGGATCCGACATCACCTTGAAAGCCAGCGCTGCGAGCGGCTGATAATCGCCAGCGTGGCGCTCCATAGCCTCCTCGGTCTTCGGGTGGATGCCATCGATGCGCCATATATCGACGGGTGACGGCAGGTAATCGATGATGGCGTCGAGCAACGTCTGGACGCCCTTGTTCTTGTACGCGGTGCCGCAAAACACGGGGACAATGTCGCCGGCCAGAACACAGCGGCGGATGGCAACGCGCAGCTCATCGGAATCGGGCTTCTCGTCCATCAGGAATTTCTCCATGATGGCTTCGTCCGACTCGGCGATACGTTCAATCACCGCATCGTAGGCAACGGCAACTGCAGCGGCCATCCCTTCGGGAATCGGCTTGGTGACGACATCGATGCCCATGTCCCCTTCGAAATAGTACGCTTTGCCGGCGAGCACGTCGATGACGCCTTCAAAGTCCTCTTCGTTGCCGATCGGCAACTGCAGCGGTACGGGAGTCGCGCCGAGACGGTCGTGAATTTCCTGTGTGACTCTCTCGAAGTCAGCGCCGACACGGTCCATCTTGTTGATGAACGCAATGACCGGAACGTTGTATTTCTTCGCCTGACGCCAGACCGTTTCCGTCTGCGGCTGGACGCCGCCGACGGCGCAAAAGACGGCGACAGCACCGTCGAGCACACGCAGCGACCTCTCGACTTCGGCTGTGAAGTCGACATGGCCGGGAGTGTCGATAATGTTGATCCGATGATCTTTCCAGAAAGCGGTGGTGGCAGCGCTGGTGATCGTGATGCCACGCTCCTGCTCCTGTACCATCCAGTCCATTGCGGCGGTGCCGTCATGCACCTCGCCGACCTTGTAGTTGACGCCGGTGTAATACAGGACCCGCTCGGTGGTGGTCGTCTTGCCTGCATCGATATGTGCCATGATGCCGATATTACGTGTATTACGCAACGACACCTGGCGGCCGGGAGCTTCCCGGAATTCGTGATCGATTTCGATTGTCATGTCGATTGTCTTGCTCACGTGACCTGTTCCTTCGTCCCGTCGGGAATAGCCCCGACTCACGCCCAACTGCCAACCCTCAGAAATAAAAAGCGCCCGTACCATTCACCAGGTGAACGCGGTACGGGATCGATCGAAACTGTTTTGTTGTGTTGCCTACCAGCGGTAATGGGCAAAGGCCTTATTGGCCGCCGCCATTCGGTGCGTGTCGTCTTTTTTCTTGACGGCAGCACCGGTATTGTTGAATGCGTCGAGCAGCTCGGCAGCCAGCGCGTCGCGCATCGGCTTGCCTTTGCGACCACGAGCGAAGGTCACGATCCAGCGCAACGCAATCGCTGTCGACCGCTGCGGCGCGACTTCGATCGGCACTTGATAGTTGGCGCCACCAACCCGTCGGCTCTTGACCTCCAGCGACGGCTTGACGTTCTCCAATCCCTGCAGGA
>CAJWLW010000502.1 GCA_913042885.1 uncultured Lentisphaeria bacterium | reverse complement strand
GGCTGGGGCGGTCGGCGAAATAGGAGCACATGCTCTCCGGGGTCACCGGAATATTGTCAAGCAGGCTCTGAATTTCATCACGGCGCATAGTTGAGCGTCCTGTCTGGTCCAAAATGCGGGGCGGTGGCAGAAACTATAGATACAATAACCGAAAAAACGAATTCTGACACCTCTCGAGAAACCTGAAATTCTGCGCAGTCGGACGAGCCTCCGCGCTTGTCATTTGGAGGCCGGCGCTCACCAGCGCAGGGCCTCGGGGTATTCGAGAGGTCAAGCCACCTGGGGCACTAAGGGTTTCGTTGTGCCATCGAAGCACTTTTCTACCTGTCCCAAATTGTTCTCTGCAGGCACGGCGGAAATCGATGACGCGTGTGCAGCCCTTGCACCGTGCTCACGATACAGCGATTAATCGCCAATCAAATGCGGCGGCGGCCAGTGCCGGCGGAACGCAGAACACCGCGTTTGCTGCTGCGGACGAAAGCCACGAAACTTTCGATCGCCGGCAGTCCGGGCGATTCCGCCTCAATAGCAGCCAGCGCTTCGGCCTGCGGCCGCCCACCGGTGAACGTGTGTATGGCGTTCTTGAGGACACGGCGCGCGTCGCTGTCGATGCCGGCCCGTCGCAAACCGACGACGTTGGGACCGACAATACCGTCGTCAATGACCATGCAGTACGGCACGACGTCCTGGCGGATATGCATATCGCTGCCGAGCATGGCCAGTTCGCCGATTCGAACGAACTGGTGCATCTGCGTACGGGCACTGATGAAAGCCCGGGCGCCGATCTCGACGTGGCCGGCCAGGCTGACCCCGTTGACCAGAACGACGTTGTCCGCAACACAGCAGTTGTGGGCGACGTGTCCGAAGGCCATGACCATGACGTTGTTGCCGAGACTGGTCGTGCTCTCCGGGGTGGCGCCGCGGTGGATGGTGACATACTCGCGCAGGTGGCAGTCGGCGCCAATGACAGTGTAGCTGCGCTCACCGCCGTAGTCGTAGTCCTGCGGTTCGCCACCGACGACCGCGCCGGCATGGATACTGGTGCCGGGGCCGATTGTGGTATGCCCGGTGATGTGGCAGTGCGGGCCGATGCGGCAATTTTCTCCGATGCTGACCGGTCCCTCGATCACCGTGTAAGGAGCGATGGCGACGCCGTTGCCGAGTTCGGCCTGCGGGTCGATGATGGCGGTTTGGTGGATCATGGCATCGTCGATGCCGCCATAAACGGCGGGGACGACCGTTCGACAGCGGTCAGATCGGGCGGCAGGTTATTCCTCGCCGCCGACGTCGTCGAGACTGGTGACGTGGTACTTGCATTTCGGATAGGTTTCGCAGCCGAAGAAGGTCGCGCCGCCGCGGCCGGGACGTTCGCAAAGTTTGCCGTTGCCGCAGCGCGGGCAATCCACGTCGGTTTTCTTGTGCGGCGGCTGCAGTTCGATACCGGCGACGCGGTCGTCGAAGTTCTCGATCTTTTTCTTGTGCTTGACGAGCAGGCGTTTAAGAGCGGATACTTGGGGATTGGTCAACTGCGCGCCCTGCTCAAACTGTTCAGCCAAAGAGGAGACGAATTCGCGTTCGTCGAAGCGCCGCTTGCCTTTGCCGGTGGGCGGTGCGAACTCGCCGATCTCGGCGGCGAGACCGAGGAGTATCTTGAGTTGCGCTCGGGTCTTGTCCAGTTCCGCTTGGGACGGCAGTTCGAGGGCGGCCTGCAGGTCATCGTAATCAGCGAGCTGCGTCCGGTACTTGATGATCAGCCGCTTGAGAGCATTGAGCTGTGCGTCCGACAGGGTTTTGCCGGCCTCGACCTGCTCGACCAGCGATTGGTAGAACTGCCGGTCGTCGTAGGTGCGCTTGCCACGCTGCACGGGTGCATCCCACTCACCAACCTGGTCGAGGCACCGATAGATTCTGAGGGTGTTGTCGTCGGGCTTCTGGGCAGCGCGTTTCTGCTCACGTTCGTGCAACTCCTGGCGCAATTCATCGATGACCCCGCCGATATCGAGTTCGCTAATCATCGCCGGCAGGTCCGCGAGTTGTTTTTCGTACCGCAACACCAGGATCAACAGCGCTTTCCACTGCTTGTCACTGAACACTTTGCCGTTGTCGAGCTGGCGTTTGAGCGACGTGTAAAACTTTTTGTCGTCATAGGTGCGGCGTCCGACTTTCTCAGCCGGATGCCAGTCGATGGAATCGGAGAAAGCCCCGAGCAAGCGCCCGACTGCTTCGGAGTCGGCGCTCTCGCCGAGTTTGGCTTCGGTGAGCCATTCGGAGAAGTCGCCGTAGAAGTTCTCGATCATCTGGTACCAGTTCAGGCTGCCTTGCTCGATCGTGTCGAGCTCGTCTTCCATACGGGCTGTGAAAGCGACTTCGAAAAGCTTTGGCATCTTGTCGACGAGGTAGGCATTGACTGTCTTGCCGAGATCGGTGGGTACGAGTTTGCCTTTCTCCCTGTTGACGTAGGTCCTTTTCTGAATCGTGCGAACGATGCCGGCATAGGTCGATGGCCGTCCGATGCCGTTGGCCTCGAGCGCCCGCACCAGGGAAGCCTCCGAGTAAGCCGGCGGCGGCTCGGTGAATTTCTGCTCTCGCTCCAGTTCCTGGAGGTTGCAGCCGGTGCCCTGCGCCAACTCCGGTAAGGTCTGTTTTACTTCCTCATCGGCATCGCCTTCGATGTCTTTGAGATTATAGACGCGCATAAATCCCTGGAAAGTAACGGTGGTGACGCTGGCGCGGAAGCGATAGATGTGGTTCGCTGACCCTTTCTCGTTTTCGAGCTCGATGGCGTAGAGGTTGGTCTCGGCCGGTGACATCTGGCTGGCCACGAAGCGGTTCCAGATGAGCGTGTAAA
>CAJWLW010000501.1 GCA_913042885.1 uncultured Lentisphaeria bacterium | reverse complement strand
GCGCATCAGGTGCATGCCGTCGAGAACCTGGCGGCCCGGCACGAACACACGACTGCCGCCCCAGGACGAGCCTTCGCGATACCACACTTCGAGATGCGACCGGCCGATCGCGAACTTCAGCCCCAGCGCCTTGCATCTGCGCAGCAGCGTTGGCAGGTCGAAATCGATGAGATTCCAGCCGGTCAATATGTCCGGGTCCAGGGATCGGATGCGGGCAATCACACCGGTCAGCATTTCCCTTTCCGTCGGGTAACAGATGGCGAACGCCGGGTCATCAGTGGTTGGTTCGCCGACCAGGTGCATCTCTTCGACCGGCGTCGCATCGGCCGTCACCAGTGATACGCCGTAAACCGTGGAGGCGTCGGCGTCGGTCTCGATGTCGAGCGACAGCACCTGCAGCACGGGTTCCCACTCTGCCGGCGTGATTGTCGGGTTCACATACCGCCTGTTGACCGTGGTCGACGGCTCCCAGTTGCCCTGAATCGCGAGGCTGCCGTTGATGTTGTGCTGCATCAGATAACGCAGGCTGAAATTGAAATCGGCTTCATAGGTTCGCACGCCGGTTGCCGCCAGACTCTCGGCGAGTTGCCTCTGTTCGGATGTACGGGGCAGGTCGATGCGAGACACTGCTGCCTGGTCCATCGTCGTAAGTCCGGCATCGGAGATCGAACCGTTGTGTGCCAGCGCCTTGTCCCGGCAGCGTTCAGCGTCTGTTGAGCGGACGAAGAAATGCGGACGCATACTGTTGTCGGTGATCTCGAATGTCTCACCGGATTCGAGTTTACCGATCACGTGCACGGTGGTATAGCCGGCACTGGTGCGGTGGAACACATGCAGCACGAAGCCGCGTATTGTCGCGCCCTGGTGCGGCGGTGGTGTATCCGTTTTTGTGATTTTCGGCGAAAAATCCATTTTTTTTCGGAAATTTTAAAAAGTGGAACGAATTATGCGATAGAGGCATCCAGTCGTCTATTTCACCCACCCAAAACCAACCCTTGTATGACGGAGGTTCAGATGATGAATCAGACCACAGATTTGCGAAACTTGTCGGGCGAGCAGCTCCTGTTGCTGGATGTTTACAGTGCTCCTCAATTGAATGTCGAAGTCGATCACGAACTCACGCGCCGCAGCGACGTGGACTTGCTCGAAGACGCTTACTTCGATTCACTGCCCGCTGTTGCCTTTGCAGCGCTTTGCAGCTGAACAACTGTTCAATCAACTCACGGCCGCGCTGACACTCTCCACGAGTGCCGGCAAAACTGTGGCGCTTGCTGATTGTATGAAGGCGCCACCCTTGCTTCGTTGTGCCAGGTCCGAAAACGGATTCGGCGCAATGTTGACGTCGATGATTGCGTTGTCATTCCCCAATACCCGCTGCGCCACCTGCATTGGCAGCGAAGTCGCACCGGACGTGCCCGCGACGATCAGCAGCTGTGCTTCGTCTGCTGCCTTCATGGCGGAATCGCACCGATACCATTCCTCGTTGTAATACTCGTCGAACCACAGCACATGTGGTCTTACCGCGCCGCTGCAGTCCCGGCACTTGAGCAGATTTCGTTCGGCCGGCGACAGCGCTTCGTTCCGCTTCTTGCCGAGCAACTGCTGCGGCAGCGGATACACAGCTTCGACGCATCCGCCCATGCATCGCATGCGGAACAGATTCCCGTGGATTTGCAAAGTGCGCGCGTCGCTGCTGCCGGCCCGGATGTGCAGATTGTCAACGTTCTGTGTGATCAGCGCAAAGCGATCGCCAAGCAGTTTTTCCAGATCGACAAGTGCTTTGTGCCCCTGGTTCTGGACGGCGTTGTGACAGACCGTGGCGCGGTAAAGGTACCAGCTCCATATTGCCTCTGGGTGGCGCTGGAACATCTGCAGCGTTGCCATTTCCTGTGGCTGGTATACCTCTGAGCCGATTGTCCAGTAGCCTTCCGGCCCGCGAAAAGTCGGGATCCCGCTCTCGGCGGAGATCCCTGCTCCGGTCAGAATCACGATGCGTCCACTGCCGTTGACGGCATCGCGGATAGCCCTGATGACAGTCTGGTTGAGCATCTGATATTTTGCCTTGCCGAGGGCACGTTCTGCGGTGTTCATGTCTTGCTGTGGAATGGCCAACTCGGCCGTTGATGCGACACTACGGCTCAGATTCCCGTCGCGGTATCCACGTTTATACTGTACAGTTCACCTCATGTCTTACTTACATCCGTTGCTGCCACACTTCAACCACCATGCCTGAGTATCCCGCAGATCTGCCGTTGATCGACCTGGTCAGACGATTGCCGTCCAACGTGCCGTTTGTCGGACCGGAGGCGCTGGAGCGCCAGCGGGGCAGGGCGTTTCGTGTTCGTGCCGGCGCCAACGAAAGCAGTTTCGGCATTTCACCGGCGGTCCGTGAGGCGATGACGGCGGCGCTCGACAATGTCCACTGCTATAACGATCCAGAAGGCTACGAGCTGCGTTGTGCGCTGGCTGCGAAGCATGGAGTCGACGTTGCGGAGATTGCACTTGGCAGCGGTATCGACGATCTGCTGGGGCTCTTTGTGCGGGCGTTTGCAGGTCCGGGTGATTGCGCTGTGACCTCTCTCGGCGCTTATCCGACATTTAACTATCATGTCGCCGGATACGGCAGTGAGTTGAAGACGGTTCCGTACCGTGACGACCACGAGGACGCGCCGGCGCTGCTGGATGCGGTATCATCTGCTGGCGCATCGCTGTTGTATCTGGCGAATCCGGACAATCCGATGGGCACCTGGCAGCAGCAGGAAACGCTGACTGTGCTGATGGCGTCGATACCGGCGCACTGTGTTTTGCTGCTGGACGAGGCATACGTCGACCTGGCGCCCCCGGCCGACATCCCGCC
>CAJWLW010000500.1 GCA_913042885.1 uncultured Lentisphaeria bacterium | reverse complement strand
CGCGTTGTCGGAACGAATCCCAGATGCGGCGGCCGTCGTACAGCGACGAGGACTGTTCCCAGAACAGCGCTTTGTGGTACTTCCGATCGAAGAATCCGTTACCGACCATCCCGTGCTGGTCGGGCGTTGTTGCCGTGCGAAAGGTCGCCTGTGCGGTACACGTGACAGCCGGAAACACAGGCTGCAACGGTTGCAGTTCCAAGCCGGCGATCTGCATGTCCGGCTTTAATGTCTGCACCAGGCTATGCCCCAGCGCGGCAGCTTGAATGACAAGAATCCTCTGCATCATCATTTAACCTTGCCCTCGTCACTCAGATTGCAAAGAACCGAAAAACCAACGAATTTTATTAGCCAAGGGCTTATAAAAATGCTTTACCATTAACCAGTTAAGAGATGTCATCCTGTATTCCGGGCCAGCGGGATGGTGCGCTTGGGAGGGCTGTCCGATGCTTGACAGCTATTAGCGACACGGTACAGTTTTTAGATCCTTCCGGCGTAAACCGATATCCCGGCGCTTGCATCGATGGCGAAAAAACGACACCAAAAGCATAGGAAGCCTGCCCCGCCCCGCCCGCCGGAACCAGTCGACCCCGACATCGACCCCATTCTCGACAAAGCTAGCAGAGTGGGAATTGACGGCCTCACAACGGATGAGCGCGAAACACTGGAACGAGCACGAAACCAGCCGCCGAAGTCGAAACTTGAGGCGTATGCCGATCAGGGAGTTGTTGCGCAGACGGATGGTGCCGATGCAAAGCCCGCCGAAGCATCGACCCGGCCGGTGTTGCCGCCTGTCATTTTCTGGATCGGTGGGTGCGTACTGATTTATTTGCTGACGTTCCTGGTGTATTGGCCATCCATGAATGGTGGCTTTTTCTGGGATGATATGAAGTATGTCGTCGACAACGAGATGCTCAAGCGGGCAGACGGATTGTGGCCGATCTGGTTCGACCCGAAAGCCTACGAGATGCAGTTCTACCCGATTACCTACTCAACTTTATGGTTTGACTACAAGTTCTCCGGAACCGACTCCACCGTGAGCTACCACCTGGTCAATGTAGCGATTCACGCGCTGAACGCCATCCTCGTATGGACGCTGCTGCAGCGCTTGAAAGTGCCGGGCGCTTTATTTGCCGGACTGCTGTTTGCGGTGCATCCCATCAACGTAGAATCCGTCGCCTGGATCACTGAGCGCAAGAACGTGCTGTCCTGCATGTTCTACCTGCTGGCGATTTTGGCGTGGATGAACTACTCACGGCGTAACGGCATACACCGGTATCTCCTGGCCCTATTCTTTTTCTCGTGCGGCATGCTCAGCAAGACGCTGGTTGCTACGCTGCCCTTCGTGCTGCTCCTGTGGATATGGTGGAAAGCGAAGAAGAAAAACTACCGGCGCGAGTTGATCGGACTGATCCCGATGGTGGCGATCGGAGTCGGTTTTGTGAAAATTACGATGTGGCTGGAATCACGGAATACCGAAGGCCACGACTACGGACTGTCGTTCCTCGATTCCTGCATCATCGCCGGTCGTGCGCTGTGGTTTTACATCGGATCGTTGCTTTGGCCGTTTCAGACTACGCCGATCTATCCGAAATGGCAGATTGATCCGACACAGGCCTGGCAGTATCTGCTACCGCTTGCCTATGGCCTGGTGTTGTACCTGACCTGGCAATTCCGGCAACGTATAGGTCACGCGGTTTTCATTGCCTTGATGTTTTTTGGCATGACCCATGGACCGAGCCTGAGTTTTTTCCAGTTCGGGTATCTCGGGCATTCCTTTGTCGCGGATCATTTTCAGTACATCCCGTCGCTTGCAGTCATTGGCCTCGTCACCGCGATCGTAACCACGGCGCTGCGGACCTGGTTGCCGACGTATGCGATGGCTGTGGGTTGCATGATCGGTGTGGTTGTGATTGCCGTGTTTGCCAACGTTTCCTGGAGCCTGAATCATCACTATGTAAGTGATCAAGCGTTCTGGGAACACGGTGTGGAAACGAATCCGATCCACACCAACCTGAGCGCCCTCGGCGATGTGTATTTGCGACAGTCCCAAGCGCTGACGCAGTCGGCTCAGGCAGCCGATTCCGGGCTGACCAATGACGACCGAACGGCCATGCGCCAGGAGGCAAAGGAGAAAAAGGCGTTGGCATACGAGTACATTGAGCGGTCGCTCGAAGATAGGGAGCATGCCCGCGGCAGATACCGCCTTGGCGAACTGTACATGGTAGACCGCAACTACGCGGAGGCGATCCCGCAGTTCGAAAAAGCGATCGAGGCGAATCTGGGTAACAAAGTTCGCGAACTCACCGCTGGTGCAGCGTACATGCTCGGTGTGTCCCATTTTAACCTGGCGCAGTACGACGAAGCTGAGCCTGCGTTTGTACAGGCAATCAAAGTGAATCCAAAGGGTTTCGAGGCGCATTTCATGCTGGGGCGGGTTTTTCTTCGGAACAAGCAATATGCCGAGGCTGTAAACTACCTCGAAACGGCGCTGCAACTGAACCCGACATACGGTGCCGTTGAGCGCTATCTGAAATCGGCCAAGACGCAACTGACCAAGGAACAATAATTATGTCGACTGCAGAGAACGAACTCCAAATCAGTATTGTGGTGCCCGCGTACAATGAGCAGGACAACGTGTTGCCTTTGATTGAGGCTGTGCGTGAGGCTCTCGACGGTCGCGTCTACGAAATAATCTTTGTCGACGACGGCAGCACGGACGAGACATTCGAGCGCCTTCGCAATTGCACGGATCCACAGCTGCGTGTCATCAAATTCCGCCGCAATTTCGGGCAGACCGCGGCGCTCGACGCCGGATTCAAGGCTGCCAGAGGCCGGGTCATTGTGCCAATGGATGCGG
>CAJWLW010000499.1 GCA_913042885.1 uncultured Lentisphaeria bacterium | reverse complement strand
CAACTATTTCCAGCACGTCTACGACACACCGGTGCTCAACGACTTGGCGAACCTCAATTCTTCACCGACAATCAACGATCTCCTGCTGGCCCGGGGAAATGATCTTCTGCTCGCCAGACCGCTGGCAGAAACCGTGCTCACCCACGTGTGTCGGACCCGAAAATCGCTGTATCTGTCCGCCTGCTTCTTCGATGTCAACGGTGTCGAACTGGCCCAGGTAACGCCGGCGCACCGGATACGGGCATCGCGGCGGATTGACGGTCTCGATCTGGTCAATCCCGTCGAACGCGGCATGGCCGGCCTGTACGCCAAGCTGCGACAAGCCCCGCCTGGCACAGTGCTGGTCGACGGCCCCTTTCACAACGTCGCTGAAGACCGTTTCACGTTTATCGCGGGCATCAGCAAAGTTGATCCCAATCTCTCCGGCTTCGGCGGTGCCATTTTTGTCCACTGTGACCTGTCGGACTACATCGAATACCTGGGCAAATTCCGCAAATTTGACCGACCTGTTGCCTGGCTGTTTACGCCGGACCGGCAGCCTATTGTCGAACATCGGGACGTATCGACAGCGTCGCCCTACGACGTGATCCGCGGCAACACCGAGGAGTCGCGACTGATCCGCTCTGCCAACTGCATTATCGGGCAGGCAACACCGCATATCGTGGCCAACCTGTTCGTGTGGATCCCGGATGACGTGTACGCCGCAGCCATACGCAAAAACATTATTCGCACGGTCATGATCCTGGCCTTCGCGATCTTGCTTTCGATCCTGCTATCGCTGATTCTCTCCCATCAACTGTCCAAACCCCTGATGCAACTTGCCGAGGTCAGTCAGGAGGTGAGCCAGGGGAATTACCGGGTCCGCGCCTCGACGAAAGCCACTGGCGAGATCGGATTGCTGACACGTTCGTTCAACGAAATGCTCGAAACGATCAACACCCACATCAAAAACCACAAGCGACACACAAGGCAATTGGAATCGATCAACCGCGAACTCCAGCTCTTTCGCGACCTGATCAATCAGACAGCCGACTACGTCTACATCGTCGATCCGGAAACGGGCAATATCGTCGATGCCAATGACCCGGCCGCCCGGGACCTCGGCTATTCGCACGACGAGTTACTCGAGATTCGGCTCGAGCAGATCGCCGTAGTGCCGTCCGACTTCTCATGGTCGCGATTCGTCAGCGACCTGCAGATAGTCGACCATCTCATCCGCGAAACGCAGTACCAGCGCAAGGACGGTTCGATCTTCGGTGTGGAGGAAAACATCAAATTCGTACAGATCGACGATGCGTCCTCAATCATCGCCGTCGCGCGCGATTTGACCGAGCGCAAGAGCCAGGAAGCAGAAGTGCGAGAGAGCCATTTACAACTGCGCCAAACCCATGAGGAGCTCAAGGCGACACAGCAGCAGGTGATCCAGCAGGAACGGCTGCGCGCCCTCGGACACATGGCCAGCGGCATCGCCCATGAATTCAACAACAGCCTGACAACGATCATCGGCTTCTCCGAACTGCTGTTGACCGATAGCAGCTGCCTGAAAGACGAGGAACTGGCGCGCGACTATCTGCAGCGTATTCGTAACGTTTCCGACGACGCCGCCAATGTTGTACGACGTATGCGTTCGTTCTACCGCTATAGCCACAGCACGGAGCTCGAGTCCATCAACATCAACGAAATGATCGACGAAGTCATCAAACTGACGCGGCCAAAATGGCGCGACGAATCGCTGGCGCATGGCATCAACGTCAAAGTCATTCCCCAGTTCGGCAAAGTTCCCACGATCATGGGCAACGGCGCTGAGCTGCGCGAACTGTTGACCAACCTCATCTTCAACGCCATCGATGCGATCGCCATAACCAAGGAAGGTACAATCACGATAACGACCCGCGATGACGCCGACAATATCGAGATAATCGTCGCCGATACGGGCGACGGCATGGACGCAGCCACGTTGGAGCGTTGTCTCGATCCGTTCTTTACGACAAAGACGGATCATGGCACTGGCTTGGGGTTGGCCATCGCGTACGGCATCGTCAAGCGGCATGGCGGCACGATGAACGCGGATTCGGCACCGAACGAAGGTTCAACCTTTACGATCCAACTGCCTGTATATACCCTCTCCCGGGAGCAACCGGAAAAGACCTCCGAACCGAAGCCGGTCGAGCCGCTGGTGATTCTGCTGGTCGAAGACCAGGAAACCGTGTGCGCTGCTGTCACCCGGCTGTTGGAGTTCGACAGTCACACCGTGCACGTTGCCGCCACGGGCAGTGAAGGCCTTGAGGTATTCCGGCGCGGCGGCATCGATCTGGTTATCACCGATCGCTCGATGCCAGAGCTCAGCGGCGATGAGATGGCCGAGCGAGTCAAGCATGACTCGCCAGACACACCAATTATCATGCTCACCGGCTTCGGCGATTTCATGAAAGATGCGGGAGAAGAACCGGAACACATCGATCTGGTGATGAACAAACCATGCACCCTCAATTCACTCCGCCGGGCAATCGCCGAAATCACAACCAGGCCCGGCAGAACAGCCCAGCCCACCAAGGCCTGAAGCTCCAAATAGGCGCACCCTTTACAACCTCGCAGCCGCCCTGCCAGAGCTCCGTCGCTGCCACATCAATTCCAATGCTTGGCAGCATTTGGGCGAACGCCCCCCCATTTGCAACATGGCAGCATGCAACATGGGCAGCGTGCAACATTGTTTTATAGTCGGAAATCCATATACTTAAAACCTGCCCCTGATTTTTGACCTTGTGCGAAAAGGACGAAATGGCCTAGGGACAGTATGTTATGGTTTCACCTGAGTAATGCTGAAATCGCAGAAAAAGGCTGATGTATGCACATCACTATGGT
>CAJWLW010000498.1 GCA_913042885.1 uncultured Lentisphaeria bacterium | reverse complement strand
CCGACCCCGCTCGTCTGTCGATCGGCCAGCAGCTCAAAGTCCCGGAAATCACTGACGAGTAATCCGTAGTTTGACGCTCACGGGGCGTTCCTGTCTGGCGGAAAACGTCCCGTCGCATCGCCGCCCGGTGAGGGTTCCTGCCAGCTGTCGGCTCAGCTGGGGAAAACACGCCTGTCTTTTTTGCGAGAGTGGGAGTAGCGGGCAGCAGCCTTAAGGCAGGCAAGGAATTGCCTGTCCTCTTGAGATGCTTGAATAACAGCCGTTTTCAGCGGGCCGTTTTGTTGATCAGCTCGGCGGCGTGCTCGAGGACGACCTCGGAATTGCCGCCGTCGCCCAGCATTCGTGCCAATTCGAGGCGGCGAGCCTCGTCGTCCAACGCCGTCAACGTTGCGGTGGTGCGCTTGTTGCGGACTTTCTTTTCTACCCGGAAGTGCCGGTGTCCGCCGGCCGCTACCTGCGGCAGATGGGTGATGCAGATCACTTGGTGTTTATCACCGAGTTCGCGGAGTTCGGTGCCAACCTGAGCCGCTACGCTGCCGCCAATGTTGGCGTCGATCTCGTCGAATATCAGGATTGGCACCCGGTCGGCTGAAGCCAGAACCGTCTTGACGGCCAGCATGACCCGGGAAATTTCGCCGCTGCTGGCGATTTGCCGAAGTGGTTTGGTGCCCTCGCCAGGATTCGGAGAAAAAAGAAACTCTACTCGGTCGATGCCGGCGGTGCTGGGTTCGGCATCTTCAACAACGATCTCGAAGCCGCAGTCGGAGAACCCGAGACTGCACAGCTTTTCAGTAATCGCCTTGGCCAGTTTGGTTGCGGCTCGCCGCCGCTTCCTTGACAGTGCCCGGGCATGCTTGAGAAACTCGGCTTCGGCTTCGGCGCGGTTTTGCAGCAACTCTTCGCGCCACGCAGCAAAGTTTTCGAATGAGTTGAGCATCTCCTCGATACGATCGGCGAAAGCCAGGGCCTCGGTGATGCTCCCGCCATACTTGCGTTTGAGGCGCTGCAGCAATCCGAGACGATCTTCCATGGCGGCGAACTCGCGCGGATCGATCTCGACATTTTCGGCTAAGGAATTGATCTCGTCGGTCAGGGTCTGAAGGTCGGCGACGATCTGTTCGAGCAGTTCGACGAATGTTCCACCGGCAGTGGCGTCGATCGATTCGAGTTCGTGCATCTGCCGCAGCAACCCGGCCAGTTGGTCGGCCACGGCATTGTCACTGTCGGTCATGCAGTGTCGCGCTGCTTCGAGAATTTCGAGGATGTGTTTGCTGTTGGCGCTGCGGGCATGACGGCTCGTCAGCGTCTCGTCCTCATCCGGCTCCAGGTTGGCGCTGCGAATTTCGTTGATCTGGAACTTGAGGA
Organism: uncultured Lentisphaeria bacterium; assembly: GCA_913042885.1. The sequence continues at coordinate 1,517 of CAJWLW010000498.1, read as the reverse complement.
TTTCGACTTTGTCGGGCGTCGGGCCGTCGGCATCGGCATCGGCGATCTGATTGTCGATGTGCTGCACGGCTTCGAAGCGTTCGGCACAGACCTGTTGCTGAGCGGCCAGACCAGCGAAGGCGTCGAGTACCTGAAGCTGCTTGCGCGGCCGCAGCAGGGATTGGTGGTCGTAAGGTCCGTGGACATCGACAAGCACGGCGCCGAGGTCAGCCAGGAGCTGCAGGGTAACCGGCGCCGAATTCACGAAGCATTTGCCACCCTTCGCAGCGATCGTTCGGGCAATGATCAGTTGCCCTTCATCGCACGGGGTGACGCCGGCGTGCTCGAGCCGTTCATTGACTTCACCGAGCAGCGTTATATTGTTTCCCAACTCGATCACTGCACTGATGCGGCAACTGTCGGCACCAGCGCGAACGAGGGAACGATCGGCACGCTGCCCGAGTAGCAGTTGGACAGCCCCGATAATGATTGATTTACCGGCCCCGGTTTCGCCAGTGACAACGTTCGTGCGGCGGGAGAAATTAATCTCGAGCGATTCGATCAGGGCCAGATTGTCGATGTTGAGCGTGGCGAGCATGATGATGGCCGCTAATTTATTGTTTCGCCTGTCCATTGCAATGATTCCACCGGCATATTGGTTATGAGCATATTCATCCTTTACGGGCTTGTCGCACTATTGGCTGTCCTGCAGCTGTATCTATGGTTGATATCGCGGCAGACGGTGCGAGAGGGTGAGCGCGCCATGGCGGACCGTGAAGAGGTCGTCGAGTTTCTCATGCGCTTTGTCAACAGCATCGGCGCGAACAGCGATCCGCGTGCCTGGATGCGCGAGATTGCCGGGTCCGTAGCCAGTGCTGTCAGTGCTGCCAGTGTCCGCATTTATCTGCTGGACAGCGACTCGATTCTGCGATTGGCGGCACAGTCGGGGTCCCTCCCGATGCTCCCCGATCACGTTGATTTCAAGATCTCCAAGTCGACACGCATGCTCCAGCAGATCGACCACGATCGCATCGAATTGGGCGACGGCGTCGTCGGCGAGGTCGCACTGACTGGCGAGAACTATCTGGCCGGCGGCATCGACATGCGCTCGCATAGCAGCAGTGGCCGGGCGACGCCGATCGAGAGCGTTATGGCTGTTCCGATGAGCATCAACGATCAGCGGATCGGCGTGATCTGCGCGGTTAACAAGCGGGATCGCGCTGCTTCCTTTACCACGGAGAATCTGTTTCTCCTGTCGACCCTGTCGAGCCACGTTGCTATCGGCGGTGTCCTGGTCCAGGTCTACGAGGAAATGGGCGACCAACAACGCATCGTGCAGGAGTTGCTGCTGGCGCGGGAAATTCAGAAATCCCTGCTGCCCGCGACGGCACCGGCAAGCGACAACTTTGATATCTATGCTCTCAACAATCCTGCGCAGGAAGTCAGCGGCGACTACTACGACTTCATCGAGGTCGATGACGACCACTTGCTCGTGGTTATCGCCGACGCCAGCGGCAAGGGGATTCCCGCCTGCATGT
>CAJWLW010000497.1 GCA_913042885.1 uncultured Lentisphaeria bacterium | reverse complement strand
CTGTCCGGAAGCGCAGGAAGGCGGGCCATTGGCGCTGATCGAAAACGGCGATATCATCTCTATCGATGCCGATGCCAACACGCTCGACGTCGAACTCTCCGATGACGAGCTCGCAAAGCGTAAGGCCGCTTGGGAAATGCCGCCGTACAGGGCCCAGTCCGGCACTCTCTACAAGTATATCAAGATGGTGAAAAGCGCCAGCGAAGGCTGCATCACCGACGCCTGAAGCTCAAACGACCGTCAATAAAAAATCGTAGAGTAAAATTGAGGCCAGACCCTAAGGCAGCAGCAAAATTAGGGGCCAGGTCTTAAGATAGATTCAAGCGACTGCGAACTCTCGCCGTTGTCCAGGCGCATTGTGAACGAATAGATGCCCGCCCCCCCCCGGTTGAACGTGATTGAACGTCAAGCAGGCATTCGCCCGGCACCCGCTATATAGTATCCGACAGCTCAAGCAGGCAACTTTGCAGCGCTCCCGCCGGTCTAATCAATCGTGCTGCCGCGCGTCTTACTTATATAAGCCGCGTCAAACCGTCAACCGCTAAGCCCCACCCCCATTATCCATGATCCGTCGTCGAGCCCATGAGAGCGAGTCTTTCGACATTCCGCAAACGCCGCTGATCGATATCATTTTCATTCTCATCATCTTTTTCCTGGTCTCCACCACCTTTTACACCGAAGAACGCGATCACAAGATCATACTGCCGGAAGGACGTTCGGGCGATCTTATCACGAAAGAGAGTGACAAGTACGTCATCAATATCCGCCAGGGTGGTGTGATCGTCGTCAAGCAGGATATTCTATCGATGGAGCAACTCGCCGAAGACCTGAAGCAACGGGTCGAGGAAGGCCAGACCAGCGTCGAGATCCGCGGTGACACCAACGCCCGACACGGCCAGGTCATGGCGGTTATGGATTTGTGCAAACAACTCGGCATCAACAACCAGGCTCTGACACAGCGGATCGTCAACGAGATCGAGTGATGCGCCGACGCGCGACAAATATTCTGGCGCCTCTGCTGCTGGTCGCATGCCTCGCGCATCCCGTGATCGCAGAGGAGTTCTGGCTCTCCGCTGCGCTCGATCTCGATCCGGCACAGCAATATCAGAACCCTGTCTTCCAACTCCAGAATCTCCGCGACCAGACAACCGTCGACGTCCCCGCACGCCTGCTGCGCCAAAACCGGACCCGCGATAATACCGCCGAGTTCCAGATCTGCAGCGCCATCGAGTTGCGGGGTAGCGGCAGCTTCCGCGTCGTCGCCCAAGTCACCGACGACGCCGGAAAAACACTGACTTTTCCCGTCCACGACGAGCGCGATTTCGATTTCAGCCGGATCGACGTTGTCCTGGTCATCGATGCCTCGGCCAGCATGAAGGAAACGGACCCGGACAACCTGCGCGTCACGGCCGTACGCCGATTCATTGAACTCGCCCGCCACAGTGAACGGATTGCGAATATCGCACTCATCTCGTTTCAGACCGAATCCGAAGTTCTCCTGTCGCTGACGCCGCCGAACGAAATCGGCGATCTCGAGAAATACCTGCGCCGCCTCAAGCCGAGCGCCTCCACAAACTTCGATAAAGCCTTCAAAGACGCCCACAGCGTCCTGCAGCGCTCAAAAGAAGCCCGCCAGGCAGTTCTCTTTCTCTCCGATGGCAGCGTCAAAAAATACCGGGAGACCCACCGAAAATTCAACCAGCTGGGAGCCCCCGTCCACAGCATCGGTCTTTCCGAAGAAGCCGACAAGCAACTGCTCTCGCGGATCGCCGGGGAGAGCAACGGTCAGTTTTTCGACGCCCCGACCGCCGACCAGCTCAACGGCATCTTCGTCCAGGTCTTCCACCTGCTCGACGAACCGGACGTCGTTGCCCGGCGCATCCACTCGATTCCGGGTGACAGCGATTTCGAGTTTCATATCGACCCGACTATGGACAATGTCATCGTTCGGCTCGTACCGGTCAGCGGCCGCCATGCTGCAAGGTTCAACGGCGAGATGCTGTATGACCAGGATAACCCGAAGCTGACCAACTACGCCGTGCCCGACAAACTCAAAGGGCCGCAGCGCATTGAGTTTGACGGCGACGGCAAGAGCGGCTGTGAGATCATCGCCGCTACGGATCTCAAACTCAGGACTGTCCAACTCGTACGTGAGGCACCGGTCGGCACCCACCTGGAAGCCTGGGTCTGCCTGCTCGGCCGCCGCCTCTGCGACAGCGTCGAGACCATCTGCGAACTCCGTAAACCCGACGGCACGACCACCGCAATCACACCGACGCCACCCGCCGTCGACGGCTTCACCCACATCAACGTGCCGACGACACAAATGCCCGGGCAATACCGCCTGGAAATCCGGGTGACCGGTACGGTCGATGGCCAGACCTTCGCACGCACAACTGCGCTGCATTACGATCGCCATGGCACCGCCGATGTCTTGTCGTCCGACATGGACAGAGTCGGCCCGGAACTGCGTCCCATCGAAGAAAAGCTCGAAACCGATCGCCTCTTCGACACCACCAACGTCGAGATCGAGAACATCGAAGCGAGCAGCCTCACCACGACTTACTGGGCCTCGACCGAAACCCTGACCATCGGGCCGCTGTATCCCGGGCAATCCGGTGAGGCAACCGTCGAAGTGCAGATTAGTTCGGTATCGTCTGAGTCGCTGCAAGCATGGCTGGAGCAGACCAGTGCACCGGGCATCACGCTACAACTCGACGGCGACGTGCGAAAGAATCGGCGCATCGCTTTGACGGTCCAGGCAGCCGCTGACCGCCTCTCCGCCGGCCGCCAATGCACGACAGCGATTGCCCTGTCATTAGGAGACCGAGAATGGCGTATTCCCCTCCACGTGATAGTCGCCGCACCCCGTATCGTTGCCACGC
>CAJWLW010000496.1 GCA_913042885.1 uncultured Lentisphaeria bacterium | reverse complement strand
CGGCGGTGCTGGCGCGGCTGTTCCGTCCCGACAGCGCGTGGATGATGCGAAACGTTCGATTTCCCACCTCGGTCGACGGTGACTGGCTATTGCAGCAGATGCATCGCCATGGCTGGCTGTTCAAGCGCGATGGCGCGTTTGGCATCCTGCCGATCAATTTCAATCTGGATCGCGCCGGCACGGTTCGCAAAGGCCAGTTCCTGGCACTGGGCGGCACGGTGGCGGGGTGTCAAGAGCTTTTGGAAAAGATGCAGGACGACCTCGAAACCGCGGTATCGTATGATCGTGACTGATACGTGGAAACAATGGACACTACTGATCTCGAACGGCGGCTTGTTGAACTGACTCGCGACCTTGTCGTGATTCCCAGTGCCGCGGCGTATCCCGACGACCTCGAGCGCTGCGTCGCCATGGTACGCAATCATATCGAGTACCTCGGCCACGTCGAAGTGTTTGAGCACCGGTCTGAAGGGGTGCCGTCGCTATTAGCCCTGCCGCCCGACAATACGCGGCCCGACGTGTTGCTCTGCGCTCACCTCGACGTCATTGCGCATGAGCGCCAGGCCTACCGCACCATAGTCCAGGACGGCCGTATCTATGGCCCCGGCACCGGCGACATGAAAGGGCAGCTTGCCGTGCTTATGGAGTTGTTCCGGGCGTTCCATGCCAGCTCCAGCAATCCCTCGCTCGGTCTCTGTGTGACTGCGGATGAAGAAGTTGGCGGTGACCATGGCGTGCGCTACCTGTTCGAGCAATTTGGCCTGCGCTGTGGTGTTTGTATCGTGCCGGACGGCGGTGGCCGCGACACGCTTGTCGTCGAAGAGAAGGGCCTGTTGCATCTGGAGTTGGGCTGCCACGGCCGTGCCGCACACGCTGCGAGGCCCTGGCTCGGCGACAATGCCCTTGATCGAATGGTCGATGCGACCGTTGCCTTGCGCCAGCGCTTCGAACTGCTGGCCGAGGCCGAGGATCACTGGCATCCGACCTGCACCGTCACGATTGTCGGTACCCCGAACCTTGCCAGCAACCGCGTGCCGGACGCTGCGCACGCGACCGTCGACATCCGGTTTCCAGCGCCGTGCACCGTGGATGAGATCATGACACTGGTGCGTCAAACGCTGCCGCCCGAAATCCAGATCACCTTGCACCTGGTCGCGGAACCGACGCGGATGTCGCCCGACCCGTCCTTCGCCGATGCAGCGAAGACAGTGACCGGCCGAACCTACGCGCACAGCCGCGAGAGCGGCGGCAGCGACGCCCGTTTCATCTGCGAGCACGACATCCCGGTGATCATGACCCGGCCACAGGTCGGCAATCTTCACGCTGCCGATGAATGGATCGATATCCAGTCGATGCTCGAGTTCTACCGCATCTGTGAGGCCTACTTGAAAGCAAGGCTGGCTTGAGCAATCTACGCCATCGACTCTGCTACCGTACCCCGATGCAGCGAGCGTTCGATGCCTTGCTTTAGCATGCCTATCGACAACAGCATGACGGCTATGAGATGATGCAGAATCTCGGCGAACACGACCAGCTTGACGCCGTTGGACGCCGACAGATCCGCCAGGCCTACGATCAGCAACAGCACCACGAGACCGCATGTCCTGCTGGCCCACACCCAGAGGGTCGAACCGGCGCGCATGTGCAGCGAGACGAGGAAGACGTCGACCATCACGATCAGCGGCAGCACCGCGACCCACGGCAGTGCATCGAAGAGCAACGTCTGGATCAGCACATTGTCGAGGTCCATCAGGTCGACGAACAGCAGGCGATGCAGCGGCGTGAACGCGACGAGCGTGAAGCAACATGCAACAAATACTGCCAGCACTGTCGAGGCCCGGCACAGCAGCTGCAGGTTCTCGCGCGATGTTGCGCAGCTGACGATCGTCGGCTGCATCGCGTACATGATGCTGAGCGACAGCCACAGGGTCGACCTCATAAGGTCGTAGCCGGCCCGGCCTTCCTCGGGATACGTGGTCACGGTGAGCAGCCGGATCAACAACATCGGAATGATCATCTGGGTGATTGCTGAAAGGATCAAAGGCACGGCGAACTTCAGCATCGTTCCCGTACTGACAGCTGCATTGCCGACCGGCAGCCGGTGGCTATGCGCCGCCACAAACACGAACAGGGTTTCGAAACTGAGGCCGATCAAGAATGTCAAGCCGCCGAGCTTCGGCCCGGTCATGTCGGGCATGTGTATAGCGAAACCGAAAACAAAGACAGCCATGGCAATCAGCCTGACCGCCGTGCCGGCACCGTTGTACCAGGCGGTTCGCTGGTTGATGTGACGCGACTGGAAGTAGCTGCGCAGTGAGATCAGGAACGGCAGCGGCACAAAGTAGGTCAGCCCTTCGCATGCCAGCTCGCGCGTCAACGAATCGATACCGACGAGTCGTTCATAAAACAAAACATTTAGCGGGGTCATCTGCGACATCACGACCAGCAGCAGCGAGCATGTCCCCGATACGGCCATGAAAAACCGCAAGTACTGCCGCTTCGAGGCGCTGTCGGTGACCGTGCGTATCGCTATCTCGCGGCTTACGAAAACCGGGCTGTAAAGCAGCAGTGCGGACATGAAGCAGACCAGGAATGCCGACAGATGCAGGCTCTCGCCTTCCGGTCCGAATTTCCAGGCGACACCCCCGGTGACGATCGGCGCAGCACCCGACATCATGACAAAAGACAGCACCATCGGCGCCGCCAGATTAATGAGCTGGCGAAGCGTCAGGTGTTGGTGACTGGAAGTAGAGGGAGTCGGCATAACGATGCAAGAATTTTTAAGTTTCTTAAAACGCAATTCAACTTGAATATAGGTCAGTTGCAGGAACGCGGCAACGGAACAGGTACCCACCGAGGTGGACAAGGGAATCTTGGGGGTACGGGAATCGAAAAATCGACCGGTAGGTTGTGATAAAAAAACGTTAATGGAT
>CAJWLW010000495.1 GCA_913042885.1 uncultured Lentisphaeria bacterium | reverse complement strand
TCGACATCCTGGTAAACAACGCCGGCTGCTTCTTCGATCGCGGCTGGGAGTCGCTGAACGAGGAAACTATCCGCCGCACCCTCGACCTAAACGTCATCGCCATGCTGCTGATGTCGCGCCTGGCCATCGATCACATACGCGGGGCCGGTCATGGCGGCAGTATCGTCAACCTGTCCTCAGTTAACGGCCTGGTGGCCGAACCCGGCTCCGTTTGTTACGACACGTCGAAGGGCGCTATCATGATGATGTCGAAGAGTCTCGCGGTCGAAACCGTCCGCGACAACATCAATGTCAATGTCCTGTGTCCCGGCATCGTTGATACGCCGTTGTTCCGGGATCTGCTGGAGAGTGAGGAAGTCGGCCAGGCGATTGAACAGGCGATCCCCTGCGGCCGGATCTGCACCCCTCGCGAATGCGGCTATCCAGTGCTCTACATGGTCAGCGAGGAGGGCCGCTACATGACCGGCCAGCACATTGTCCTCGACGGCGGCATACTCGCCATACAGGCAACCGCGATGGGCATACGCAATGACGCCCTGGGCAACTGAGCCTTTCAAAAATGGAGTGTTATATGCAACGCGATACAGCCTTTCAAATGGCCGCCTCAAACTTGCGATTCGGACCGGGAACCACTGCCGAAGTCGGCATGGACTTTGCCGACATGGGCGTCAAGAAAGTCCTGCTCCTGACCGACAAGAAGGTTGCGACCCTGGCGCCTGTGGAGACAGCGAAAAACGCCTTGAATGATGAAGGCGTGGCTTTCGAAGTTTTCGATGACGTCCGTGTCGAACCGACCGACCAGTCGTTTCAGCACGCAATCGACGTGGCCCGCGAGGGCGGTCACGACGCCTTTCTGGCGATCGGCGGCGGCTCGGTAATCGACACCGCCAAGGCTGCCAACCTCTACACGACGTGGCCGGCAGATTTTCTCACCTACGTCAACGCCCCGATCGGCGAAGGCAAGCCGGTACCAGGCCCGCTCAAACCGCTGGTAGCAATACCGACGACCGCCGGCACCGGCAGTGAAACCACCGGCGTCGCCATCTTCGACATGTCTGAAATCCACGCAAAAACCGGCATCGCCCATCGCTACATGAAGCCGACGCTCGGCATCGTCGATCCGGAGAACACACGGACCTTGCCGCCGTTGGTTGCCGCCTCGGTCGGGCTCGACGTGCTGTGCCACGCCATCGAATCGTACACCGCCCTGCCCTTCGATCAGCGGCCCAAGCCGGAGCGCCCGAACATGCGACCGGCCTATCAAGGCTGCAACCCGGTGAGCGACATGTGGTCGGAGCAGGCAATGATCCTGGTCGCCGAATACTTGCCACGGGTATACAAGGACGCCGGGGACGACGAAGCCCGGGCCCAAATGATTCTGGCCAGCTCCTATGCCGGCATGGGGTTCGGCAATGCCGGTGTGCATCTCTGCCACGGCATGTCATATCCGATCAGCAGCATGGTCCGTGATTACCAGCCAAGCGGCTATCCCGATGACCATCCGATCGTACCGCACGGCATCTCCGTAACGCTCAACGCCCCGGCCGTCTTCCGCTTTACCGCCCCCGCCTGTCCAGGTCGTCACCTCCTCGCGGCGAACCGACTCGGGGTCGATACCAGCAACGTCAAGGAAGCCGATGCCGGCACTGTGCTGACCGAGAAAATCGTCGAGCTAATGCAGTCCCTCGACCTGCCCAACGGCCTGTCGGCCATCGGTTTCACCGGCGACGACATCCAGCCGCTGGTCGAAGGAACACTGCCGCAGCACCGTGTCACCAAGCTGTCACCACGACCGGCCGAAGCCGAAGATCTGGCGCAGATGTTCGAAGAAACAATGACCATCTGGTAGCGATCAATCCCTCACGAAACTTTCAGCCCACCACGGCTCCGGCGTGGTCGGACATCGACCACTTGTTTCGGGACCGCGGAATGCGTCACAGTTCGGTGTACTTGGCAGCGGAACCTTTGGCCTTGTCGACCGGGTACTTCTCGGCGTTGATCTGCATCTTGGCTGCAATCGCTTCCGTAAGATCGAGGCCGATCACATTGGCCAACTCCAGCGTGTAGATGACGATGTCCGCAACTTCCTCGCCAATCGCCGCTGCTTTTTCGGGATCCTCAGGCAGCCGCTCAGAGGTTGATCCATCGCACCACAGGAAATGCTCCATCAGCTCCGCTGTTTCGGCAGCAATCGCCATCGACAAGTTCTTCGGCGTGTGAAACTGGAGCCAGTCCCGGTCTACGGCGAAGGCTCGCACTTGCTCCTTCAACGCGGCAATCGTCGTCGTGTCATCGTTCATTATCTGTGTTTCCTTTTCGATGTTGCACTTAAGCTGCAGGTCTTGTAGTAACACCGTATTCTACTGGCAATCACCGCGAGTGCATATAGAATAGGCAAGTTCTCTTGCACAGGCCATTGGGCGGGACGGGCTGGCTCCGCCTCCATGCTGCGTAGCGGGCTGATTTGGAGACGGCCAAACATGTCGATGACTCACCAAGACAAAGTTGGGGCGCTGCGCAACATTCCAATCCTCGCCGACCTTTCCCCCGACGAGCTCGGAGCTCTCCTGGAAATTACCAGGAGCGCCAGCTTCAAGAAAGGTGATCACCTGTTCAACGAAGGCACCTACGGCGAGGAAGTCTACCTGATCATCGCCGGCGCCATCAAGGTAACGACAAGCGAGCCAACGCGCAAGACCAAGATTCTCAACATGCTCAATGCCGGTGACGTACTGGGTGAGATGGCGATGATCGATGCCGAGTACCGTTCCGCAACCGCGACCGCGCACGAAGACACCGAGACCCTGGTACTCACCTGCGCTGGCTTCCTCGAGTTCATCCAGTCGCACCCCTCAATGCAGCTGAAGATCATGATCACCTTGTGCCGCCGGTTGCGCAATGCCAACGACGAAATCCGGAACTTCACGTTCTACGA
>CAJWLW010000494.1 GCA_913042885.1 uncultured Lentisphaeria bacterium | reverse complement strand
CGTAGGAGATGATTCCGGTTTCCGGCTCGCTGTCCCAGAGTCCAAGGATGTGGTAAGTGAGCGGTGAACCGTCGACATCTAGAACAACGCTGGTACCGGGCACGACGACATCGTCGACGACGACGTCGGCGAAATCGGTCGGCAGCACTTCGTTGAGTTCACTTTCCAGATAGCCGCGGCGTTCGAGCAACAGGCGCTGGTTCTCTTTGGCCGCCTTGAACTCGGCATTCTCACGCAGGTCGCCATACTCGCGGGCGTGGGCGATGGCAGCGCTGTTCTCCGGAATCTTCTTGTTGATGATCGCGACCAGCTCCTGCCGATACTGCTCCATCGTGCGATAGGATGTAAGCTTCTTCTGTACAGCGGCTTCAATCGGCTTGCGATCTTCGACGAGGTCCTTGGAGTCGGGAAACAGCCGGACAATCTTGACGAGCAGGCTCTGTTTCTCGCCCTTGTTCAGCAGGTGCGCATGCTTGACCATCTGCACCAGGCGACCGATGCCTTCGCGATTGCCGCCGTCCATCAGCGCCGTCTGAAATTCGGCGTCGTTCATCAACCGCTTATGCAGTTCTTTCTTGGCTTTGATGTATTCGCCTTTGGCCGGCGTTGCGAGCGAGCGGAAAATTGGCCGCGGCGTGCGGAAGCTTTCCATGCACTGGTCACGGTGCCGCTTCCACAGCCAGACCAGCGTGTCGGGCAGGGAGTCTGAGCGCTTCACATGCTCATGAGCGCTGCGGAACAGTACATCCGCGTCGTGGTCGCGGTCCTGCAAAACGACGTCGAGGGGATCGTAGAAGCGCAACGGCATAGCCATCGTAGCTTCGATCAGCCATTCGATGCCACGGGCCACATATGTGGCTTGCAGCCAAAACGGAATCAGCTTGGCGGGCAGCTTCTGGGTCACCGGCGAAAACTCTTCGATGGCGCTCCAGATGAGTGTGTCCTCGGGCAAGGCGCGGATCATCTCTTCGAGCCAGTCAACCTCCTGTGACAACGACCACACGGTCGCGAGGTTGTTTGCGAACTCCGCAATAAGGGTGTTGCGGGTAGCGGCGAAGTTGAACAGCTTGGTGAGGTGGGCGGCTTCTTCCTCGTTCGGCTTGATCTTCTTGACATCTTCCAGACAGCCTTTGAGCTCCTGCAGACTGCGGGCCTCGTTCCAAGTGCGCTTTTTCTGCGTGGTGGCGAGACTGCCGCGGGAGCCCTTGCGCCAGTCGTCGTAATCTTTCTTGCTCATGCACCCGGGAACCAGCAACTGCTCGACGGTACTGGCGGCGCTCTTGAGAGGCGGCACGAAGGAGTTGGCTATCTCGATGTCGAACTCATCGGCGGCACGGGCCGGCTTGAAGTTGGCTTTCCGGTTGGCTGCGAGCTGTCCGGCAAGGCTGTCGGGCTGGGCGATGGAAACGGTGCTGAGCGTCTGTTCCAGCGTGAAGTTCTGTTTCCGGTCAAACTGGATGTAGACCAGATCGCTGAACGCATCGATCTCGACGACCTGCCCAAGCCCAAAGGCACCATGCCAGGCGTGCACACCTACGGTGAGACTGCCGAAGGCAGCCCAGCGCGTGCGGACAGTCATGATATCCATGCTTTCGTTGAGGACAGCGATAGCGCGGATCATACCGGCCGGATCGGGATACTCTGAGAAAACCTGGCGACTAAGCGCGGCGAGCGCATCACGCAGGGGCATGCCGTCGACGCCACAGTCCGCGAGGGTCTCGACCAGATCGGCGAAAGGCGTCCCGGCGGTCGTGCTGTTTGCGTCGGTTATCAGCAGTTCGAGATTTTCGCTGAGCAACGACTTCAGGTTGGCGGGCATATCGCCATTGTCGCAGCCGGACAAGATCGCCTGCAGCTTGGTAACCGCCCCCTGATCCTTTTCAGAGATGGCGACGAGAGTTTCTTCGATGGTATTGAGCAGCTGGTCGTTGACTTCCATACAGCCTTCGGTATCGGGTTGGTTTCGGGTTGTGTGCAGATTCAGTTGAACAGTTCATAGTTGCGCTCGGCATGCCGGGCGATCGTATCGGCTTTGTCCGTGTTGAACGGGCCGCTGATGTCGATGATGCCGCTATCGTTGTGAGCGTCAATGCGCAGGAAAGCCATCAATTCGCCGTCCATCATCAGCGCCAGCAGCCGGCCTTTGCCGCCACCTGAAATCTGGGTCCACACGAAACGGCCGTGGTTATCGAGGTAGAGCCGCAGCCCCGAACCACCGTCAACCGCATATGTATCGATGCGTGGAATATTGACGGATGCCAGCACCTGGGACTTGCGGATGTACGCCTGCCGATCGCCGCCGTAGTAGACCTTGTGTTTGATGTCGAGCGACGGCTTCATAGCACAGTAATGGAAGCTGACAACGTGGCTGGCCTCGCGAGATTTCGAAAGCGACTGACAACCGCTCAGCAGTATCCAAGGCGCAACCAAGCCAGCGATGAGTAGGATTCTCACTGCATCCACCAGGAGCGTTCGACGCATTCATTCATTCTTCACAACAACACGAAGATACCGCCTTTGGCGCGGCAAACAGTAAGTATACCACCGTGACGCCGCCTTGACAAGCGTTTTGGGCGAAAAGATCGTGGAAACGCCGGTCGGTTCCACAACAATTATTTCGGGTATCGCTGGCAATTCGGAAACAGACGCCCGTCATATTTAGGCACACTTACAATCCGTGGAAACGCTATGAACAACAGCTTATTCTGTTTGCCATTGCCTCTCTTTTGGCACAGCGCCTGGCGACGACAAACCGCTGCGAAGATCGTATCGATGCCCAACGACTCCCACCTGTTTGGTCACTCCGCGGGGCAACATTAACCCTGTTCAATATCGGCTGACCAGTCATGCAAAATACGTGGTACTGCCACTCCCGATGACCACTTCCCCAGATTTTGAATCTCGGCCATTTGCCCCGTAACAAGTGTCATAATGTCTCTAATTTCGTGACGAAACTAGGCCAACACAAATAAAAAAAA
>CAJWLW010000493.1 GCA_913042885.1 uncultured Lentisphaeria bacterium | reverse complement strand
GTTGCTGCTGCTGCCAACTGCCGATGGCCAGATGTGGCAGCGGACGAGCTGCCTGGTCCTGCCGAAGACGCCTGCGCGTGGGCGCGGAGGGTCAGAAGCACGAGCCAGTAGACAAGGCAGCCGTTGATCCCGTGAACGAGAATGTTCACGGCATGATAGCCACGCGTGTCATAGTCGCCGAAAAAGTAGTTCAGGCCGAGGGACAGATTGGCGATCGGCCGATTCGGTGCTGCCGGGTTTCGCGCCGCCTTCCAAAGCTCGGGACCGGTCAGGGCCTGCACTCTGACCGCGTCATTATCGACGATGCACGTCAGATCATCGAACACGAACGGATACGTCAGCGTGTCTTTGTAGACGGCGACCGTAATGCAGAGGATCGCCACCACCGTGACCGCGTGGCGCCATCGCACCGTCCGTGAGGCGGGCGCTTCAGAAAGTTCCGAATTCGGCTCTGGCACCGGTAACCTCGTTCAGTGAGTTGTAAAATTGATACCCGGCTATGTTCCGGGTAACCTTGTCATCGTGTAGTATGCGTTACATTATCCGCCCACGAGGATTCTGCACCGGATACCGACCCCGAGAGATTCATTGGACAGCACTGCGGCAGGAGAAAATCCCGAACTCGTCGTCGTGATGCCGGTTTATAATGAAGCCGAAATCATTGAGACGGTTCTTGACGACTGGATCGCTGTCCTCGACAAACTCGGCTGCGATTATGTCGTGCATGCCTTCAACGACGGTTCTACGGACGACTCGCTGAGTATCCTGCAGGACTATGCCGGACGCTGTACACGCGTACAGGTTCACGACAAGTCCAATGCCGGGCACGGCCCCACAGTGCTCAAGGGGTACAAGGAATTCTGTGACGCGGCGCCGTGGCTGTTTCAAGTTGACTCGGACAATGAAGTGCGGGCCGCGATGTTCCCGCAGTTCTGGGAGCAACGGCAGGGCTACGACTTCATTATCGGCCGAAGGATCGGCGAGCAGCGCCCGCTGATTCGCCGGATCATGAGCATTAGTGCTGCGATGGTTGTACGCGTAATTTTCGGCAAGGGTGTACACGACGTCAATTGCCCGTACCGGCTCATGCGCGCAGAAATTTTTCGCGACCTGTATCGGGCGATTCCCGACGACACCTTTTCGCCGAACCTCGTTGTTGCCGGCTACGCGGTGGTGTCCGACCTGCGCCGTCTGGAGATCCCGGTAAAGTACCGGACCCGCAAGACCGGCACAGTATCGATCCGCAAGCTCAACATAATCAGAGCGATCGTCTCGTCGGTCATCGAGACAATACGATTGAGAGGGGTGTGACGGGATTGAGGAGGGGGTCAGGTGTCAGTGAAGAGAAGGCTGTGCCGGAGAAGCCAAATCCGGGCACGGGCACGAAAATATGAACGCCAACTCAAGCCCCCTGTTGACTCTTTAATCTGTTCCCACCTGAAACTTCTTCACATCTCAAACAACCACTGCTCGCCAGTGAGTGTCGGCAGGAAGTCGACGCCGGCAAGTTCTCCGATCGCCGTTGCCACGGGGCGGATCTGTTTTTCGATGTAATGCTTGTAGTCCAGGGGTGCCGTGACATAGCCCAGCGGCTGCGGTCCGTCCGTCGTGACGAGGTATCGTATCATGCCGTGCGGATCCGGGAGCAGCCGGGCGGCCTTGACGTGCGGTGGTGTTGTTCGGGTGTACTGGTCGATGGGCTTGCGCAGTCGTTTGCGATATACCAGGTCCTCGTCGCGTTTGCCTGTCTTGACGCTGGCGACGAGTGTCATCAGGTACTTGTCGAGTTCATCGGCCGAAGCATTGTCGAAAACCATCTCCAGAAGTTGCCGCTGAACCGCGTGGGCAATGTCGGTCCAGTCGCTACGCACGGCTTCCATGCCGACTATTTCCAGCTCCTCGCCGTCGTTGTCGACGCGGATTCCGGCATAGCCCTTGGCCCGGCCTTGCGTCGATTCGCCACGGCGCTTCGGCAGGAAAAAGTTGCGATAATATTTCTCGAACTCGAAGTCGAGATGTGATGCCACGCCATAGGTCGATTCGACATAACGTGCCAACCGTTCGTTGACTGTTGCCGACAGTTCCTGCCCGAACGCCAGCGATGCTGCGATGTCCGCATTGCCGGCGAACCGCGGCTCGACGAATAGTGAATCGGTATCGCCGTAGAGTACGTTGTAGCCCTGGTCCTCGAGCCAGCGGCGCGTCCAGCGCAGCAGGTGGTGGCCGAACCCGGTGATAGCGCCGGCGAGCTCGGTTGCAGCGAACCGGCAAGCGCTGGTTCCCAGCACGCCGTAGAATGAGTTCATGATGATCTTGTAAGCATGGGCTGCGATGGCGTTGCCCTCGGCCCTGGCCTCGGCTCGGCTCTCGAAAAAGCGCTCGAGCAGCATCGGCAGTATGCCGGGGCGCCGGTCGAATTTCGCACCGTTCGGCGCGATAATCGGATCAGTCGCTGTCCGGCCCTGTACATGTGTCAGCGGATCGAGATTGAACGTGCGAATGATCGTCGGGTACAGACTTTTGAAATCCATTACAAAGACATGCTGGTACAGGCCTGGCTCCGGGGTCATGACCAGTCCTCCGGGAGCGCCGCCGGGCGGTTCCTGGTCGATGCCCAGGGTCGGCGCCACCATTCCGAGTCGATGCAATTCGCGAATATACAGAAACTCGAATGGCGCGACGCTGCCCCAGACTCGTTCCAGCGGCAATCCGGTCAACAGCGTGCGGCGGATGGACAGGGTGATCAGTCCCCGGTCATTGAGAATGTCGCGCACCAGGCGGGAGTCCTCAACGCAGTATTCGCAGAATGTGCGTCGATCGTTGTGGAAACTGTCGGTAATTGCCTCGACCCGGGAACCACCGTTGCTGCCCAGGACTTTGCCGCGGCCAAGCACCGCCTCGGCAACGGTCTCCAGGCTGTAGTCCTCGAACCTCTGCATGGTGGTGCGCATCAGGTGCATGCCGTCGAGAACCTGGCGGCCCGGCACGAACACACGACTG
>CAJWLW010000492.1 GCA_913042885.1 uncultured Lentisphaeria bacterium | reverse complement strand
TTCAACGGAATCTCCGCTTTTTCCTATTTGAAGAAGCTCAGTGGTATCTGCTGGTCAGCGTGAGTCTATTGGTAAACCATCCGCTGTCTGGCTTGATTCTCATTGCATCGACTCAAGGCCTTGTTGCCATTGCGCGGACCTGGCATGTATTCAGGTTGGTCAGCATCATGCCGGATGGACCCGGGATGAGTGAGATCGCCCAAACAGAGTCTTGAGATTCCGAGCAGTTCGCCCCACGAGCTGGAGCTGCATGTTCACACCACTGCAACAGATCGGCCCCACCCTGAGGACGAAAGTCACAAAGTTGGTCGCCGGTCGAAATCGTTGAGCGGGTCCGCAGCAGCCAGCCGGCGTCCGGCACCTTGTTGCTGCGCACAATCTCCAGCAGGTTCGCCTGTTCCAGCGCAAGCAGTCCGCGCCCGAGGGTTGCGCTGTTGCCCGAGTACGTCGCCGCTGACCGACCACCACGGCTTCGTATCGCTGATCACGTGCGTGTAGATCATTGTAGTTTCGAGGCACGCGTGACCAAGGTATTCGTGGAACTTGTTACGTACTTGCGAACTTCGCAAATCAACCCGGCAAGGGATCGGCAACGATCTCCTCGCTCTTGCGAATTCGCTGGGCGACCGAGTTATCCAAGGCTTGCTACCAAGCGCCCGAGTCGGCTACTGGCGAGTCTGGCAAATCACGGGTAGTCGGCGTAAACCTGACTCACCCAGCGGACCACCGTGAACCACTCGACGTGTCCGTCGAGGTAGAGTGCATGTTTGCCGTCGGGTATAAACTCATTGTCGCCGTGGGTTTGCAGCCGCCCCGAACTGTTATATATATACGAGTCCTGCATGAAGGACCCCTGCGGCGCCATCGACGGGTAGAATATGTTCTGGCAGCAGAACGGCGGTTGTGACGGTGCGCCCGAAATCAGCAACGGCTCCATACCGCCGTTTGAAAAGGCACCCCGCCATTCCTCTTCTTTGTTGATGCGACCGTAAGGTTGCCCGCGAAAGGCGAGTATTTCCGTGTTGCCCCAAGATGTGTTGTTGCGTATGTGCGTGTCGTATTTATCGTAATCGAGATGCCAGGGCGACAGCATAATGGAGAGGTCGCCCCCCATGTAATCAACTCCGACTTTGTCATGCAGGAAGGTGACGTCTTGGTACGGAACTCCGGGGGTAAAGTCCTGATTGTGGGATTTGCCATTAGTGCCGTGATTCGATTTCTTTACAAAATCCGAGTCATCAGGCCAGTTGTGGTTCTGGGCGTTGAACAGCGTCGGCGTCGGAAACCAGTCCTCATTGTCCGCGGCGTACGTCATCCAGCCAAGGGCCGTTTGACGCATATTATTGGTGCAGACCGCCTTGCGTGCCTGCAGCTTGGCCTTGTTTAAGGCCGGCAGCAGCATCGACGCGAGGATGGCGATGATTGCGATAACCACGAGCAACTCTATCAAAGTGAAGCGCGGGATCACAGGACCACTCAAATCATGTCGGCGTAAAATCACATTTTTAGTATACAGGGGGAAATTCCGGTTGCCATTTGCGTCCCGCTCTCTGCGTCGTGCACGGGATGACTATGAGGTCGAATCCGATTTTTCGGAGCTCACAATCGAAGGCATCGCCGCCATTTGTATGCATGGATTCTTGAACCAGCCAGAGTCCAACATTACGCTTATCACTGAGATGCTTCAGAAGGCGAGAGCTGGCTGCACGATCGAACTAAATGATGTCTCCGGCGCTATAGTACAGACCTACTCCGATAACCCAACTATGCCATCCACTCGAACAGGATTGGCTGACGTGAAATGCCGTCGGTGATGGCTACGTTCGGAGTCAGGAACCCGGCAGCGCGCACCGCTGACTCGTTGTTGCGATCGTTGTCGATGTACGATGGCAGCGACCCGAAAGCCAGTGCGAAGCGTTTTCGTTCAGGCGCAGTGGTGCATTTGAATCGCAGTCGATTACGAGAATGCCAATCGGACCGCGAACCAACTCATCACGTACCCGGAATCTCATTCCGTTCCGCCCGGCTGCGTGATGGGCAGCAGAGGCCGCCACCGCCGCTTGTCTGGCAGACTGTGCCACTTGTGCAGAGCTCGAAGCTGACATTGTCGACGCTGTCTGCTCGGTTCTGGGGGAAAAGCTGCCAACCACCACACAAGAGCTTATCAATGGGATCACGGCCCTCGCGAATGCGGTGCTCGAGAACGCCGACATCTGTGACACCGATTCGGCGACTTGTCTGTAGACGATCCTGGGCAATCTCTGAACCAGATATTGTCACCCTGATTTGTGCAGGCGATCATCGTGACCGCTGCCGAGTTGGAACGGAAAGCCGAGCGTAGTTTCAGGGTACACCACAGCAACCCGATTCGCATTCCAAAAACGGAGGATAACAATTGTGAATAGCACGATCCTGACCCGAGCAATCGTCGCGTCATGGAGCGATATCGTCACCAAGCTGATGTTACGGAAGCAGGGCGGCGGTGAAGCGGTGTTCCGCTCGCGCATGAGGCAGGTCTGCCTCGCCGCCAAGCGCCAGGGCTTCCTGCACGGCCTGCGCGAACAGGCCGACGTAGAGATTCTGGCGGATCTGAAATAGATCGTCTACTGCCAGGCGGATCATTTGAAGCCCTGCACGCGCCCGGGGCAACCAACAAAGCGCCTGCGGGTTCCCACAAAACCAACTCACCTGTCACACCAATTCCCTGCGGGCACACTATGCGAACTCTCAAGCTGTCGATCTTTGTCATCGTTTCGCTCACGATCAGCAACTGGACGCCGGTCCAGGCCAGCGGCACCGACGTGCATCGAACGATTGTCGTCGCCGCAGGCCATTCGCTCGTGGCGGTGCCAAGACGGCCTATAACCCGACCGACTTCGGCGTCGGCGAGACATTGCTGGTGCAGCTCGGCATCCTCGGTCTCAAGCGAGACGTGTCCTGCAACAACCCGCAGGTCGAGGCAAACGTTTACGACGGCCCCAGCGGTACGTTGGTGACGCTGG
>CAJWLW010000491.1 GCA_913042885.1 uncultured Lentisphaeria bacterium | reverse complement strand
ACATGGCATTGCCGCCGCGCACCGTGGTGACGAACAGGTCCGGGTCACCGTCGTTATCGATATCAGCGAACGACGCGGCGACACTGATCCGATCACCCAGTGCGATGGCAGGCGTCGTGATATTCTTGAATCTGCCGCCGCCATCATTGCGCCACAGCTGGTTCTCGCCTTTCTGTGTCACGAAGTAGATGTCGAGTTGTTTATCGCCGTCCACGTCCGCTACAGCAACACCGGTGCCGTGGTCATAATGATTAGCCTTGTGCGCGATTGTGACGTCTTCGACTGCATAATTGCGAAACGTGATACCGCTTTCCTCTAGCCGGTCGACGAAGACGAAGTTATTGAATACGGTAAAATCGTCCCGTGTTGCGAGCTGGGTGCGGGCTCGTGCACCCATCCAGGGCGTCTTCCTGACTTCGGTCGGCGTGTACAGGATCTGGTCGGAGAGAAGGAATCGGTCGCCCGTCAGAAATCGTCTTGTTGCTGGGCGAGCTTCGGCAAGGACTGATTCGAGATCGCGCTGCAGCAATTCGCGGCCCTTTTCGCTGAGCCCGTCATAGTGCCCTCGAATCTGCATCATTCGGTCAACCAGGACGACTTTCGGGCTGTGGGAAATGACCACGTCCGGATTGTCCGTCGCCTCGGCCACTGGGAGTTTGAAGACCTCGTTGCACAGCCTCCGGATATAGGCGCGGTCGCCGGTAAGGAACTGCCAATGACTCGGGTCAGCACCGTACTCTTGTCCGTATTCAGACAGGACTTTCGGTGTGTCTGTCTCTGGATCAATCGTAATGCTCAGCAGTCCGATGTCATCCCATTTCGGGTGCTTGGAGAGCGTTTTCTGAAGATTCGAAAACGCTTCGCATTGGGCCGAGCTGGTTTTGCGGTCGGCCGTGAATATACATGTGACAATCGACACTTTCCCGTGCATGAACGATCCGAGAAATGGATCGCCGTCCTGATCATTGAGGAAGAACTGCGGGAGTTTGACCAGCACCGGCGGGGCGAGCAGTTGGGCGTCAGCGAAAAGGCCGGTAACGAGGATCAGGAGTGCCACAAGTAAGCAACAACGGAGACGGAGAATTTTCATAAAACTTCGCGTGTAGTTGTCGGCGTGTCGTATTGACGAGAGCCTGTTGGTAACAGGACTACCTAAATTAGCGAATCGGTTACAAAAAGCAATGGAAGCCTGGCTATTGGCTGTTCGAGAAAGGCGGTTTTGAGCGGCAGTTTCCTTGTGGGACTGTCGCGCATGTTTGGGCAGCTAAACCACCTTTCTCGAACAGACAATAGTTAGCCAGCGGTGAGCTTTGGGCAGGATACGCAAGAACTGGCAAGTCGTTCCAACCACTTTCAGAACCTTGAGCCGTAATCAGCGTGGGACCCACTCCTGCGATCAAATGATCGACGCGTGCCGCGCTACCTGCCCTCCGGTTTCGCCAGATGATACGGCTTGCCGGCCTCGTACAATGCTATGCACGTTCGGATGTACTTGGCGAATTCGGGCTGATCGGTCGTTTTGGCGCCATGCAGCGCGCGCTTGGCAGTCACCAGCGCCTTATCGAATCTACCGGCCTCGGCATACGCTGCGGCCAGCGTGTCGACAATAATCGGCTGCGTCCATGCCGTCAACTCACAGGCTTTCTCGGCCAGTGCGACTGCCGCTTCACCGTCGCGAAGGTTCGCATTCCAGTGGGTCGCCAGGATGCCCGCCAGGTTATTCAGGATCGACGGCTGCTCGGGCGCGAACTCGAGAATACGCCGGTATACCTGAACCGCACCCGAATCATCACCCCGGCGCGCGAGCAACCGCGCGAGATCGAAATGAAGGGACAGGTTCTCCGGGTCGAGCGTCGCGGCACGGCGCAACAGTTCTTCGGCCTCATCCAGTTCGCCGGCATTCCCCTGGATCTGCGCCAAGCTCAACAATGTATAGACGTGGTCCGTTTTCAAGATCCGGCTCGGCAACATTTCCACAGGATCATCGAGATTCCCGGCCTGCAATCGCAGCGTTTCGCGAAAATGCACTGCCGCCGCTGCGGGACGCCGTTGAAGCAGCAGGGTCTTTGCCAGGAAGTAGTGGGCCAATTGCAGGTCGGGATCGAAGGCAATCGACTGCCGGCCTAATTCTGCCGCTTCTTCGTATCTCTCTGCCACGAACAGCAGCGCCGCGGT
The DNA here is from genome assembly GCA_913042885.1 of uncultured Lentisphaeria bacterium. The sequence goes on along the minus strand of CAJWLW010000491.1, from coordinate 845 downwards.
TTCCGCCAGGGCCAGCGGCAACCTATGTTCCTGCGGAGGCACACCCTGTTCCACAGCCGCCTCCCAATCGTCCACCATCAATGAGAGATAATAGACGGCGGAACTCAGATCATCGCTGCCGCGGAACCGCGCGGCCAGATTCCACAACTCCAGGAGCTTCGCCGGGAACGCCCAGCTTCCGGCGAACGGCGTCATGCGATCGCGTCGGTCCTGGGCATCTGCTGCCAGAAAAGTCACGTCTTCAAGTACCCGCTCAACCGTCACCGGCCCCTTGTAGATTGCCGCGACGCGTCGGTCGGCATCGAGCAGGACGCTGGTCGGCACTACCAGAGAGTCCTGGGCGCTCAGCGTCCGCCCCATGATCAGGTCCAGGATCAGGAGCAACCGCTGATTGGCCATCCCGGCATCAAACGTGAGCCCCAACCGCTTTACCAGTTGGCGTGCCGCTTCGGACGTGCCGCGATCATCGCCGAGACCATCGACACTGAGTGCAATGACGTTGACGCCGGCAGCTTGCAGCGATTCCCAGCCTGTTTCGAATGCCTTCAGTTCCCCGACGCATGGCGCGCACCAACTGGCCCACAGATTGACCAGCGTAGGACCGGACACCGCCAGCTCCCGAGGGGCATCATCGTCGAACGGCTGCCAACTCACCAGCGGCAACGGCACGGGGTTGACGAGGAACACGGCTGCCTTATCCCCTGCCTCAGGCAATTTCGTGGTCGACGCCTCAAGCACTACATCCTGGGGTGGTTGCCAGAGGGCGGCCTGCGCGGTGCCCTGCACCAGTTTGTAATGGGCATTGGGCTGCACGCCGGCGAAGGTCTCGGCTTCGCCGCCCGGCC
>CAJWLW010000490.1 GCA_913042885.1 uncultured Lentisphaeria bacterium | reverse complement strand
GGTGGTTTCGGTGTCGTCTATCTGGCCGACGATCAGCACATCGGTCGTGACACAGCGATCAAGCTGCTTTTCGCAAAATGGTCTGAGAACGAACAGATCGATGCCAGGTTCGTGCAGGAAGCACGGATTGCCGGGCAGCTCGAGCATCCGAATATTGTCATCGTTTACGATTTGCAGCGCCACCCGGAAGGCTCCTGCATCATCATGGAGTATATCCGTGGCGGCAATCTGTGCGACTGCCTGCGCATGGCCGGACGGCTGCCGCTCGACCGAAGCGTGTCAATTGTTACGGATATTCTGCATGGGCTGCAGGCGGCGCATGAGCTCGGGGTTATCCATCGAGACATCAAACCGGCAAACATTCTTTTCGGCGTGCGCGGCGAAGCGAAGATCTCGGATTTCGGCATTGCACATCTGCCGTCGGATCGCGGCGGCCTGTTGAGCGATGAGGACCGGCATCAACGTCTCGGTTCACCGTATTACGTTGCGCCCGAGCAGTGGCGTGGGCGCGGTGTGGATCAACGCACGGACCTGTACGCTACCGGAGCGATCTTGTACGAGATGTTGAGCGGCCAGCGGGCTCACCGGTTACCGGATAATTCGTCAGCGCTCGAAGTGGTGAAGGCGCTGGGGAAGAATCGCCCGCAGCCGCTGGGAGAACTCTGTCCCGAATTGCCTGCCGCTGTGGCCGAGGTGGTGATGAATCTCCTGGCACGCGACCCGGAAGACCGCATGGAAACCGCCGCACAAGCGCGGTTGGCACTGGAAGTCGCGGCTGGTGTCGTTGCCGGCCAGGCAACGGGTGACCTCCACACTGCCACAAGCCCGTCGACAGACGCGGAGCCGAAGATCACTGACATCATCCGCCTGTTGCTGATTGACGGAGTCATGGCGCCGGCCGAGCGTATCGAGCTGTATCGTCGGGCGGAGGATCTCGGGGTCGGCCGTGAGCGCGTGCATCAGCTTGAGCTGCAGGTACGTCAGGCGATGAACATTCCGACAACGGACAATGCCGATGTTGATATCGATTGACGTCATGCAGGGGAGCGATGACGGCACTGCGGCCACGCGGCGGCTCGACAAGCTGTTCGGAAATTCAAGCGATTGACCGAGGACGGCGCCGCCGTCGGTTCATTCGTCGTCGAGTCGATCGATCTCATCCTTGATCCAGTCTTCCCAGCGCTCACGCTGCTCCTTTTCATAGCCGCTGTTCCCGGCGTCCTTTGAATCAGTTTCGTCGGGTGCCTCCTCAAAGCCCGGCGGTTCCTCGACTTTTGCCGGTGGAATTTCGGAGTCTATCGCTTCGGCGGCTGCCGAATCGTCTTTGCCCTTTTGAACGACTTGGGCGATGGGCTCGGCTTGTATGGTTTTCATTTCGCGGCTGGTGATCCAGAATGAAAAGAGCAGGGCCAGAACAGTAACAGGATGAGCGATGTCGATGTCCGGCACCAGGCTGGCCACGATGGCGCCGAACATGGCAAAAACGGCCCACCACTGGTCGGGGCTCTCCGTCAGCCGCGTCATGATGATTCGACTGACGCGGGCAAATCCGGTCTGTTTCTTCGGCGCACCAACTCCGGCACTGCGTACCACGAAAACCATGGCAGCGGCAACGATCACATAGATGATTCGTAGCGTCAACCACGATGCGGGAATCAGGGCGTTGATCAGAATACCCAAGCCGACGGCAGCGAGCAGATGATTGGGCTCTCGCGCTTGGGCAACTCCGGCGGACGTGGGACTATTGGTTTGGAGGCTATCGGACATTGACACTGTAGACTATACGGGTAGCTGTCTTGCTGTCGTTGAGGTAATTCTATCGCGCCGACACCGGCTGTACAACCGAGAGATCGGCGCCAGGTGACTTAATTCACAGCGAGGGCCGTTCGGGCCACACGCGAAAAAGCATATTGCCCTGTGCAACTGAACGGAAACACGGTAGATTTCCTGTCCGTCCTTCATGCCCACAACTCTGTGCGGATACAACTATGTATTTCCAAGACCTTATTCTGAACCTGCAGCAATACTGGAATACGCAAGGTTGCCTGCTGACCCAGCCATACGACATCGAGACGGGCGCGGGCACCTTCAATCCGAACACGTTTCTCAGGGCGCTCGGGCCGGAGCCGTTCAATGCCGCCTACGTGGAGCCCTGTCGGCGCCCGACCGATGGCCGCTACGGGGACAATCCGAACCGGATGCAGCATTATTTTCAGTTCCAGGTTGTCATGAAGCCGAATCCGAAGAACTACGTCGAGCTCTATCTCGGTTCACTGGCGGCGATCGGTATCAAGACTTCGGAACATGACATCCGTTTCGTGCACGACGACTGGGAATCACCGACGCTGGGCGCCTGGGGTCTGGGCTGGGAAGTCTGGATCGACGGTATGGAAGTGACGCAGTTCACCTATTTCCAACAGGTCGGCGGTGTCGAGTTGTCGTTGATCATGGGCGAGATCACCTATGGTCTTGAACGCATCTGCATGTTTTTGCAGCAGGTCGACAACGTCTACGACCTGGCGTACAACCAGCATTTTTCCTACGGGGACCTGTACCACCAGAACGAGGTGCAGTTTTCGGCACACAACTTCGAGCTGGCCGATGTCAGTTTGCAGCTTGACTCCTTCGCGCGCTACGAGGCACAGTGCGTGTCTCTATGCGCTGCCGATAAGCCGTTGCCGGCAACCGACTACTGTCTGAAGGCGAGTCATGCCTTCAACCTGCTCGATGCGCGCGGCGCGATATCCGTCAATGAGCGACAGGGCTATATCCTGCGCGTCCGAACGCTGGCCAGAGCGATTGCCGAAGCCTGGTTGAAGAATCGTGAGGCGCTCGGGTATCCGTTGGCTTCGAAGCCGCCCATCAGCATAGATGCAGCCCCGCCGGCAGCTTCACTTGCGGACGAACTGGCCGCTGCCGTTGCCGGCGCCCCGGCGGGCGACGGGCGTGCATCGCTGCTGCTGGAGCTTGGCGTCGAGGAGATGCCCGCCCAGGTGTTCGGCCGCTTGCTGGCCGACCTGCC
>CAJWLW010000489.1 GCA_913042885.1 uncultured Lentisphaeria bacterium | reverse complement strand
GACAGCGCCTGGGCGCGCGTCAGGAACGCCATTCCGTACAACCCGTCGTTGGAAGAATATGAAACGCGGCGGTTCCTCGCTGATACGCTGCGCGCACGGTATTTCGAATCTGGCGATGCCGAGCTGCTTGCCAAGCTGCGGGAAACGATGGAGTTTGTCGCCGGTCATCCGGTGAGAAATTTCGAGGATCAATACAACCTGGCGCTGGTCTATCTGCTCGACGGCGAACCGGAGAAAGCGTTGCCCGTAATCGTCAGCGCCGACAACCTGTGGCCGACACGCGGCAGCATGAGGAGCAATGTCTATTTCGTCATGATGCTTGTTCACACCATGCTGGACAACGATAAACAGGCCCTGACGATGTTGACCAATTTTCGTGAAAACTATTCCGACTGGATCTACGTCGAGAACTATCTGCCGGACATTGTCGACCTGGAGAAAATCTATCCGGATAAACCGGCACTGGCGGTACAGCGTGGTCGTTTCCACCAGTGGGTAAACGACTACCGCAGCGCCTGCGAAGCATACGATGATGCCATGGCGCACGATGATCTTTCGAAAACCTGGCAAATTGCTGCCACGATGTGGAAGATGGAAACGACACCGGCGGTGGCCCCATGATCACCGTGCTGCTGTGTTGCTGGACGAGTCTCGTTATTTTCCTGTGGATGGTGCAAGGTAAGTACTACTGGACGCGCCCGCCGTGGTCGATCCTGCTGGCCTTCGCTGGAGCCGGTCTGGCATCTTGCGTGCCGGCAATGGTGTGCAACTGGTTTCTCAGCGAAAAAACTGCGTTCTGGGCATTCGACTTGGACCCTTTCAACAGCTTCGCAGGTTTCTGTATCGGCGCCGGTGTAAGCGAGGAGCTGTGGAAGTTCGGTTGCGGCCTGATTGTTGTCACGATCATGGGCCGGGACATCGGCGACGCTGGACGGATTCTGGGGTTCGTCACCGTCGGTCTGGTCTTTGCAACTGTCGAGAATTTTAGTTCGTACTCGGGCATCAGCACACCCCAACTGTTGGCCCGCGGCTTTATTTCGGTGCCGCTGCACGCGGCCATGGGGGTGATTCAAGGGATTGCGGCCAACCGGGCGTATCGCGGCAACGTCGCGTGGCCGCTATTTCTGGGGTACGGGGTTTCAATCGGCCTGCACACGCTGCACGACACCTGGGGTGTGTTTCTCCCGGAACCATGGGCGTGGTTGCCGATCATTGTGATGATGGCAATGCTCGGCGTCTGGGCTCTTCAGGTGTGGTGGCGTGTGTCGGAGGTGCCGGGTCTGTCGCGGATCCAGCGCCCGCGTAAGGCGTCTAAATCGGTTCAAGAATGGTAAAGTATAGAAATGTCACAGGAATCAGGATGTTCAGGAGACACCTCCCTGGAAACTGGGGGCAAGCAGGAAAAAATGGAAACTACAGATAAGCCGGAAGCCAAATCGGAACAATCCGAGTTCGCCGCAGCGCAGCCGGCGCATTCCGGCATCCACCTGTGGCGCTGGCCGGTGGTGATCATCATCATCATTGCAGCCGGACTTTATGTTACACAGCGGATCACCGACAACGTCAAAACCGTGGTGACGGTGCCGGCGCGTGCCGTGAAAGCCGCGATCGACACCTGGCAAGCATTTAGTCAGGTCGAGATCGATCAGCATGTCACAAAGTTTGTCTCGGGCATCCCGGTCAGCCGTGACGACACCAGCCTGGTCGTGCAGACTCTCGACTTTACGCACACCAGCATCGCGGAGAACACCAAGAAACGGTTCGGCATCAATTTCGGCACGACGACCGTGTTCATGTCCGTGCCGACGCGCATTCACTATGCCGTCGACTTTTCCGGAGCCAGGCCTGTGGAGTTTCATATCGACGGAGAGACCGGCACCTTCACTGCGATCTTCTCGGACCCGGAAATTCAAGCCGTCGAGATATTCGCCCACGACAAGACAGAAATGGTGAAGGTTGGATGGGGCCGGCTGGAATCCAGGTCCGGCGAATATCTGAAGGATCAGATCGAGCAGAACCTTTACAACGAGATTCATGATCTTGGGATAAACGAGGAGGTGCTGTATGAGGTCCGAGACCAGGCGCGACCGGTGCTCGAAAAGTTTGTCACGACCTATCTCGACAACCGCGGCGAATGGGATATCGACGGCGGCTTCCTGCATGTCGAAGTAAAATTCACGGGTGACGCGCAAGCGTTTGAACGAAATGATGTCATCTTACCGTAATCGACCAAACTCCATGCCTATACTTCATTTCATCCTGCCGCTGTTGATTGGTGCTGCGGTGTGGGCCCAGCAACCCGACGCCATCGAGGCAGCCGCGCGCCAGCAAGCGACAATAGTCGAACTGCTGAACAAGGGCAATGCTGCGTTTGGCGGCGAGCTGTTCGAGCAGGCCGAACGCTACTACCGGCAATATTGGCAGAAGGCCTACAACCAGGACCTGCTCGTCGATGCCAGCGAACGCCTGGTAAAAACCCTCATCCATCTCGAGCGCCCGCAGGACGCCGTCGATGTTCTCGACGAGGTCGAGAAGTCTCACGAACTGACGAAGGCCCACCGCATCACTGTCGATTTCTGGCGCGGTCGGCTGCTGATCATGCAAAACCAACCGACCGTGGCACTGCCGTTGTTCGTGAAGCTGTCTCACAGTAAGCCGCCGGCGGAACTGCTTCCCGATATCTACATGGGGGCCGCCGAATGCTACGTCGCCGCCGAGCAGTGGCAGAACGCCGTCGCCGCTCTGAAAAACGCCGAGACCGTCGCGCCGAACACCGCCATGATGCGCGAGGTCAGGCTCGGACTGGTGCGCGCCTACCTCGAAATGAAAGCCTACCAGGAAGCCGAGGTCATCGTTGCTGCCGACTTTGCCGATGCCGAGCGTCCCTATCGCAACAAGCTCGGCATGTACCGGATCGAAGCACAACTGGGCCTCGGCCGTGTCGAGGAGGCTTACAATTTCTACCGTAACATGATGATCACCTCACCCACCTACTCGGTCGACGACGAGGACTACCCGCTCCTGCGCAAGT
>CAJWLW010000488.1 GCA_913042885.1 uncultured Lentisphaeria bacterium | reverse complement strand
TCCTGACCCGGCCGATCGCTGCCGCTGTTCCGTCGTCATCGCCCACAAAGAAGCGAAGGTGCAACTGACCGGGTGTCGATTTGTGATAAAGCGCAAACCCGGTCGAGTCCCTGCCCCGATGCTGACAAGCGTCGAGCATTTTGACCAGTGATTGACCAACGTTAAAGCACTTGTCGGTATCTTTATAAAGTATTCCTGCTATGCCGCACATACCGCGCCCTCATGAGATTGATATACATCTACACTCTATGATCAGGCTGGTACTTTTTCAAGACTTCATACTCCCTCCCACACGGTCTAATACGTGGCATCCGAAGCGATTGGCTATATCGCAGGCGAACACCCCGGTTCCGGCAAAATGTCTCTGTTGCCCAGCCATCCAAAGATCTCTCTGCCTGGCGGCCCACGGCTCTGGCCTGGCTGCCGGCAGCGCTCCCGATTGCCGACCAGTGCACCAGATCGGCGGTTCGGTATTGCCGCTGTGGCGATGGTGATGTCCAGAGCAGCGACCTACAGTCGGTTGGGCGACTGCCCTCTTGCAACTGGAGGGTCCCGGAGGAACTGTGCCCCGCTTGTCTCGGTACGGCGCCAGCGCTTCTTTAGGATAGGGGAAGGATAAGCTGATTGCGCCGGCTGAACGCCGCCTACCCGGATTTGACCATCAGATCGGTGACCAGCTGGGCAAAGCGCAAAGGATTCTCGATTGGTGAGCCTTCGGTCAGCAACGCCTGGTCGTAGAGCAGGCAGCAGTAGTCGTCGAGTCGCTCATCATTCTGGCCCTTGAGGGACAGCATGATGTCGATGATCGGGTGGCCCGGGTTGAGCTCCAGGGTACGCTTCTGAACGGGTACTTCCTGGTTCATGGCGCGGTACATGCGCTCCACGTGTGCATTCATCGCGTGTTCATCGGCGACAAGGCAGGCCGGGCTGTCGGTGAGGCGATTGGAAAGCCGCACCTGATTGAGTTGTTCGTCGTACCTTCCCTGGACATGTTCGAGCAGGTCCTTGTACTTTTCTTCGCTTGCCTTTTTGGCGTCTTCCTTTTCTTTCTTCTCGTCTTCCGAATCAATGTCGATTTCGCCGCGGTCGACCGGCTTGAGGGCTTTGCCGTCGTATTCGGTGAGGCCCTGGGCGACGAACTCATCGATCGGGTCGGTCATGAACAGGACTTCGTAGTCCTTTGACTTGAAGACTTCCAGGTGCGGCGAGTTCTCCACAACGCGACGGTTCTCGCCGGTGATGTAGTAGATCTCTTCCTGCTCGGACGGTGCGCGGTCGACGTATTCCTTGAGTGAGACGTATTGGCCCGGCTCGGTCTTGGAGCTTTCGAAAATGATCAACTCCTGGAGCTTTTCGCGGTTGCTGAAATCCGTATGCATGCCTTCTTTCAGCACCTTGCCGAATTCGGTCCAAAATTCACGATAGTCATCGGGCGTCTTTTCCTTCATCTCGGTGAGGGTACTGAGCATTTTGCTGACCAGGCTCTTGCTGATAAGACGAATGCCCGCCTCGTCCTGCAGGGTCTCGCGTGACACATTGAGCGGCAGGTCGCTGGAGTCGACGACGCCGCGAACGTACCGCAGGTACTCCGGCACCAAATCTTTGCAGTCGTCAGTGATCATGACATTGCGCACGTAGAGTTGAAGGCCCTTGTACTCCGCCTGGAAATACATGTCGAACGGTGGCTTCGACGGCAGGAACAGCAGGGCTGTAAACTCCGTCTTGCCTTCGGCGTTGTAGTGGACGACTTTGCGCGGGTCGGTATAGTCGTGCGTCACGTGCTTGTAGAATTCGTTGTACTCGTCGTCGGTGATCTCACTTTTCGGCCGGCGCCAGATGGCTTTCATCGAGTTGAGGGTCTGTTCCTCGATGGTCACAATGGAATCCTCGCCTTCAATCGCTTTACCTTCTTCGTCCCGCGGCACTTCCTCACGGCGGATTTCCATGGTGACCGGGTAGCTGACGTAATCGGAATACTGGGTGACGATTTTGCGCAGACGCCATTCTTCCAGGTATTCGCCCATGTCCTCGCGCAGGTGCAGCGTGATTTCCGTGCCGCGTGTGGATTTGTCCCCGTCGTCAATGGTGAAAGTGCCGGCACCGGCGGACGACCATTTGACCGGGGTCTGGCCTTTGCCGGCGCGAAGGGTCTTCATCGTCACCTTGTCAGCCACCATGAAAACGGCGTAGAAGCCGATGCCGAACTGGCCGATCATCTCGGGGCGTTCCTGGGCCTTGCCTTTCTTGAGTTCATCGAGGAATGCGCGGGTACCGGAGCTTGCGATCGTGCCGATGTTCTGCTCGACCTCTTCGCGCGACATGCCGATGCCGTTGTCGACGATGGTCAGGGTGTTCTTGTCGGTATCGGGGATAAGTTGGATTTTAAACTCATCGTCGCCGTCGAGCAGGGACTTGTCTGAGAGCGCTTCAAATTTCAGGCGGTCGACGGCATCCGAGGCGTTGGAGATCAATTCACGCAGAAAGATTTCTTTCTTGGTGTACAGGGAGTGGATGACGAGTTCCAGCAGCTGCTGGACTTCGGTCTTGAACTTTTTCTTGCTGGCAGACATTGCGGTACCTCTATATGGGTCCGTAAAGACACGACGGTTCTGCGGACGGGTTGTAGATGAAGGGCTCGTAAAATAGATGATTTGTCGATCAATTCAAACGGCTTCTGAGCTCTTTCAGAATAGGCGCGGCGCCTTGTTGTAACGACGTTACGTTGCGACCGTCCGGCAAAGGCTGGTACGTTGTCCCATATAGTGCATTTGCGAAAACTCTTGCAGTCGTCCTGCAGGCGCACGGGAATCTCCATTCACACCACTAAAGATGTAGAGAACCGGAGTCATTCTGCCCCCTCCTCTTCCCCGGCGCCACAGTCCGGCGCTGTTGCAGACGGCCGCATCGTTACGGCGTTGGCGGACTGTGCCGGGGATCTTTCCCGCCGTTACTGGTGGTGCTGATCGACGAACTCCTCGACGGTGCAAAGCATGATTGTCTCGGCATCGACGCAGACACAATAGGTGGGTGATTCAGTCCAGGCACCGGTGT
>CAJWLW010000487.1 GCA_913042885.1 uncultured Lentisphaeria bacterium | reverse complement strand
GCACCGATTTGTTCATCCTCGTAGTCGTCGACGTTTTCCTGCAGAAAGTCGATCAGGCGTCCTTCGCGCTGCAGCAGCAGCAGGCCATAGACGGCGCCGTCACGAAACTGCACTTCGGCGGCTTCGGTCTGGGCGTCTTCGGCAGCGGTCAGGCTCGCTACTGCTTCTGCCAGCTTTGCCTCAGCCTCCACGAGTTTCTTTTCGGTTTCCGGATCAGGTTCCGGAGTTGTCGGCTCTGGTGGTGGCGGCAGCGTTGCCTTGTCGACAAGGTCGGCGCCGCCGAGGACGCGGAAGAACGCTTGGAATGCGTCGCTGATTCTCATGATACGCCTCTGAATGAAAAAGATACCACTAATAGGACAGACAGGCTGGTGAGAAATAACGGCATCATACTATAACGAGGGGCTTTACGTGATGCAAGTCAACCCGGGCATACCACCGCAAATGGAATTCGGGTCACATTGATGGTCATGGTACACAGCGTTGGTTCTTCAGCTCAAGACGGAATGGCCGCTGCCATCCCAGGCTGACTCGCTACGGTGTGAGACGGTCAAAGCCGGTATATGGCCGCAGCACTTCGGGCACGGTTATACAGCCGTCGGCGTCCTGGAAGTTCTCCATGATGGCGCAGACGACGCGGTCGGTTACTGCGGTAGCCGAAATAGTATGTACGAATCCTTTACCGCCGCTGCCGTCGTTGTAGCGGATGCCAAGGCGTCGTGATTGGAAATCGGTCAGGTTCGTATTTGACGTCACCTCGCGGTAGCCGCCGTAACCGGGAAACCATGCCTCGACATCGAACTTTTTGTAGCCGGGCGCACCCATGTCGCCGACGCAGACATTGACGACGCGGTAGGGGAGGCCGAGCAGTTCCATGAGGGCCTGCTCATTGTCCTGGCACATTTGATGGTATTTCGGCGACTCGTCGGGCATGCAGAACACGATCTGCTCGACCTTGTGGAACTGGTGAACGCGGAAAATGCCGCGCGTCTCTTTGCCGTAGCTGCCGGCTTCGGTGCGAAAGCATGGGGTAAAAGCGGTGTAGCAATGCGGCAGTTCCGCGGCAGGCAATGTTTCGTCGCTGTGATAGGCAACGAGCGTTTGCTCCGAGGTGCCGATCAGCGAGAGGTCCTCGCTTTCAAGATTATAGGTTTGGTCGGCAAAGAACGGCAGGTACCCGGTGCCGAAGAGCGTCTGCTGCTTGGCGGCGCACGGCGAGAAGAAGAGTGTGAAACCGCGCTTGATCAGTTCCTGCTGGGTCCAGAAAAACAGTGCCGCGGCGAGCTGGGCGCCCTGCCCCTTCCAGTAAAAGAAACCTGATTGCGCGACCTTGGCGCCGCGTTTCGTATCGATGATATCGAGTTGTTCGCCAAGCGCCTGGTGATCGAGCGCCTCAAAGTCGAAGGTCGGCATCTCGCCCCAAGTAGCGATCTGGAAGTTGTCCTCATCGCCATGGCCATCCGGCACGGTGTCGTCGAGAAAGTTGGGCAGCCATGCCATGCTTTCCTCGACTTTTGCTTTGACCTCGCCGAGTTCACATTCTTTGGCGCTCAGATCCTGCTTGAGCGTTTTCATCTGTTCGCGGGCATCGGGATTGTTCTTGCATTCGTCAGCGAGCTCGTTGCGTCGCGCCCGTATGCCTTCGACGTCCTGCAGGAGTTGCAGGTACGACTTGTCCAGTTCAAAGAGGGCGTCGATGTCGATGTCGGTGCCGCGTCTGGCGCAATTGGCTTTGACGCGTTCGGGGTCGGTGCGGAGAATCTTAATGTCTATCATGATTCTGGCTCGGTGAATGGCGGGCCCACGGTACAGCAGTAGGTGAATAAGGTAAGATCGAGTTGCCGCTCGTCAACCTGCGACGCACATGGACAGGTTGCTGGCCAAAGACTCGAAAGCTTCGCAACGGCCCTGCGGGCGCCGCTGGATCATGGCCTAAACGAGGCGCGAGATGGGTATCGTCGTATTTTGTTCTTAAAAAAGAACGCAGGTTGCCGAGATGCGTCGGCTTACGACAAGACAGTTGGTACGCCCGACAGGATTCGAACCTGTGACCTTCTGCTCCGGAGGCAGACGCTCTATCCAGCTGAGCTACGGGCGCAACGGTGGCGTGAAGTAACACTGTTCTGATCAGCAGGTTAATCCGTGTCCGACGGAAAGTCAAGGATGATAATTTTCACTGACACAGTTTGACGTAGGCGGGTTGACGATTGAGGGTGGAGGATTAAAACGGCATTCTAACGGTCAACCACAGGCATAGTGAACTGTCGTGGAAGCTGAACATTTCAACCAACTCTCGAACGAGCCTACTTGCACGCTGTACGAGCTGGCGCCGGCCACGCTGCCGATCCGGCGGTTGCTGGCGTCGACCCCGGGAACCCGCAGTATATGCAACGACCCGCTGGTCGTCGGTGTTGAATACACCGATGCGCTCATGCAGGCGTGCGCAGCAACGTTGACGGCGATGCAGCGGACGGGGACACTGGCGCTGGTGGAAGCACAGACCGTGGTGCTGCATATCCTGCGCGGCGGTTTGAATTTCGGACTGCGACATGCTCTCGCCGAAGCCTTCGGCTGGAACCGGCACGCCTCGGCATTCATCAGCGCTCAACGCGCCCGCAACAGTGACGACCCGCAGGACTGGTATATCTCTGAGAACGAATACCGCAAGATCAACCTGCCGCCCGCTGCAACCATTGTCTTCGGCGACGTCGTCGCAACGGGCACCAGCCTGCTGTATGCGCTGCGGCAGATTCTCGATGTCGTCGATCGACAGCAGACGCAGGTGCGCGAGCTCCTTTTTGTCTGCATCGGCGGACCGCGTGCCGAAGAGATCCTGATTGAGATCGACGCGATCTGCCGGGAACGTTTTCCGGTGTATCGTGGCGCAACCGTAATATATTTGGAGGGTCGCTTCAGCGTTGCCCGCCGCGACAGCGGATTGTCCGTGATGATTCCGGACACCGACCTGCTGCGAACCGGCGCTTTGCTGGCACCGGAGTTCATCCGTTCACAATCCGACTCGCCAAGTTACCCGTTGGAGCGGTGCACCATCTATGACGCCGGCT
>CAJWLW010000486.1 GCA_913042885.1 uncultured Lentisphaeria bacterium | reverse complement strand
CGAGGGCATCGAGCATGGCGGCCAGCAACTCGTTGGCGTCAGTGCTGAGATGATCGAGTCCGCCAGCCTCCCCGGGCAACGCTGCCGGCGGGATGTTCAGAAAGCGATCCATGTAAACAGCGATGGCGTTGTGAAATACACCGCGGGCGATATCCGGCGTCGTGCAGCGCTGCAGAATTCCGTGCATTGCGTTGGCAGTGATGAAGGCGTGCTGTGGCCCGAACCAGTCACCGACTTCGTTGCTCAGCCCGAAGCGCGCGAGGCGCAGGCCGGCGGCGTAACAGACAACCCGTGCGAGCTGCAGCGGTGTGGCGCCGGCGATCAACGCGTCTTCCAGCACCGCGATGATCGCCAGGGGATCGTCACCGAGCAAAGTCGGCAGCAGGCTGTCGTCGTCCTGCCAGGTTTTTCCGGCACCGGCTGCCAGCAGTTCGGGCAAACGCGCCTCGACATCGCGCAGCGGTGTCACGATGTCGATCGGATGGTGCCAGTGCGATGACTCTTCCGCACCGCGTCCGGACGCCATCACGTCGGTCAATAGCGGGTACGTAGCTTCAGCCTGCTCCCAGCCGACATGATCGAGCAACTCCATCACCTTGTTGACGTTGTCCAGCAGATGACCGCCGCTGTCGTAGATGCGATCGGTCGCGGCGCCGGCGATCAGGTCAACGATCGCCTTGTCGATCCCTGTTTCCAGTACCTGCCGATGTAGTGCAGTCAGTAACACACGCTCGGCAGCGTCGCCATGCCGGCTTTGCACCCAGTGTCGGTACCAGCGCTTGAGCAGTGCCATCGAATGATCGCCGGCGGTCAGTGGCCCGACCGGCCGGCGCGGTGCGGCATTCATCGCCTGTCCGGCAATCTCGCGAACGGCCCGGAACATCGCGAACAGCATCGTTTGCTCAGTCAGCCGCGGCTGCAGGTTGGTGACGATAGTCAGGATCGTCGATCCCGTGCCGAAGCTATTGCCGTTGCGGCTGGCGAACTGCGCAACCTGCCGGATGATCGTCGACCAGTCGATTTCGAGCCGGCGCAGCATGACCAGGCTGCGGGCGATCGTAAAGCCGCTGTTTTGTTCCATGCCCCTGACCAGGCCCTGTGAGAAGTAAGCTGCATCGGGTGCCCGGCGTGGTTGCGAATAGACGTAGACAATGCCCTTGTCGACAATCGTGTCGAACACCGGTGTGTCGTCGGCGAAGCGGTCGAAGGAGCAACCGCTGCACAAGTCGAAGCGAGCCTGATGCCAGTGGCACGTGAGAATACCGTCCTTCACCGTGCCTTTACTCAGTGGGAATCCCATGTGCGGGCAACGGTCTTCGACGGCGTGGAACCCGCCATTGCTGGCGAAAACGACGATCGGCTGTCCGTCCGCCGTCAGTACTTTCATGCCTTCCTGCTCAAGCTCTGCCACCGTCGCAACTTCAAATCTGTCGTTGTTCATGTACCGCTCCGGCTTTGTGATGACTGCGCTTTAGTGTAGATTCCCGCTGCAGAAACTGCAATGCCCGACAGGAGATCTAACGTGAAGGCGCATTTTGCCGATACCCTCATCACCAGGATTCGCTCGCTTGGCCACCCGCTCTGTGTCGGGCTGGATCCGCACCTGGACCGGATTCCGCCACTGTTTCAACAGGGCAGCATGGCGCCGGCAGATCCAACCACGGCTGAGAGCGTGCACGACTTTTTTCGAGCTTACCTGCCGCGGCTGCAGGGCAAGGTTGCGGTGGTCAAACCGCAGAGCGCTTTCTTCGAACAACTCGGCTGGCGTGGTGCCCAGGTACTCTCGGAGGTTTGTACGCAGGCACGCGACTTGGGACTGATCGTCGTGCTCGACGCCAAGCGCGGCGATATCGGTTCGACCGCTACCGCCTATGCGCAATACCTGACGTCCACAGGCGCCTGGTCTGCCGACGCGCTGACAGTGAATCCCTACCTCGGAACCGATACACTGACACCCTTCGCCGATGCCGCGGCGTCGAACGATGCCGGCATCTTTGTGCTGGTCAAGACCAGCAACCCGGGGTCCGGCGATTATCAGGACCGGCTGGTGGACGGCGTGCCGCTGTACGAGGCAGTGGCCCGTTCACTGGCGCCGATGGTCGAGCGTTTACGGGGTCCGCAAACTGGCTGGTCGTCACTGGACGTCGTCGTTGGTGCAACGTATCCGGAGCAGGCTCTGGCAATCCGTGGACTGCTGCCGCAGGCGGTTTTTCTGATACCCGGGTACGGCGCCCAGGGCGGCACGGCAGCGGACGCGGTGGTCAGCTTCGTCAAAGGCCCGGCCGGGCTCGAAGGCGGCATCGTCAATTCATCGCGCGGCGTGCTGTTTCCCGATGGCAGCAATTGCACCGATGCATCCACCTGGGAGCAGGCCATCGATACGGCCCTGGATCGCGCCATCGACGAGCTCGGCACAGCCATCGCCACCTGATCCGCCCGCCAAGCAGCCAAACACCCCATCCGAGGGGTTTTGTTAGTCCAAGGCTATAAAAATATTCAAGGAGCTATGGATTGGCTATACTTGAAGGATGCCGTTCTCGACGATGAACTCCGTCCAACGGGATTTGAGGGCGAGGAATTCGTCGAGCGTGCGGCAGCATAGGAAGGGGTTCGTCATTTTCTCGATGCCGATCGTCGATGACGGGCGCACACCGTAGTCGTGGCCCGGCCAGACAGTCACATCATCTGCGACCTCCGCAATAACCCGCTGCAAGCTCTGCCATTCCGTACGCGTCCCTTGGTCCGACCATGTCTTGCCGACACGGCCAACAAACAGCAGATCACCGCTGATCAGGACGGGTTGCTGCAACACCTTGATCACGAGGTGATCATCGATGTGCCCGGGCGTGTGCGAGAACTGCAGCGTCCAGCGGCCGATCTCCAGCGTATCGTTGTCGGCCAGGCCGATGTCGTGGGGGACGTCGGACTCGGCATAGATGGCGATGGGTGCATCGGTCAGTGCCTGAGCCTGCTCGTTGCCGTTGACGTGGTCGTGGTGGCCATGCGTATTGATAATATGGGTCACCTCGAGCTTTTGCGCTCGGGCGCGATCGATCAGGCGCTCGGGGGCGTACG
>CAJWLW010000485.1 GCA_913042885.1 uncultured Lentisphaeria bacterium | reverse complement strand
ACCGGTCCTGCTTTTGTCGTTGCCGTGCTTCTCATTGAACTACCCACTTACGTCCACCATTACCGGCGCAGTGCCTACGATTCGAGTTAACGCATTACCCACTGGATTTCAAGGCGCCAAGCTGTGGGGCTGTGCCGTCAGAATCATGCCAAGCCACGCATGCTCCCTTATGAGCGCAGTTCCGTCAAAGCCTGGCGCGTCCGGTCGGCCATGTCGTCTATCAAGCTTTCCGGCATTTCGGAAAACCAGGGAAAGCTGATCATGTTATCGTAGTAAAAGTCGGTCGCCGGCAGATTCGCATCACCAAAATCGAAGTGCTGGAACAGTTGGGAGCGGTTGAGCGGCCAATACTGCACAAGTGCCTTGACCGCATACTTTTCGTACAGCAACCCGATGAGGTCATCATGGTTTCTGCCATAAACCTCACCGTCGTAGCGTGCCGCCATGAGATGGTATACATGCTCACAGCCTGCCGGCACCGCCTGAAAAGACAGTTCCGGAAAATCCGTCAGACCGCCTTTGAACCGTGTCGCTTGTGCTTGCCGGTTCGCATTGATTGCATCCAGGCGTTGCAGCAGCAGCCGGCCAACGGCTGCATTCGGCTCGCCCATGCAGAAATTCGCCGGCCATTTCCCCGGCAAAGCTTCAACGATGTTAGACATAGCTGGACGCCAGTAATCTTCACGCTCATGTGCAAACGGCCAGTTCCCCATCCAGCGCAACTGTCGCGCCGTCACGCCATCGGCAGGGTTGCGAACTGTCAGCATCCCACCCTCGCCAAGGGTTGTCATGTTCTTGTGGGAATGAAAACTGAAACAACCGAAATGCCCGATCGATCCTGTCCGGCGCCCGTTGTAATGGGCGCCCGGCGCCTGGGCGCAGTCTTCGATGACAATCAGGTCGTGTTCGTCGGCAACGGCCATGATGCCGTCCATGTCGGCCGGTAGCCCATACAAGTGTACGATCACGACGACCCTGGTCCTCTCGGTGATCAGCGAACGAATCGAGGCGGCGCTGATCAGGCGCGTGTCCGGATCGATGTCCGCCCAGCGAATCGTGGCGCCGGTGCGCCCGAACGGCACCGCCGTGGCGCAGAACGTATGCGCCGGAATGATGACCTCGCTGCCGCTTTCAAGTCCGGACAGGATGGCGGAAAGCTCGAGTGCCGCCGAGCAACTGGAAACCGCGACCGCATCCGGACAACCGATAAACCCGGCAAACTCTCTTTCGAAAGCTTCCCCTTCCGGTCCCGTCGCCAGCGAATTCCCTTCACGCAGCACCTTGAGCAGCATCTGCTCCTCCTCGCTGGTCAAGCGCGTCTGCACGCCGGGCATTTCGATTTTATCCAACTCTGCAGTCTCCATGTGCCCCCCCTGATTCAAAGCCCGCCGGATTACAGGATTTCTTCCGGACCCAGCGCTTTGTGTTTCGGCGTTCGCGCCGTATCCTCTTTCTCGCGACGTTCAAATATTTCACGTGCCAACGCTTATTCGGCTGCCCCGCGGATTTTACGGTTCACATACGAAACGTAAATGGTGCTGTCGGGCCGGATCCGGGCATCGATGAAGAGACCGTACGATGGGCTTCCACCTTGCCGTCCGACCAGATCTCTCGAACCTCTGTAAGGGACTGTCCCCACGTCGTCTCGCCGTAGCCCTTGACAATGGCAGGCACGTTGTCACCCTGGGCCTGTATCGCGGGAAGCAGGATTGCCAGCCACACAAGGCTCGCCACCGATACGCAACAGCGTGAGAAAAGTTTGTCGATCGTCACCGGATAACCGTCACGTGAGATTTTCGTACGGATGATTGATCGACACTATAATGGCCGCGACCGGCGAAAAAAAGCCCGCCCCGCAGATGCGGGGCGGGCTTTTGGTCATTCAGGCAAATGGAAGCCGTACCGAGCGAACGTGTCAATTGTTGACGTTCGTACCTTCCACCTTGGCCTTCAGGGACTCGTAGTCAGCCCGCTGTTGTTCGATCAGTTTCTGCTGTTCCTTGACCACGGCGGTCAGTACACCGACGATGTCCATCGGCGCAAGACCTTTACGGTCCGGCGTCGCCACGATTTCGGGAACGTCTTCGGCAATAAAGCCAACATGCCCGTCCGGGGTCGTGGCATCCTTGTACTCAAACGTAACCGGATCGAGGCCGCCAAGTGTCTGCAGCGCCACATCCAGTGACAACGGCTCGATATTCTTCTTGGCTTCCCGGGTTGACGCGTTAATCCAGGTCGCGCCGTCACAATAGGCTCCGCCAGCGAACTGGAGCTTGCCATCAGCATAAAGACGCATCCGTTCACTTGGATCCGCTTCAGTTGAGTTGGCAGTATAAAATATCAGGGATGAGCCACCGGAGGCATTCTGGGCCACGCCCGTGATTTTCGCGCGCGGGTTATTCAAGTTGAAATAGCCCATGTTGGCGATCTGTGATGCAAATTCAATAGTACCAAGAGGTTCATCGGCAGGGCCGCCAAAGGCGCCTCCGGCGCTCGCGTCTGTATTCTCAAGTCGAATGGTCGTATTCGGACCACCTGTACGCAGATGAAGCATTGCCTGCGGATCGCTTTCGCCGATGCCGACATTTCCGTTTGCAGCGACACGCATGCGTTCAATCGGGGCCTGATCGCCAGAGGTACTCGAGCGGGTCGCAATGTAGAAGGCTCCGGCACCCTGGCCAACGAAATCCGTATGTTGATAGCCGATGACCACGGGTTGCATGTTCCTGTCGGGGTTGCCATGCTCGTATCCAAAGCCGATTTCCGTGTACGGTGCTGCCGGATTAATGTCACGGTCGATCAGTGACACGGCCCTGGAATTGCCCTTGGTCGCGCCGCCATTTTGCCAGACACTCAAACTTGTATTATGGATCGGCGTGACCGCATATCCGATACCGAGTTTTGGACTGATGTAGACACTGCCCGTGTTCACGTTGTTGATGTCGCCGCCAACGTCTCCGGCCCAGAATTCAGAGCCAACGGGCCCCGCCGGACCCTGGGCACCGGTTGCACCAGCGGCACCGTCGGCACCCTGCTTACCCTGCGGCCCCTGCGAACCGGCGCCGGGCGACTCCCAGGTCGCCAAGCCAGCGGCATCGG
>CAJWLW010000484.1 GCA_913042885.1 uncultured Lentisphaeria bacterium | reverse complement strand
TTCGGTCGGTAGATGTGGGTGCTGGCGCCCCCGACCATTTCCGCAGCTTCCATGATCGTTTCAGACAGTGTCGGGTGCGGGTGGATGCTGAGTTTCAGGTCGGTGGCCAGCGCTGCCATCTCCACTGCCAGCACGCCCTCGGCGATCATCTCACCAGCACCGGCGCCGCAGATGCCGACGCCCAGCACGCGTTCGGTCTCGGGGTCAAAAAGGATTTTGGTGAGCCCGTCCGGGCGGTCGATCGAGATGGCGCGGCCGGACGCGGCCCATGGGAACTTTGTGACGTTGACCTTGCGTCCTGCGGCCTCCGCTTCGGTTTCAGTGAGGCCGCACCAGGCGAGCTCGGGGTCAGTGAAAACGACGGCCGGAATCGCCTCGGCCTCAAATGCCACACGCCCGCCGGCGATAACTTCCGCTGCCACCATCCCTTCGTGAGACCCCTTGTGCGCCAGCATCGGCTCGCCGGCG
This sequence comes from uncultured Lentisphaeria bacterium, assembly GCA_913042885.1. The sequence goes on along the minus strand of CAJWLW010000484.1, from coordinate 2,633 downwards.
ATATCACCGACGGCGAAGATATTCGGCACATTCGTCCGACGCTGCGCATCGACGGTCACGAAGCCGCGATCGTCGATCGCAATTCCGGCATTCTCCAAACCCAGGTCCTGCGAATTCGGCTGACGGCCGACGGCGACCAGGATGTAGTCGTACTTCTGCGTCGTTTCATCCGTCTCACCATCGAAATGGACTTCGAGGCCGCTTGCCGCTTCCTCGACTTTGGTGACCCGCGTATTGAACATGATGTTTTTGAACACCTTGCTCAGCCGGCCCTGGAGGACTTTCACGAGGTCCCGGTCGGCGCCGGGCAGCAGGCCGTCGGTCATTTCGACAACTGACACCTCGCTGCCGAGACTGGCATACACGCTGCCGAGCTCGAGACCGATGTAGCCGCCGCCGATGACCAGCAGCGACCCGGGAATGACAGGCAGTTCCAAACCGCTCGTCGAGTCGAGCACACGCTCACTGTCGATGGAAATGTCCGGGATCCGGGTCGGGTGCGAACCAACCGCCACGATAATGTGCTCCGCCGTAATGCTGGCGGTGTCGCCGTCGGCCAGCGCGACTTCGATCGTGTTGGCATCCTTCAGTGTACCGCGACCCTGGACATGATCAATGCCGCGGCTGTTGCGCAGCATGCCGAGGCCGCCGGTCAACTGCTCGATGACACTGTTCTTCCAGGCGCGCAACTTGTCGAGATCGATCTCCGGCTTGTTGAAACTGATGCCCCAGTTGCCTGCTTCGCCTGCTTCATTGATCAGCTTCGACACGTGCAGCAGCGCCTTCGACGGGATGCAGCCACTGTACAGACAAACGCCGCCGGGGTTCGGCGCCAAATCGATAAGTGTCGTCTCGAGGCCGAGATCGGCGCATTTGAAGGCGGCTGCGTAGCCCGCCGGACCGCCGCCGAGAATCGCCACCTGTGTAGTTTTATCTGACATGTAACCCTCTGTATATCAGTAGAATACGGATAGAAACAGGCTTGCCAAAAAGACAAAAACGGCGGGCCGCCGGTCTCACACACAACGTGTCAGTTTAACGGCGACTATACGAAAAACAACAGAGACATGTGTTTTTTCGCTTGACATGAAAAGAGACTCGTCATAAGCTAGTGCCAAACGGCAACGACTGTTTACTGATACCCAGAAGAGGCAGACCCATGAATCTCGCTATCACTGACGAAGCGCGCAAGCGTATCGCCAATTCCATTCAATACGAAGATCAGTTCGTACGCATCAGCGTTATTGCCGGCGGCTGTTCCGGAATGACCTATGATGCGTCGATCGACTCCAACATGGCGGACGACGACGAAGTCGTTTACCAGGAAGACAAGCTCCGTGTTGTCACCGACATGCACAGCAGCCTGTTCCTTGACGGATTGACGATCGATTATTCTGATGACCTGATCCAGGCAGGGTTCCGCCTCACCAACTCCAATGCTTCCAAATCCTGTGGCTGCGGCGCCAGTTTTGCAGTCTGACGACGACGGCTGAACCAAGTTGTTACCTATGAGTATCGAACCGGTGTCCCTGCTCGGCGGTGAATCCGTCTATTGCATCAACGAAGCCCAGTTGCGCGATGCCGCGCGTCTGGCCGACGAAGATTCCGAGAGCAGTCCGAAAATTCAAAGCCAGCTGGAGACTATCGAAGCATCGCTGACGCGCAACGAGCGTGCCGCCTTGGCTTTCGTCATTATCGAACGCTTGCGTAAGTCCGTTTGACCGAGCAGCACCGTCACAAACAAGCACCATGACTACTGTTCCCATCGAAATTAATCTCGAGTTCACGCCGAACCCGAACACGCTCAAGTACACGCTCAATCGGCGTCTGCTGCTCACCGGCGCGGAGAATTTCAAGACCCGCGATGAAGCCGAAGGGAACTCGCCGCTGGCCGTGAAGCTACATGATCTCGACCCGGTCTCCGGTATCATGATCGGGCCGTCTTTCATCACGGTCACGTTGTCGAGTCAGGGCAACCTGCGCGAGCTCAACCGCCAGATCATGAATGTCATCAAGGAGCACCTCGAGTCCGGCGAGACGATCGTCACGCCGCGCGACCCCGAGGAGATGCGGGCCAATGAGACGGCGGCAGCGCAGCGTATCCGCGAGATCATCGACACCGAAGTGCGACCCGCGGTCGCCATGGACGGCGGCGATATTACCTTCGAGAGCTACGATGAGAACGATGGCACGGTCTACCTCTATATGATGGGTGCCTGCTCGGGTTGCCCAAGCTCGCAGATGACGCTGAAGGACGGGATCGAAACCCGGTTGCGTCAGGAATTCCCCGAGATCAGCGACGTCGTCCCGATCAATTGAGGGCGTCGCCGGCTGCCCATGTGCCGTGTCGCCGGCGAAAACACGGGCATGATTCCCAGCGCATCTCAGTGGTGGCTGGCACTGACTCAAGCCGTCTACGGCCCCGACGATGATTCGCCGCTGTCGCTGCCGGTTTCCACAACCGGGTTGGTGGGCGGTGCAGCGTCGGGGCGGACGATCTCGTGGATGTCTTCGTACAACGTATCGATCGGTTCCCGAGCAATGAACGGGGCCATCAGATGGAAGGGAATGTGCTTCTTGCTGGTCCAGGTGATTGCCAGAATAAGGCGTAGCGTCGGGAAGTCATCCATCTG
>CAJWLW010000483.1 GCA_913042885.1 uncultured Lentisphaeria bacterium | reverse complement strand
GGCCTGTTCATGCCGTTGGCTTGCATTCTTGCCGTCGTTCTCGGCGTGCCATTGGCGGTTACTACAGAACGCGGCACTGCCATGCGCGGTTTTGTCGTTGCACTCGGGATCATGGTCTTTTATTTTGTGTCCAATGAAATATGCATGGCCCTGGCGAAGAACCAGACCATCGCGCCGCTGCCGGCCGCTTTCGCAGCACCGGCGATCTTTCTCGGCTGGGGCATTTTCGCCCTTAGCCGGATCCGTTGAAACCGACAGTGCCGAACGCCGAACGACGCCCCGAAGCCATCCAGGATCCAGCACTTTAACCGGCACAGCCGCAGGCGACGACGGTCCAGCACCCTAATCCACCTGAACCCCCGGTCCCATGGCCAAGCTCAATCCAGACAAATCCCGCAGGTTCTCGGCCCGCGATCTCGCCGACATCGAACACCGCTTTGCCGACCGGCAAACCCGGGCGGTTGCCGAGGGCAACGCCCAGTCCCGGGCCCGGCGTCGTGTCGTTCGGCGAATCCTCTGCTGGTTCGCCGTCCTGCTTGCCGTCGCCTGTTACATCAGTGCTACCCGCAGCCGGTCGCTCCTCGAAGCCGCGGCGCCACCGCAGACCGAGCCGATCGCCATGCTCGGCGATACTGCTCGCCTGCCCCCCGGGCTCACCGAAGTGCAGGTCTGGCTGGCGGATTTCGAATTCCTCGCCGACGGCAGCCAGCTCGCCGCCGACACCCAGATCGACTATGCCCGCCGCAACCTGCTCCCGGTCGGGGTAGCGAATACCGTAGGTATCGAGATGCGCCTTATCCCGCCCGGCACCTTTGTTATGGGCAGTCCGGAGACCGAGACCGGCCGAGGCACCGACGAACCGGCGCATGTCCGCGCCATACAGGCACCGTTTTACATGGGCACCACCGAAATCACCCAGGGACAGTGGAAAACCGTCATGGCGTCAAAATCCAACCCGTCGTGGTATAAATCTTATGGAGATGCGTATCCTGTAGAGGAGGTTACCTGGGATATGTGCGTCGAGTTCTGCGAGCAACTCTGCAAACTCGAGGGCCTGCCCGCCGGCACCTACCGACTGCCCAATGAACACGAGTGGGAATACGCCTGCCGCGCCGGTACTCAGACACGGTTCTGCTGTGGTGACTCCTGGCGCACTTTACGGCTGTTTGCTGACTTCAAGGAAAGCGGCCCCAGCGGCACCAGCGCTGTCGGCCGCCTCCGCCCCAATGCCTGGGGCCTCCACGACATGCACGGCAACGTCTGGGAATGGTGTGGCGACCGCTTTTACGACTACCGGCGTCCGACGGTTATCGACTTGCAAAAACGCAGCATCCGCGGCGGCCATTGGCATCTCACTGCTAACGACTGTCGTGCCGCCAGCCGCTATCGGCTGCCGCCCGATTCACACGGCAACGTCTGCGGCTTCCGCATTGTCCGCGAGCTCACCGATGTCCAGAATCTCGAAAGCTTGCCTGCCTCGGAGCTGTAACAACCGTCCATCACGCATGATCCGGCATGCGACCCTACCCACCGCACCTGCAGGTCACAGCCCATGGGAGGCGCCCAACCTGCATCTACTAAAGAGAGATCCCATCATGTACCAACTCGTCCTTTTCGATTTCGACGGCACCCTCACCACCCCGGGCGCCATCGATTTCGCTGCCATCCGCCACGACATCCAATGTCACCCGGAGATGGATATCCTGGCCTTCATCGATACCCTCGATGCCCCGTCGCGCGTTGTCGCGGACGCCACCATCGATCGGTATGAACAGGTCGCCGCGGCCCGGGCCCGACCCAATGACCATGCCGAGGACGTGCTGCAGCAACTTGCCGGCCACGGGGTTGTCGCCGGCATTATCACCCGCAACAATCGTCGCGGTCTCGAGCGTTCTCTGGAAAATTTTCCGGTGCTGTCTGTGGACCATTTCGACGTCATCATTACGCGCGACGACGCGCTGCCGCCGAAACCCCACCCCGCCGCTGTTTTCGCCGCGGCCGAGCACACCGGCACCGACTTGCAGAATGTGATGATGGTCGGCGACTATCTCTTCGATATCGCATGCGGCCGCGCCGCCGGCGTTACCACCGTCTGGCTGCAGTCCGACCATTGCACCCCGGACGCCGACGCACCGCCCGATCACACCGTCCTGTCCCTCGCCGAGCTGCCGCCCCTGGTGCTGGGCGGTCCGTAGTCCTGTGCAAGATTGACACACCACGGGCGGGGACGAAATCGCGGCGAATTGCCTTTGAATTCCTAAATATTGCCCCTGCCCTGCGTCTCCAGCTCAACACACCTGACTCGCAATCGCGCTAAAATGAACTACCTGTTTCAGGCTTGTAACGGGTCATTCACCCATCCACCCAATCCCCATCCTTCCCCATGTCCACTACCACGCTCATAGCCGGCGGCCGCGTCATTGATCCGGCGACGGGTTCCGACAGTGTTCGTGACCTGGCCGTGGCCGATGGCGTGTTTGTCGACCTGTCGGCTGTCGCCGACGCTGAAAGCGTCGACCGTGTCGACGCTGCCGGCCTCGTCGTTTGTCCCGGCCTCGTCGACATCCACGTCCATTTCCGTGAACCGGGTGGCGAGCACAAGGAGGACATTGCCAGCGGTACTGCCGTCGCTGCGGCTGGTGGCTTTACGACAGTGGTCGTCATGCCCAACACAATTCCGCCAATCGACAGCCTCGACGCCGTCCGCGACCAGCAGCAGCGGATCGACCGGGAAGCCGTTGTCCACACGCTTGTTACCGCTTGCCTGACGCGTGACAGGGCCGGTCGGGAACTTGCCAATCTCCGCGCCCTGGCAGGCTCCGGCATCGTTGCGTTTACCGACGACGGGAATTGTGTGCAGGACTTCGACCGCATGCTCGAGGCCGCCGTGATTGCAGCCGATACCGGCATCCCCATCGTCGATCACTGCGAAGACGAGGCCGTCATGGCCGGCGGTGTCATGCGCCGGAGTGCTGCCGCCGATGCCATGCGTGTCCCCGGCATGCCGCCGGAGACCGAGAGCAATATGGTGGCGCGCAATATCGAACTTTCCCGGCGTACCGGCGCGCGCCTGCACATGCAGCATGTCAGCACGGCGGCTTCTGTCGA
>CAJWLW010000482.1 GCA_913042885.1 uncultured Lentisphaeria bacterium | reverse complement strand
TTGTTTTCACGGGCCTGCTCATTGGTGTAGCGGAAGAAATCCTGGGGTATGACGATGACATTGCTGATGCCACGATAGGCTTTATCGGCTATATGCTCCGAGGCCGACTGCAGATCCATTGGAGATGGCTCGACATTGATCTGATAGGCGAACGTCGAGTCGTAGTTGGTGCCGTACCCCTCATTGCTGGAATGATCGGCAGCCCAGAAGCCGGCAAGGTCACTGGCCCCCGTTATCAAGCGGCCGGTGCCATGGAAAACACCACGGCTCAGACCGAAGATGCCCCCGACCAAGTTGCCGCTGATACCGGCATCCTCCATGCCTGGAGAGCCCTGCCTGGCGCCTCGCGTGGTCTGGATCGGAATCTCGAGCCAGAAGGTCGAGAGATTGATGATGCCACGCAGACCCTTTGCGGAGCCGGATCTTGCCTTGGCTGCTTTTTCAGTAGCGGTGGCGTCGATGTCGGCGAAGGCCTCGCTGTAGCCGACAGTAGCGGTGAGACACACGGCGAAAAAGACAATGAGAAAACGATACATGACAGCCTCTAACGGTTGGTTGGACAAGAAAAAGATCGAATCAGTGCCGGCGGCCGCTCAATGCATACGCCATTCGGTCTCGGCCAGGCCGGGCTCGAAATAGAACTCCGGCTCGATAATCGGGTCGGTCGCTGTCGGGAACGTCATCACCTCGTACGGGCCAACGAAAACGGTGCGGATTGCAGCCCGATAGAAGCCGCGAAAGATACCTTCGGTCAACGCTGCGGAACCGCCTTTCTCCTCGTTGACGCTTTGGATGTTGCGCGGTATTTCTAACAGCCCGAAGACGACGTTGTTGATTCCGCGGCCAAGCTTGCGGCCCTTGTCACGGCCGGGTTCCGGGTGCCAGTCATCTTTTTTGAAATCGAGCATGACCGTGCCGCCGAGGAAGTCGAGGGCCTCGTAGAGTTCGAAGGCGATATACGGATGTATCAGGCCGAGCACGGCTTCGGCGCGGATGGCCCCTTCTTTGGTGCTGTCCAGATGTTCCCCGAGCAGCGACATCATGTTGACCTCGCTCTTGCTCTGGTCAAACTCTTCAGACAACAGTTCGCTGGCCCGGGACTTCGAACTGTAGCGCCGGAAATGCAGCGAATCGTCATCGCTGGATTCCACGCGCAGACTACCGAAGGACGCCGTGGCATAGCCGTGCTTGACCTGATGGATCCGTTGCTTGTTGCCGGTACCCGGAAGCAACTTGACGACAGCGCTCGGCAACAGGTACAGGTTCGACGAGTTGCCTATCGGAATGTTGTAGCCGCCTTGCTCCAGTATTGGCTGCATGATCATGGCGTTCGGCGCGTCCATGCCAAACCAGGTCCAGGGCGAATCGGGATTGACACCGTTCCTGCCGCCGAGGTGGGGCTCGTTGCGCAACATCGCCAGATGCTCGCCGCCGTAGAAGGGGGAACTGAACAGATTGGGGCCGAATCCCCAGTCGTGCCCGTCGTGCCCGTGGTAGGCGATGCCTTTCTCGCGGGCGACATACATGGCGCCGATGGAGGCGTTCTCGGTCACTGCCAGTTCTGCACCGAGCCCGATACTGCCGGCGACTCCGAAATGAACGATGTCGTTGAAGTCCATGATGCGGTTGTACGGATAAAAGAATATTGTGATCAGAGAGCGCTCGAGCTTGCTCGTCTGGTAGCTCTGGGCCCGGGCTCTATCGACGGTGCTTAGACTGCCGATGATCAGAGCTGTCAAGAGGGTGGTGCGTACATAAATGCCTGAGAAGTGGGTCATATCGAGGGTCCTTCCGCTGGTGAGCTCACGTTTTCCGTGATATTTCCTGGCCCGCAGACGAGAAAAAAACGTACTACGAGAAATCGGGAGTACTATAGTCCCGACTCCAGCGTCCTTGCAAGCGGCGCAGGATAAAATATTTACAGCCGAAATCTACATATTTCGGTGTGGATCCGATGGACGGCGGCGGCGCATGGACGGGAGATTTATTCAGCAGAATGCACCTCGTGGTCGGGGCCGCTGCCTCCGCGGATTGCGGCCAGTGCGGCCCTTGCGGCATTTTCCTCCGCGGTCTGGCGCTTGCCGGCCTGGCCCTGGCCATAGCAGCGATCGCCAATCATTACGTTGATCGTATGAATGCGCTCGTGGTCGGGACCGCTCACGTCCTTGAGTTCATAGGCCGGCTTGAGATGCAATTTGCGTTGAGTCCATTCCTGGAGCTCGCCTTTCGGATTTTCGCCCTGGAGCAATTGGTGCACGTCATCGCAATACCGATCGATCAGCTCGTTGAGCAGTCGCGCCGGGGCCTCGAGATTGTTGTCGCTGTCCAGGTATATCGCACCGATCAGGGCCTCGAAAGCGTCACACAGGATGGAGTCGCGTGCGTCGCCGTGATTCTGCTTTTCACCGTGCCCGAGCCGCAGGTGCTTGCCCAGGTCGATCAACCGCGCCAGGCCCGCCAGCGTTGGCTGTTTGCTCAGGGCCGCCCGGATTTTTGTCAGTGTGCCTTCCGGTTCCAGCGGCAGAGCCTGATACAAGCGATCCGTGACAATGATTTGAATGACCGCGTCCCCGAGAAACTCCAGCCGCTGGTTGTCGGCAGGGGTGTTTGGATACTCTGCCCGAAACGATGGATGCGTCAGCGCTTCGAGTTGCAACTTGGAATCACGGAACTCGTACTGGATCGCGAGCTGTAGATCGTTGATCGGCATGGATTCGAAGGCGTTTCAGGTTGCCGGTTTCAGAGTTGTCGTCTACAAGCTGATGGGCGTTGGCTTCATGGTCCTGACACCTGCCATCCGAGCATCTTCTTACGCTGAACGCACTTCCTGTAGCTGGATTTGTGGGTGGCAGTTGCCATGGTACTCGTTCAGTTCCGGGCACGCGGCAACATCCCAGGGGCTTTCAGGGAAATCCTCGGGTACCTGGCCGAAGGCGATGAACGGCATGTCCACCCCAGTGCCGTCACGCATGGTGCCGCGGGTGTTCCGGCTGCCGGCAAGTTGCAGACGGTCGCAGTGCACGTGGCGGAACCGAAAACGTGGCGCCGGATGGCCGTGGCCGAACGGCTGCAGATCATCGAGTTCGGCGAAGAACTGGTCGTCGAGCAGGTCGA
>CAJWLW010000481.1 GCA_913042885.1 uncultured Lentisphaeria bacterium | reverse complement strand
CCGTCACGCGGTCAATCGCAGCCGCGGCGCCCAGGCCGAAATGGACCCATTTGCTATGCTGCGACAGAAAGCCTTCACCAGCGTGCAAAGTCTTGATTAATTTGATAGGTTCGCGGTTCGCGGTTCGCGGTTCGCGGTTGCGTTCCAGCACGACTCCGATACGGGCACCAATCGCGTCGCGATTGGTGGTGGTGCCGTTGCCTTCGAGCTTAAACTGAACCCAGTTGTGATCCCCGGCATTGTCGTTGCGGAGGAATCGTGCCTGCGGTCCTGAACGATTGACCAGCCACAGATCGAGATCGCCGTCAAAGTCCCAGTCGACGGGCGCCACGCCGCGGGCGTCGTCGGGAAAATCGAAGCCACTGGAGGCAGACACTGTCGCGAATGCCTTACCCGGCCCCAGATTGAGGTAGGCGCAGTTTCGTTCGCGCCCGCTAAGCGACTTCCCGCTGGACAATAATTTGTCCATGTCCAGGCCCGCATGGATATAGTCCGCCTTATCGGCCGCTCCTTCAGTAACCTCCGGCGATCGCGACAGAACCTGCCGCCAGAAGAAACTTCACAAATCATGCTCGTCGATATTGGTGAGAAAGCCGTTACCCACCAGGATATCCTCCCAGCTGTCGTTGTTGATGTCGCAGAATGGGGAGCTCCAGCTCCAGCGCCCCATCATCACCCCCGCGTCGGCGCTCGCATCCGTGAACGCTCCGGCCTGATTGGTCAGCAGCGAGTTGCCGCGTGTCAGGTACTGCATCTTGTGGCGCATCGGCGCATTGCCCTCGACGAACTTATCCTGAAACACAATGCGGTTACCGGCTGCCGAGTACATGTTGGCAACATACAGATCCATCCAGCCGTTGTGATCGACATCGCTCCAGGCGGCCGACATGCTGAAGCCGCGGTCCTCGCAGCCTGCGGCCTGTGCTACTTCGACGAACCGCCGCTTGCCGGTCCCTGGATCCGCATCATTGCGATACAGCAGGTTGCGCCCGAAATCATTGGCGACGTACAGATCCTGATCGCCGTCGTTGTCATAGTCTTCGAAACTCGCGGCGAGGGCATAGCGGTTGCCACCCTCGGCAAGCCCGACCGCATCAGTGACATCGGTGAACTGCCAAGCTCCCTCATTGCGGAGCAGTACGTTGCGGCCGCCGTTGATCGCGTCGAAGTACGGCACAGGAAACGCAATCACCTTGCCTCTGTCTTTGTCGGAGTAATAAACACAGGCGAAAATGTCGAGATCACCGTCGTTGTCATAGTCGGCCGCCGCCAAAGAAAAGGCATTCGCCGCAAAATCGACCAGCGTATACTCGGGAAACCTGCCGCTCCCATCGTTCCGGCTGAACAGCAGGCCCTCGCTGGTGGCACAGGCCAGGTCCTGGTCGCCGTCATTATCGAAATCGGCGAGCAGCACACCGCTGGTGGCCGCCATCCAGTCGACCCCGGCCGCCGCCGAGATGTCCGTCACAGTGCCATCCGGATTGTGACGCAACAGGCGATTCGGCAGGCCGCCTTCCTGAGCGATGTAGACATCGTCGAGCCCATCCCCATCGACATCACCGATCGCGATGCCGAGATAACCATTGATATCGATGCCCTGCATGAATTCGATGCGTTGCACCCAGTACGCGATGCCGTGCATGAACTGCTCGCGATAGCAGGCATTGCCACCCATAACCGCTTCCGAGCAATCGCTGAAGAGGGTGGGATGCTCGGTAGCCAGCGTGATCTGTTCGTACTTGACCGTTGTCATGGAGATGAGCAGCGGTGGCCCGGCTTGCTGCGGTTGCCAGCCGCAGCGCCAGGTGGCGGTCTCTTCCAGGGAGCCGCCGGCGGCGTGACCGAAGAAACTGACGAGAACGACAGTTTCGAATCCAGCCGTCGTCATCTCGATGCCGGTGACTTTGAGTTCAGCGCGCGGGATGTAGCCATGAGTGTAGGGCCGGCGCAGTTGCTGCAACACGGCTACTCCATCGCCGGTCGGTGCCGCCTGATTCTCCGTTCCCGCCACCGCTGGTTGCGGTCGCCGGACCGTGATCGCTCCGTCCCGAAAAACTGTCTCGAGCGTAACTGGCCGCAGGGACCGGCAGGCGAAATCCGGCGCCGTCAACCCCACCAGCTGCGCTGCCGCGATCGGATCGGGCTGGGAGAGCAGGCCGGCGAACACCTCTAGCTGTTTTCCGGCCTCGCCGCTGAGGACTTCGGTGTTCCAACCGTCACGTGCCGGGTCATCGAGGAGCGGCGCTGCGGCGGTTGCGACCAGTGAAAAGCGGAAGGTGAGAATAAGGATGCAGAGGCAGTAACGCATGCGGTAAGTTAACCCATGAAAGGCACCGCAGGAAGATTCTGAGCGTCATCGCCGGGGGGTATTTCCCGTCCCTTTCCAGAATTTGCCTTTCGCACAGCTTGTCACTGACCGTTGGGTTTGCGACGACAATACACAAGTGTATGTTCCTATCCAGTCAACGGGATTACACAATATGGCACCGCATCTCAAAGCATCTGACTCGAACAGCAAGCGGACTTCATACCGCCGGCGAGCGCCAAGCGCACATCTGTTCACCTTGATCGAATTGCTGGTTGTCATCGCGATCATCGCAATCCTCGCGGCCATGCTTCTGCCCGCGCTGACCCAGGCGAAGGCAGCCGGGTTGCGGACACTGTGCCTGAGCAATCAAAAACAGATTTATCTCGGTTTTGTCCAGTATTCGGACGACAACGACGATTATTTTCCCGCCCGCGGAACCAGTTGGGATTCGTGGGATGGGGGTGGCGCCGATAATGCATATCCGTGGGGGCCGTGGAACAGGCGTCTCGCCAAACTCGGGTACTACGGCGGTGCCGAGTCGGGCCTTTACGGACCGACGGTGATGCTCCCGTCGTTTAACTGGTCGCATAAACGCTGGATTCTATTTCGCTGTCCGTCAGATTCGGCAGATGAGGTTCCAGCTTGGGGTGACGTCAATTACTCGGGCGCAGAGGTCTCGAATTTCGGCAACGAGTTTATGAACACCAGCTATGCGATGAGTTACAATATGGGTAGTGCAGCGACCGATGGTACCCACTGGACGGAACGCAGGGGGTTCTCCTCCCCCGGGCAAGCAGGCGCCGAAAATGGACTTTCCTGGCAGAATG
>CAJWLW010000480.1 GCA_913042885.1 uncultured Lentisphaeria bacterium | reverse complement strand
TAGTTCAGTCGCGGGTCGTCGGGGAAGTTTGCGAGGATTTCGTATTCATGCCCCATGGTGCCGACGACCCGCCTCCAGTGATTCGGTGAATCGTCACAGAAAATCGTATCGCTCTGTCCGTTGATCAGATACCAGGAATCTTTTTTGATCTCGTCGGCAAGCTGGCCTTCGCCCCAACCGGAATAGCCGACAAAAAAACGTATCTGGTTGAGGTCCACGCTGCCCTGCTCGATCAACTTGTTGAGACGATCGAAATCGCCGCCCCAGAAGACCTCGGACGTGATTGGCCGACTGCCGATGTCGAGGTCGGGAATCGTGTGGATGAAGTGCAGCGAGTTTTCCTGCACCGGTCCACCCCGGTATAACGGCGCATCCCAATCAACGATCGACTCGATGACGTCGCGTATCTTTACCGGCAGGGCATTGTTGAGGACCAGTCCGAACGTACCGTCGTATTGGTGATCGCAGAGCAGAATGACGCTACGGCTGAAATTGGGATCGAGCAGGTTCGCAGAAGCTACAAGTATCACGCCGGCGTCCGGCTCAATATCGCTCTTGTTCATATTCATCGTTCAGCAATTCCAGTGCTGTTCGGTCAGCGAATGAGACGTTAAGTTTACGTTTGTTTGTCGCAAAATCAAGAGTCTGCAAGGGTTATCAGACCGTGAAGAAAACAACACGCATCCACCTCGCAACCTGCCTAGTCACCGCTGTGCTGACGGTCGCCATCTACTGGTCGACGCTTGACTATGATTTCGTTTTCGACGACGCGCAGAACATCCAAAACAACGCGCTGATCAAGATAGACTCATTGTCCTGGAGCAACCTGAAAGCGGCGGGTTTCGAGAGTTTTTCCTATCGCCGGCCGGTCGCCAACTGGAGCTTTGCGCTCAATCATCTGGCGCACGGGTTGCAACGCCCGGGCTATCGCATCGTCAATATCGCCATCCACATCGTCAACGGCTGGCTGGCCTATTGGTTCGTCTTTCAATTGCTGATCGTCAACCGCCAGAGCCGCAAGACGGGTAAATCTGAGTCGGAGACGCTCGAATCCCGTCCGGCGCCCGGTCGTCGTCATGCCGCCTGGCTGGCAGCCGCCACGGCAATCGTGTGGATCGTGCATCCGGTCCATGTCAACGCGGTGACCTATATCGTGCAGCGCATGGTCAGCATGACCGCGATGTTCATGCTCGCCTCGCTGTGTCTCTATATGCACGGCAGGCGAGACGACAATATCGGCCGGCGCAGGATCGCCTGGGCGACGGCGGTCATCTGCTGGCTACTGGCTTTGGGAACCAAGGAGATCGCCATCACGCTGCCAGCCCTGATCTTTCTGGTTGAGTGGTTCTTCTTCCGCAGCCTGAGTGCGAACTATCTGGTCAAGAATCTGAAGTTCTGGCTCATCCCGGCGGCCATTGCTGCGGCAATCGCACTGGTCTATCTGAAAATGAACCCGATTGAGCATTTGAAAGCGGCCTATGAGATACGTGACTTCACAATGAGCGAGCGCATGATGACGCAGTTCCGGGTCGTGATTTTCTATCTCACGCTGATCATCCTGCCATCGCCCGAACGACTGACGCTTGACCATCACATCATCACATCGACGTCGCTCATCGCACCGATCACTACGTTGCTGTCGGTGCTGGCGGTCATCGGCGTTCTGGCTTTGGCTGTCTACCTGGCGAAACGGCACCGGCTCCTGGCATTCTGCATTCTGTGGTACTTCATCAACCTGGCGGTGGAGTCATCGGTCATCGCCATTGAAATGGCGTACGAGCACCGGCTGTATCTACCGATGCTGCTGGTCATCCTGCTGATCATCGTGCTGCTCGACCGGCTACGCCCGCCGCTGATCGTCGGTGGTGCAGTGACTGCCATTGTTGCGGCGTTGCTTATTTTCTCGACTGTGCAGCGTAACAAGGTATGGGCAACGACATTCACGCTGTGGAAGGATTGTGTACTCAAGGCCCCGAACAAAGCGCGGCCGCGGTATAATCTGGGTAACGCCTATTTCGAAGAAGGGATGAAGCTCCGACTCGAAGGAGCCGACGGTACAGACCAATTCCGAAATGCGATCAAACGTTTCAACGAAACACTGCGGATCCAGAAAAACTATGAAGATGCCATGTGTAATCTCGGCGTGTCGCACGCAGAACTGGATGAGCATGACCAGTCGATCGCCGCGTTCACTCAGTGCGTTTCGTACTACCCGGAAAACGTCAAGGCCACGATCGGCATTGCCGCCGAGCTTCGAGACAAGGCCGACAAAGCGCAAGACCCGGAACGCAGCGAGTTTTTCGCAGCGGCCTACGAGCATCTGCAACAAGCTCTGAAACTGGCACCGTATCACAGCACGGCCAACGATCACATCGCCTACATCTACACCAAGCGCGGTGACAGCCAGGCGGCGATCGACGCCTGGCGAAAATCGGTCTCGCGGTCGCCAAAAGCCGACAGGCTCGCCAACCTCGGCCTGCTGCTGGTCAAGGGGGGTGAGTACCTGGAAGCGATTGAAATGCTGAAGCGGGCCCGGGCAATCGATCCGGACCACCAGCCGACCTATGTTTTTCTCGATTATCTCTGCGACACCTACGCCCGTCAGGTCGAACCGGGGACCACACGCGCCGAAGTATATCGCTTGGGCCTCATAGCGCAAAAAAACATCCTCCGGCTGAATCCGAAAAATGCGGTGGCGGCCGCGAAGATCGATGTGCTGCTTGAGCTCATCGATACGGAGACGAGACGCGGACAGGTAGAGTAGAGCGGAGCTCCGCGTGGATTTCGTAAAGAACTGAACGAATGGCAAGACCCGTTCTAGTTTGGGAACCCGCCACGGAGGACATTCGCAATCTTCCGCGCCGCATCGCCGTGGCCGTACGGCGCCGCGTCCGGGTCGCCGCCCTTGCCTGCCAGGGCTGCCCGAATGCCGGAGACGATACTCTCGGCAGAGGTCGGCGGCAGCAGGCGGTTCCAGCCGATTTCGATCAACTCCACCCACTCGGTGTTGGTCCGCAGCGTGACACAGGGAACACGCCAGAAGAACGCCTCCTTCTGTACACCGCCGGAATCGGTAACGATCAGTTGCGCCTGTTTCTCGAGCATCAGCATGTCGAGATAGTTGGCGGGATCGATCAT
>CAJWLW010000479.1 GCA_913042885.1 uncultured Lentisphaeria bacterium | reverse complement strand
GCAAATTGGCCTGCATGACCGTGTCGATGTCGTCCATCGACTGCTCGTGGTACGCCCCGATCTGCGCGCACCCGGCGTTGAGCAGGACGTAATCGAAGGTTCGCGACTGCAGCCGCGCAACCAGATCGCTGACTTGCACTCGGTCCGCCAGCTCGGCGACCTCGATGTCGAGATTGTCCGGATACGCCTGCCGCAGGCGTTGCCGCTGCTCGTCGCTCCGGACAACGGCGCAGACGGTGTGGCCGTCCGCCAGGCACCGGCACAGTACCACGCTGCCGATGCCCGATGTCACGCCGGTTAGCAGAAAGAATGACATAGCTCCTGTGGAACAGTTGCCCCAGGCCGTTTTTGCCTGACCGTACAGTGCAAGTGACAAAGGTACTGCACTGTCGAATAAACGGCCGGGGACGACCGTTTCACAGCAATACAGTAACACACGGAATTGAGAGGCCTCTAATAAGCGAGCGGTGCCAGGAAATAGAGGTGGCCTTTCTTGACCAGGCGCCGTTCTTCCGGCAGCAACTCGATGACCGGCTTCGTGTCGTTCGCTGCCATGCCGAACAGCAGGCTGCCCAGGGACGGGATATACCCGTACCGTACCACCGCCGGGTCCTCAATGTCCGCCAGTTGACGGGCCTTCTCGATGGCGTCGTCGAAATATCCGAGCTGGTCCACCAGTTTCAGGTCCAGCGCCTGAGCCCCGGAAAAAATACGGGCGCCGATCTGGTCTTTAATGTCGGCCTCAGAGAGCAGTCGGCCGGCCGCGACAATCTTGACAAACTCGCCGTAGGTCTCGTCGACCAAACCCTGGATCAGGACGATTTCTTCGGGTGTGCGTTTCCGTGCCATGTTGAGGACATCCTTCATTTCCCCGCCGATGTACAACTCTGACTCGAGCCCGATCTTGTCGAACAGTGCAGCATAGTTGTAGCCGCCGATGATGACTCCGATGCTGCCGGTCAGGGTGAGGCGGTTGGCGACGATGTGGTCGGTACCCGCCGCGAGGTAATAGCCGCCGCTGGCAGCGATCGCGCGCATACAGGTGACCACTGGTTTGCCGTCTTCCCGTAGTTTCTGAAGGGCGTGGTGCGCTTCATCGGTGGCCGTGACCTCGCCGCCGGGAGTGTTCATGTCGAGCACCACGGCTTTGACATCGGGATCCTTACGGGCCTTTTCGATCTGACTGATCAGCGGACCTGATGGGGAACTTTTGCTCGACGGGCTGGTGCCGGAATAGATCATGCCGTAGACGTCGATGACGACGATCTTCGCCTTGCCATTGCCCGACTGGATCACCATTTCTTCGATCGCGTCCGGCTCCTTCGTCAGGGACGAGAAGAGCTTGGGTGACGCACTGCCAAGGTCGAGGCCGGCAACACCGGCGATAGCCACGGCGATCACCAGGATGACACAGACGATGGCGCTGATACCGCAGCCCCAGAGACAGCCGCGGGCCCCGTGCTTTGGTTTTTCTCCGAGCGGGTTGAAGGCAGTGGGGCCTGCCTGGCCGGGCGGTACGGGCGGCTCTTGCCCGGGTGCGCCGCCGGTCATTGACGGTTTCGAGTTCCATGCACCCGCAGGCGGGTTGCTGGCGGGCCCGGTTGATTCGGGCTGGACTTCGGGTGTCGGATCGTCTTCGGAACTGTGGTAGGGTCTCGGTGCATCCATAATTGTTACTCTGAATTGAGTTCCCAGATCAGCGCGATAACAGCATTGCCGACGATCACCAGACTGTCGGTGCTCAGTTTGTCTATCGTATCCTGATCCGTGTGCCAGTATGAGTTGTTCGGGCCATATTTGAAATCGATGATATCCAGCGCCGGGATACCAAGACGGCTAAACGGAATATGATCGTCCAGAATTGAGCCTTTCATAAAGTAGCCGAAATGTTTGCGCGTGCCTTGTCGTTCTGCAATATCGAATAACTTTGTGCGCAGTTCGCGACTGTCGGTGGGCGAGATTGTCACCGTCAGATCCTCGTCACCGACCATGTCGAGCAGGATCATCGCCTGGCATTGCCTGTGCCTGCCGGATTCCTGCAGTTGCCGCGCCATGCGCCTGCTGCCATGCAGGCCGTCGCTGTCGCTGTATTGCTCATAGGCTTCTTCGCCGTCGAAGAAGGCGAACCGCACGGTTGGCCGCCCGGCTGCCGGGGTCTTTTTCAGTGTCCGCATGAGTTCGAGCACCAGCGCGGTGCTCGAGGCGCCGTCATTTGCGCCGATGAAGGCTGCCGTGCCTGCCAAAATCTTGGTGTCGAAATGTGTGCCGATGATGATGAACGATTCGTCACTGCTGCCACGCAGCTCGACTGTGATATTGGTAAATTCGATACTGCCGCGCGCCGTTCGTTCGGTCCAAGTATCCTGAATCGGCTCGTAACCATAAGCAGTGGCGGTGTCGACGATGTATTGGGCCGTGCGTGCGCCGCCGTCGGAACCGCTGGGGCGTGGACCGATGTCACAAATCTCGCTGACCAGCCGGAAAGCGTTGGCCGCGTCAATGTCCGGCGGCGGCACTGCTTCCGGCGCGGACCCGCAGCCGGCGGCCAGCAACACGAGGCAGAGCAACTGCGGAAAACGGGTGGACCACGAATTAGTCATCGAGATCGAGCACGACTCCCTGCCGCTGGAACGTCGGGACATCCAAGTTTTCGCCCTTGACTATGGTCGGGGGAACGTTGCCGAAGATGCCGAGTGAGACCATCTCCTCGACAAATGGCAGGTCGAACTGCTTCTCATCGGTCGCCACCTTGGCTTTACCTTTACGGCCGCGCTTTGGCTTCGCCGGTGACGGCGCCGGCTCGGACGCGGGAACCAGCGCTGGCTTCTGTTTGTAGTGTACCGACACGATCGTAAGCTGCAGCTCGTCGCCTTTCTCCGGCACAACATTGGCGCCGATGTAGGAGCAAGTCGCGGGGTCCAGCTGATTGCCGAGCATCGACAGGCATTGGTTCATATCGCCGATCGACAAGTCGGTGCCGCCGATCAGGCTGGCGACAACCACATCGGACCGGGCGAGGAAATCGTGGTCACCAAGCATCCGGGACTTGAACAGGTCGTCGATTACCTCGACCGTCTTGTTCGCACCAGACGCGTGGCCGATGCCGAAGGAGCAATGGGCCTCGCGGTTTTTCAGCAAGGCTCGCAGGCTGGCAAAG
>CAJWLW010000478.1 GCA_913042885.1 uncultured Lentisphaeria bacterium | reverse complement strand
AAGGTCGGGATGCTTCGAGGCGCGCAGCTCGAGGATCCGCTGCCGTTCGGCACGATCGGCAGCAGGGTCGGTTCCGTACAACCTAAAAACGGCGCCCTGGACGATCTGCCGCGTTCGCTTCAGATGGGAATCACGATAGCTGAACCCCAGTGCCTCGGGCCCAACGGTGTCACGGACGCCATCGCGGTCGAGCAAGTCGACCGATACCAAGGCATCACCAACCTGCCAGCCGAATGCACCGGCATTGCCGACAATAGCGCCGCCGACTGTGCCGGGGATGCCGCTGGTATTGACGAACCCGCCGAGACCATGCTCGACCGCATAGCCAGCCACCGCATCCAATGAGGTGCTGCCGGAAACGCTGAGCTCCAGGCCGTCATGAGAAATTTCCGGGACGACCGTGGCATAACAGATAACCGGGCAGTCGACGCCACTATCTGAAACAAGCAGATTCGAACCACCGCCGATCAATTCAAACCTGGTGCCGGTGCAATGCAACAGGTCGACAGCTTGCCCGAGCTGTTCGGGGCGTTCGCAGTGGATCAGCAGCGGGCAGAGTCCGCCCAACCGAAACGTGGTCCGCCCCTTCAGCGCTGAAACACGTTCACAGCAGATACCGCCGGCGGCGAACTCGCGGGTGATCGAATCAAGAGCAGCAGCGTTCACTCTGGTTTCACCAACGTCGGTTTATCCTCGGCACTGCGGGCAAGAAGATACAGATAATCTGACAAGCGGTTGAGCCAGACAATGAGGTTGTCGTTGTCCAGCTCGCCGTCGGCGTACATGCCGACGACACGCCGCTCCAACCGCCGCGACACGGATCTGGCAAGATCGAGAAAAGCCCCAGCCGGCGTGCCACCGGGAACAATAAAACCGTTGGGGATCTCGATTGCCTCCTCGAGCTCGGTCATAAGCCGTTCGAGATCGGCCAGGCGCGCGGCGTCGATGCGTTGGCCAAGACGCTCGAGTCCGCCCGGTGCCGTGGCCATTTCGGAGCCGGCAACGAACAGGTCGCGCTGCAGATTCAAAATCGCCTGTTGCGTGTCTGCGTCCGGACAATGGCAACGGGCCACGCCGAGGATGGAGACCAGCTCGTCAAGATCGCCGTATGCGTTCGGACGTGACGAGTCCTTCGACACTTCCTCGCCTGAAAACAGACGTGTCGTTCCGCGGTCACCGGTCTTCGTCGTAATGCTCGTTTTCATTGTGTGTATCCTCGTTTTTTTCACAAGTCCGACCGCCGACAGGCTCGCCCATTCCATGGTCAGACACCGGGCAATGCGCACAGCCAATCGCAGAGTTCCGTATCCGCCGTGCCAACGGCCCGGAGCCGGTCTTGCAGCGCTGCTGTGCGAAAATCACAACCTTTCAGGGTAGCCGCAACGTCGTCGAGCGAGGCGGTGCCGGCACCTGTGAACTCCGCCGATTCAATCAATCCTTTGCGGATCTGGAACACTGCTGTCACTGCCGTGTCATGGTCGCCGTACTGCAGGCGCAGCGTAAATAGCGTCGTCATTCCGAACCGCCAGGCATCCCCGGCATACTTGGCCTGCAGTTCATTCACCGCGGTCGCGTCACAGTCACCGTCGTGCATCACACTATACGTATCGACGTTGCTATACTCAAGATGGAAAGCCTCGATCAGTTTCTCTTCCAGTTGCGGCAGCGTCAGGTCCGGCTGGAGATCACGGAGATTGACGGTGTCCACCGGGTGCGATGCGATGCTGCGGGTCTTGATCCCATCGATAGTCGGCTGCAGACAGCGGCGGAGTCGCTCGAGATCGGCGTCGAACAGCAGTGTGCCGTGATGTAGTGCGGTGTTGCGGCGATAGTAGAACGCGTTGCCGGATATCTTGCGGTCGGCTGCGAGCAGGATATGACGCGGCCCCGTCACCGCATCGATACCGAGCGCCTGCAAAGCGTTGCACACGACCTGGATCTGGCGGTCGAAGTCATAGCAGCGGCGATCGACGATGAAGCCGAAATTCAGATTGCCGGGATCGTGGTAGACAGCGCCGCCGCCGGAAATACGACGCGCCAGATGGATGTCCTCGGCGGTCAGTGCCGGCAGGTTACACTCGCGCCAGGGATTCTGGTTCTTGCCGATAACCACGCTCGGCCGGCTGCGCCACAGCATGAAACTGCAGTGACCGGAGGGCAATTCACGGAAGAGATATTCTTCGGCGGCGAGGTTGCGGTAAATATCGAGACTTTCCAGACGGTAGACGGTGGTCTTGAGCCTGGCGGCCGGGGACGTCACATTTTACCCTGCATGACCGTCTGCAGTTCGACCTGAAACTCCTGCACATCCTCTTCGGTCGGGCGCTCACCGCTGCCGGTGGGGTCCAGGGAGAGGCGACCCATGGCGTCAAAATGCCATTCGGCAGTGGCACCCGAGGCAAATGTGACATCACCGCTGGCGACCGCACCGGGGCGCTGAATTTTGCTGACCGTCACGGTCGTCTTGCTGGGCCCGGGTGCATCGAGAACATCGGGCTCCGCCTCGACTGGTTTGGGTTCGGGCGGGTCGAAAGCAGACCAGTTGACTTCGAGCTCAGATGAAATCAGCCGCAGCTCCATATAGGTAAGCTTGACGCCGTGCTCCTCTTCCAGTACTTTCTGTACGTCGGAAAGGGTGTTGCCTTCCTGCAACAGGCGCCCGATTAACTGGTCTCGTTCGGTCGTTTCCATTACTCACCTGCAAACTTGCCGTTTAGTCTGGTCCTGATACGAATGTAAAGGGTATCATGCCCCCTGAAAGTTGCAACCATACTGGTAAAAAAGTCTGGATCTTCTCCGGCGAATCTTCGGGCGACATGTATGGCGCCCGGCTGGCCGAGGAGTTGCGGGCGTTAGAATCCGCGGTTCAGATCCAAGGCATGGGCGGGACCGCTATGCGCCAGGCCGGCGTCGATATCCTGGTCGACTCGACCGAGCTCGGCATAGTTGGATTCGTCGAAGTCCTCAAGCACCTTTCCCTCTTTCGTGCCATTTTTCGGCAACTCGTCGACCAGGCCGCTGCCAAGCGTCCCGACGTTGTCGTATTGATCGACTACCCGGGCTTCAACATCCGTTTCGCGCGAAAGATGGAAAAGCTCGGGATCCGCGTCGTGTACTACGTCAGCCCCCAGGTATGGGCTTGGGGCAAGCGGCGGATTCCGGA
>CAJWLW010000477.1 GCA_913042885.1 uncultured Lentisphaeria bacterium | reverse complement strand
CCGGCAAGAACTGGCTGTTCTTCGGCGACCGCCGATTCCGCACCGATTTCACGTACCAGACCGAGTGGCAGCGTTTCCGAAAAGACGGTATCCTGACGCGAATCGACCTGGCATTCTCGCGCGATCAGGACGAGAAGATTTACGTCCAGCACCGCATGCTCGAAGCCGCCAAGGACATTTATGCCTGGCTCCAGGACGGCGCCACAATCTATGTCTGCGGCGACGAAGTGCACATGGCGAAAGATGTCCATGCCGCCCTGCTCGACATCGTTCGCAAGGAAGGCGGCATGAAAGCCAACGCCGCTGCCGAATATGTCAAGAACCTGCAGCGCGACAAGCGCTATCAACGCGATGTATATTGAGACCCGGTCAGCAGTCACGCAACCACGGTTTACACCATGAGCGACACCGACAAAGAATCTGGACCGCCCAGCGAGGTGGAACTAATCAAAGATGCCAGCAACTATCTGCGCGGCACGATCGTTGAAGGGTTGGCCGACAAGATCACGTACGGCATCGCAGCCTCCGATTGTCAGCTTACCAAGTTTCACGGCACATACCTGCAGGACGACCGGGACCAGCGTAGTGAACGGCGCCGCCAGAAACTCGAACCTGCTTACATGTTCATGATCCGCGTCGGAATTCCAGGGGGTGTCTGCACAGCCGCGCAATGGCTCGCCTGCGACGAACTCGCCCATACCCGAGCCAACGGCACGCTCAAGCTGACGACCCGCCAGGCTTTCCAGTTTCACGGCGTGATCAAGCCCGACCTGACGCCGCTCATGCGGGGACTCAACGAAGCGCTGATGACGACACTGTCCGCCTGCGGCGACGTCAATCGCAATGTCATGGCCGGCGCCCATCCTCATGATTCGCCGATCTACGACAAGATGCTGGCCGACTGTCAGGCCGTCAGTGACCATCTCAAGCCCAAGACAAACGCCTATCAGGAGATTTGGCTCAGCACCGACAAGGTCGTGACCACCACCATCGACGACAACGAACCGATTTACGGCAAGACCTATCTGCCGCGCAAGTTTAAGATCTGCTTTGCCATACCGCCGCACAACGATCCGGATATCTATACCCAGGACATCGGTTTCGTCGCGATCGAGAAAAACGGTAAACTCACCGGCTACAATGTCATCGTCGGCGGCGGCCTGGGTATGACCTATGGTATGCCCGAAACCTACCCGCGGCTGGGCAGTGTCATCGGATTCTGCAAGCCTGGCCAGCTGCTGGACGTGGCTGAGAACATCGTCAAAATCCAAAGAGACAACGGCAACCGCAGCAACCGTAAACGGGCCCGCTTCAAATACACCATCGACGACCACGGTGTCGACTGGATAGTCAGCGAGCTCAACAGCCGCTTGGGTTGGAAGCTCGCCAAAGCAAAACCGTTCGAGTTCACCACCAACGGCGACCAGTACGGTTGGGAAAAAGCTGACAACGGCAACTGGTTCATGAACCTGTACATCGAAGGCGGACGCGTACTCGATACCGACGACTTCCCGATGATGACAGGATTGCGCGAAATTGCCAAAGTGCATGACGGCGACTTTCGCCTCACCGGCAACCAGAACCTGATCATCGGCAACGTCGCCCCCGGCAACAAGCGTAAGATCGACTCGTTGCTCAAAAAGTACGGCCTGCTCGACGCCATGAAACATAGCGGCGCGCGCCTCAACAGCATCGCCTGTGTCGCACTCAACACCTGCGACCAGGCCTTCTCCGAGGCCGAACGTTACCTGCCGTCCCTGATGGACCGGATGGACGAGATCATCAAGGCCGCCGGGCTCTGGGACGACCCGATCGTCGTGCGCATGACCGGCTGTCCGAATGGCTGCGGCCGGCCATACGTCGCGGAGATCGGCTTCAGTGGCAAGGCCGTCGGCAAGTACAACCTCTATCTGGGCGCCGGCTTCCATGGCGAGCGGCTCAACAAAATGTACAAGGAAAACATCGGCGAGGACGAGATCATCGAGACTCTCGAACCGATGATCCACGCCTACGCCAAAAAACGTAAGAAAGACGAGCGCTTCGGTGACTTCTGCGTCCGCACGGACATCATCAAGGCGACTCGGGAAGGCATGGACTTCCACGACTGAGGTAGGGGCGTGTCAAAGGCCACAAAGCCGCGGGAAAAACCCGCCGCGCGCCGTAGAAAGAAGCGCGCCATCAGTCGCACGAAGTTCCTCATCTTCATGCTGCTGCCAACGGTCGTGCCGCTGGTTCTCGCCGAAATTGCCTGCCGCGTCTTCGATCTGGGCGAACCGCAACTGCACAGCACCGAACTGCCCGAGCAGCGGTACGGCATCATGCGGCACGACGCCGACCTTTTCTGGTCGCTTGCGCCAAACATCAAAGTCGGTGTCAAGATCAAAGAACTGCCGAACACGATGGTGACGCAGACCAACAGCCTTGGACTCCGCTACCCGGAAATCCCCGCCAAGGAGCCTGGCGAATATCGCATCCTCTCCTTGGGCGAGAGTACCACCTTCGGCGCTTATATCAGCAATCCCGAGACCTATTCCGCCCGTCTCGAGCAAGCCCTCGACAAAGCCGATCAGTCGCGACGCATCCGTGTCATCAACGCCGGCGTCTCCGCCTGGTCATCGTTCCAGAGCCTGATGTATCTGAAACTGCGTGGCCTCGACCTGCAGCCGGACATGGTCCTGTTCTATCACGAATTCAACGACTACCTGCCGTCCTCGCTGCGTTCATCGGACAATACCGAAATCGGACTGGCCCGGACCGATCGCGAGCTGTGGGAATCGAGCCGCGGCTTCCTGCACCAGCTTGTGCAACACTCAGCGCTGGTACGTTTTATCGTCTATCAATCTGCAAAATCCAAGGTCAAAAAATTGCGTGGTGACAATTCCGCCAAAATCGCTGCCAATATCGGTCTTTCGGCTATTGGTGCCGCACCAAAGGTCGAAGAGGACGGCGGTGAAATAGAAGTCCAGCACGGTGCTCTGCCGAGGCGCGTATCGTCAGAGGAACGGCGACAGAATCTAAACGACCTGAGGAAGCTCTGTGTCGCCAAGGGCATCGAGCTCATCATTATCCACCCCTCCTATCGCTTCACACGGCCGCACGAATGCATTTTGACGGGGTTTTGCCGACAGCACAAGGTAACCATGTTCGAAGCTCACGATGTGCTGCATCCGCGGAAC
>CAJWLW010000476.1 GCA_913042885.1 uncultured Lentisphaeria bacterium | reverse complement strand
GGGCCGGACCATATCCGCGCTTTTCGAGCCGCCGCCCTCGGCGCTTGATCATCGCTGTTTCAGGCTCTGCATCCTTCGGCGATAGTTCGCCTTCATCGCCGGCCCGCGGTGCTTGAGGAAAGCGCTCTCCTGCAGGTCACGATTCGAACGCGACGGCGCAGCGGGAATCGCAATCGTGGCGGTGACCATCGTCTCGATCTTGCGCGAGCGGGCGACAATCTCCCCTTTGCTGATGATCAACGTCACGCCAACATTCGCTTCGATAATGGGCACGCCATTCTCACGCGCCCTGGCGAGGACCGCGTGGTCCTGATTTAAGTCGCGATCGCCGTATGACGGGATTATCAGATATCTGGCGCCGTCGAGCACCGGGATACGTGCCAGATCAGGGTTCCACCGGTCATTGCAGATCAGAAAACCTGCCCGGCCGAACGGCGTATCAACGGCCCGGCTGCGTCTGCCGGGCCGATCGTACCACCACGACGGGTGCGCCCCTTCCGCCAGCTGCATCTTGTGATACTTGCCTCGCAGCCGACCCTGATTGTCGATAAACACCGCGCAGTTATAGATGTCGCCCGCCACTTTCTCGGCACAGCCGAAGACCAGGCACATGTTCAGCTCCTGCGCCAGGTTGCGGAAGTGTGTTATGACCTTCGAGCGCATCGTCACGGCAACGTCGTTGATGTACTCCGCCGGAATGTCGCCGGCGATAATATCATTCACGACGTAGCCCTCGAGCACGCCTTCCGGCCCGACCGCAAGCTGTGCCTGCTCACGAGCAGCATCGCGAAACATCGCCTCCAGCTTGTCGGCGTTGCCCTGCAGATCGAGTTTCTTCGGGCGGAACGAAATCGCCGCAACGTTTACTTCGTTGAACATCAATTCAATCCAGGTTTATGGTTTGGAATACGTCGTTGAGTCACGCCGTGCCTCGGCAAACCGCGATGTGAGTCACAGCCGGCAAGCGCCGGTACTTGTAGTCTTGCCGGTTTTTCCCTTGTAGAAAATTCGAATCGGAAATTTCTCCGGTGCGGAGAACGCAAATTCGACAGCGCCGCGCCGCTGCCTCGCTCGCACGGACAAGCTGCCCCATGGCGTATCCACAACCTGTTGCGACGCCCAATCAGCCGGCTTGCCGACCGGTTCGATCAAAATGCCCTGCCCTTCCAGCCGCGCACCGAGGACAAACGCGTCATGGATGCCGATCTGCAAGGGGAACAAACAATAGCGCCCATCGTGGAGCCAGGCGTCTTGGTCCTCCGCGTGCCTGTACAGGACTTGCATCCCTTCACGTTGCTGCTTGCTGGAATTCGGCCAAATCCGTGACAGTACCGGGTAAATACGGGCTGCGATCATCGCCCAGGTTACGGCGAAGTGCGGACTCCAGTCTGCCCGGTGCTCATGCATATTCGACGGGAATAGCGGCATATCGTCACGGATGAAATCTGCGTGCAACTTGCGCACCAGATCCAGCAGCCCATCGAGCTGATCCTCATTGCCGGCTTCGATTTCAGCCTCCGCCATGTCGAGACAGGCGGCCATACAAATGCCCGACATATACAAAGCATCAACGTACCCGGCATGCGGGCCTGCGCCCATCTGCCCGCCGGGCGTCCCACGTGCCTCGACGACATCCCGCAGCATGCCCACGAGCTGGTGCGTCCGGCGCCGGCTGCGATCGCTGTCGAAGTAGCGACGCAGCACGGCCCAGTCGGCGGTCGGGAACATGTCGCGGCCAATGGCAGAGCGCGGCCAGTTTGCACGGAACCACATCCAGTAGGCGTCTGCCACATTCTCGGCTGTGTCGCTCAGGTACGGATCACCGGTTTCGAGGTAGCCATACACCAGGTCGCGAAACTTCATATACGCACACGTCTTCCACGGCCAGCCACCGATCCATTGGTGCACGGTGAAGTCTTCGTGGTCGACCGCGAGATCGGCCCAGTAATAGCAATACGCCAGACCATCGGCGTAAACCTGGTCGTCGCCGCGACTGATCGCGTAGAGCAACAGACTCGATCCGGTGTACCCGTCATTGCCCACCTGCTGGCACCGTACATAGTCTCCCTGGGAAGCACAACCGGCATCAAAACGGCCACGGCGAAACATCGCACGCAGGTCATCGACGGTGGTTTGTGCGAGCTCCGCAAACCGGCCCTGCACCGGCAGCAACGGCAAGGCCCAGGGCTCACCACACACGCTGTACCACCAAGCCGGTGCCTGGTAGCGCGCGATCAGCGGCGGCGCGGCGCCAAGTGACATTGTGAAGCGGACAGTCCGCGCCATGCCGGGGTCCCAGCGTTCCGCCGGCCCGCGGACCTTCTGCGGATTGAAAACGCGACTGACAGGAAACCAGTCGGCTTCATTGCCGCGGCATTCGAGACGGCCGGGATATTTGTCGCTGCAGAGAATCGCTGCGTCGTCGAGATTGAGACCGAACAGTCCGAACTGCTGCTGCATGCCGTCGCGCGGCAGGGTGACCTGGCGCCGCCCGAAGGCGGTGCCGCTGAATCTGATGAACGGCAGACCGCGAAAGTCGTAGCCCTTGATATGCAATCGGGCATTGACGAAATGACATGCAACGCTGGCGACACCCGTAGCATAGAGGACGATGTACAGGTCCACACACAGGTAGGTGTCGCCGTTGTAGATGATACCACCGACGCGCACCGCCTCGGCTGCGGCGTTCGACCACAACCGCTCGAGCTGAACGTTCTGCCAGACGCACTTGCCATCCTCCCGCCCGGTTGCGCCGGCAGTGATGCAAATGGTCTCGCCGCCATACGTCAGTACAAGCTCACTCTCCACACTGGCACAGTCCTCAACTGGGGCGCCACGCATGTGATCAGGCTGCGCAAAATTCAGGATTTTCTCAAACTCGAGCTTTTCGCGGGTAATCCGCGTCGTGGCCGACCAAGGATGTTTTCCGAGTTTTTTGGAAGGCCGCGCGACTTTTTTCAAGCCAAGCGTTTCGGGCACGCCCCTGGCATCCGCGATACAGGCAAGTACACGGCGCGGCGATCCGTCGCGCTCGTAGTGGCCAAGGGGCTGCCAGGCAGCACAGCGATGGTCGACCGCCAGGCTGTCGGCGGACTGCGGCGGCAGCGGTAACGAGACGACACCCGCAGTGGCGGGAGGCCCAACGCGTCGGAGCCGTAGTCGATCGAGGTGTAACGCCATTCGGGAAATCCCCGGG
>CAJWLW010000475.1 GCA_913042885.1 uncultured Lentisphaeria bacterium | reverse complement strand
GGTGGCAAGGGGCGGAATTGAACCGCCGACACAGGGATTTTCAGTCCCCTGCTCTACCGTCTGAGCTACCTTGCCCTCACAATCAACTGGCACGCCCGTAGGGATTCGAACCCCAAACCTTCTGGTCCGTAGCCAGACGCTCTATCCAATTGAGCTACGGGCGCATGGAAATTTTTTCCGGAAATCGAATGGATACGGTAGCGTCGGGTCTGGTACGTTTCAAGCGTCTATTACACCTCGATTCACGGCTGCCAGCCTCAACATTCAGGGCCGTGGGTCTTGATTTCGAAGCCGTCTCTGCTTATACTTGTAGCCATAATGAACACCCTCTGCCGGGGCAACTGTGCCCGGCAGAAAAAGACAGCAGAATATAATGGAAACGATCCGGCTGCGTGCAATTCTCGAAACGGGTGTCAAGGCCCGAGCGTCCGACTGGTACATCCGCGAAAACTCGCCGGTAGTGCTGCGGATCGACGGCGGGTTGAAGCATATGTCGGACGTCGTGACATCGAAGGAATTCCTGCTGGAAGCCGTCTCTGAAATCATTTCCGACAAAAGCCTGGAGGAATTCGACAAGACCGGGGACACCAACTTCGCGATCCTGGTCAACCGAATCGGCAGGTTCCGTATCAACCTGTACCGCCAGCGCGGACTGATGGCGATGGTGATGCGTCATGTCAAAGCGGCGGTGCCTCTGATAGACGAGCTCGGCCTGCCGGAGACGATTCTCGATATTGCCAACAGCCAGCGCGGCATTATCCTGGTGACCGGGACGACGGGCTCGGGTAAGTCGACGACGCTCGCGTGCATGATGGAGCACATGAACCGGAATTTCGAGCGCCACATCATCACGATCGAAGACCCGATCGAATACACCTTCACCAACGACAAATGCATCTTCGATCAGCGCGAAGTAGGTTTGGACACGTCGTCGTTCCATTCGGCTTTGGTCAACTCACTGCGCCAGGACCCGGACGTTATTGTCGTTGGTGAGATGCGGACCCGCGAGGGTTTCGACGCAGCATTGCAGGCAGCCGACACCGGACACCTGGTGTTGACGACCCTGCACACGACCAATGCGTCGCAGTCGATCCAGCGTATTCTCGATTTCTACCCTCATGGGGAGCGCGACCAGATTCGCCTGTCGCTGGCGACGAATTTACGGGCCATCATCAGCCAACGCCTGATTCCGCGGGCGATCGGCAAGGGTGTTGTGCCGGGCGTTGAGATCATGATCAATTCGCCGCTGGTGCGCAAGCTGCTGGGGCAGGATCAGCTGTCGAAGCTGCCAAACGCCATCGAAGCGAGCACCGAGGAAGGCATGCAGTCATTCGATCAGGGTTTGCTGCACCTGGTCAACGAAGGTGCCATCACCGAAGAAGTTGCAATGGAGCGGGCGACTAATCCGGAAGGGCTGAAGATGAACCTGCAAGGCATCTTCCTCAATACGGATAATGCCATTATAGAGAGTTGAGCATTGGACGCCCCGGCATCGGCGCTATAAATTCCCGCCAACGACATTACCGTATCTACCGGCTCCTAACCTGATCGGTCAGGGTTCCGAGCGGTCACGCCCTTTTTTATCATATGGGAGTGTACCATGAATATTGATGTACTGCGCAAATTCAATTTGCCGGAAGTGGAGATTGAGTCCGGCACGACGTTGCTGGAAGAGGGTGGCCGCGAGTCGAAGGTCTACGTCCTCGTTGCCGGCAGTGTAAAGATCAGCTCCAAGGGCTATGAGCTCGCGCAAGTCGACGATGTCGGCACCATCCTCGGTGAGATCTCGGCGCTGCTCGGCACCACCAACGTCGCGACGGTGACAACCGTCGAGCAATCGACATTCTTCGTGGTCGATAATTTCCAGCAGTTCGTTCTCGAGAACCCGGAAGTCGCCATCAGCGTCGCGCAGGTATTGGCGGTGCGGTTGATCAACATGAACAACCACCTGGTGCATGTGAAAGACGGCCTGTCGAACCTGCAGTCATCACTGGAGGGGTATCTCCCAGTGTTCCCCGAGCGCCCGGAGGATTTGCAATCCTGATCCCGCTACCGTGCAGGCGCTCTGAATAGACGTTTTTTTTTGTGAGAAAAAAGCCGATGCCACAGTCAAAATTTCAGGCTATCCTCGAGGCCGGCGTCGAAGCCGGTGCCTCTGATTGGCATATCCGTGAAGACAGCACCGTTGCCCTCCGCATCGATGCGGGTCTCGTTGAAATCGCCGACTTCGTACCGGACAAAGAATTCATCAGCGCAGCGGTCGATGAGATCATCGACGAACGTGGCAAGAAAACGTTCGACGAAACCGGTGATGCAGACTTCGCACACCAGGAGGACGGCGTCGGCCGGTTCCGTGTCAACCTGCACCGGCAGCGCGGCAAGATGGCGTTGACGTTCCGCCATATTAAAGACAAGGTGCCGGACTACAAAGGGCTGGGATTGCCAGAAATCCTCCTCAAGATCGCCTCCGAAGAACGCGGCATCGTATTGGTGACAGGCACGACGGGCTCCGGCAAATCAACGACGATGGCGTGCATGCTGGAGTTCATGAACGACAACTTCGCCCGCCACATCATCACTATCGAAGACCCGATCGAGTACCACTTCCAGGACCGCAGCTGTATCTTCGAGCAGCGCGAAGTGGGCATCGACACGATCTCTTTCAACTCTGCACTCATTCATGCCCTGCGCCAGGATCCCGACGTCATCATGGTCGGTGAGATGCGCCATCGCGACGGTTTCGACACCGCCCTCACCGCGGCCGATACCGGGCACATGGTGATGTCGACGATGCATACGTCGAACGCCTCGCAGACGATTCAGCGTATCTTCGATTTCTACGGCCATGACGAGCGCGATCAGATTCGTCAGTCGCTGGCCACCAACCTCGCCGCCATCATCTGCCAGCGCCTCATGCCGCGCGCCGTCGGACGGGGAGTCGTCCCGGCGCTCGAGATCATGATCAATACAGGCACGATCCGCAAGCTGCTCGAGCAGGACAAGCTCGACAAGTTGCCGCAGGCCATCGAGGCCTGCCGCAACGAAGGCATGCAGTCATTCAACCAGTGCATGCTCGATCTATGCAACGAAGGGCTGATCACCGAAGACCTGGCCCTCGAGAAGGCGACCAATCCGGAAATGCTCCGCATGAACCTCAACGGCATTTTTCTCGGCACCGACAACGCCATCCTCGGTTGATCCGC
>CAJWLW010000474.1 GCA_913042885.1 uncultured Lentisphaeria bacterium | reverse complement strand
ATCGCCAGTCGTGGAGAGTTCTCGCGGCAATTGTTTCGGATACGACAGCAGCGGATCACCGTGTTCGATATATGGGCGGCCGGGCAACGTCCGCGTAATGACATAACGCTTTCCGAGTGTGGCCAGCCGATCCGGGTCATGCAGCTCGTCGATGGGGTGCGGACCACCGCCGTAAATGTGGTTGTACCCGTTGTTGAACAAGTGCAGACCGTCAACCCCGGTTTGCCAGTAATGGTACGCCCAGGCGCGATACATCTCGCGGCTCAGCACGCCGTCTGCCTGCAGCCCTTCGATGCCGGCAAAGACCAGCACGTCCTTGTCACGGGCGGCCTCGAGAAAAGGCTCTACCGGCATCTCGAACTCGGCGAATCGCGTCGAGGACGCGGTCACGATGTGGACCAGCTCGCGATCGATCCAGGTCAGGACATCGGCGCCGAAGCGATGGCATTGATCAGCGACGGACGGCACGCGCACCTCGAGGCAGATCGGATGTTCACGGCGCTCGGCGGCGGCGTCGACGGCGGCACGGACCTCGGCCAGCCACGCTGTCAACGTATCGCGGTGCTGGTCTGTTTCCTCGGACTTGAAGAGAATCGGCATGCGGTTGAAGTCCAGATCGATGCCGTCGACATCGTATAGCTCGAGCGTTTTCTCGACGATGCCCAGCGTATAGTCGCGCACGGCCTGATGCGCGAAATCGAGCGCCCCGGGACTGCGTTGCGGATCCCAGGGCACGCTCTCGCCCGTCCTGCATTCCGGATGCTCGAGCCAGAAACGTGGATGCACCGACTCGCCGCCGGTCGTGTGATGGATGTCGTTGATGCGCAGCCCGGCCCAGAACGCGATCCCGGCTGACCGCATCGCCCGGCACAACTCCGCCATCAGGTCGACACCATTCTCGCGATGATAGCGTATCGTTTCGTAGATTGTCCAGGGGCCGAGGTGCTCGAACGGCGGCGCCGCATTCTCACACGGGTCGATGCCGAGGAAGTCGCGGCTGTGACTGTTGATGTGAAAGTTGAAGACATTGATGCCGGTGTTGCGGCACCAGCCCAGCGAGTTCTCGAGGACCTGCTCGAGGCTGAGTGGTGCGTCGCCTTCACCGAAGACCTCGCCGTGGTCCTTGTGATAAACGACGTGGTGATGGTCGCGTCGGCCCAGTTTCATTTTTCTCTTCACTCCCTAAAAGGACGCTACGCGTCGTGGCTTTGGATCGGCAGCGGCGATGACAGCGGCCAGCAGTTGCCGGACCAGTTCGTTCCTGACCGGTGCATACACCGGATCGTCCCATCGATTGTAGAATTCATTTGGATCCTTTTCCAGATCATACAGCTCCCCTTCGTCTCCCGGCAGAAAATAGGTCAGACGGTATTGCGGAGTTCGCAATGTGCGCACCTGCCCTTCGACGTTGGGACCATACGCCAAATTGTCGTCTTCACAGAGAATATACGGCCGGCCGGCGAATTCACCGGACTGCAACCCCGCCGCATACGACTGGCCCTGGACGCCGTGGGGCACGGGCACGCCGGCAAGCTCGAGCATCGTCGGCATGATGTCGATGTGACTGACCAGTCCGTCGATCCGTGAGCCGGTCGCGAACCGCTCCGGACAGCGCCAGATCATTGGCACGTGCGTACACTCGTCGTACGGCAGGCATTTGTAGATCAGCCAATGATCGCCGAGGTGCTCCCCATGGTCGGTGCTGTACAGGACAATCGTATTGTCCGACAAACCGAGCTCATCCAGCCCCGCGAGAATTCGCCCGACGTTGTAGTCCACCATCGAGACCATGCCGTAATAATGTGCGATGATCTCGCGGATGTGGGCCTCCGGCATTTCGGTGGGATGCCAGGGCCAGGCGTCGACGAAGCGGTCGAGCTTCTTGTGGTAGGATAGTGATTTGCCTGGCATCTCATCGTCGCTGCGGTTGGGCATGACAACGTTGGCAGGGTCGTACATGTCGCACCACGGGGCCGGTGGTGCGAAGGGGAAGTGGGGGTCGAGAAAGCCGACCGACAAGAGAAACGGCGCATCCTGCCCGGCCATCGACTGCATGGATTTGATCGCCTCGTCGGCGACCCATGTCGTGCAATGGTGTTCCTCCGGCATACCGCACTTCCAGCTCGACGGCGCTCCCGTCGGCGGTGTGAGCGCCCGGTTTTCCTTGTACAATGCCGGCAGGTCGGGATCCTGATCGATCAGATACTGATGGTAATCACCCCATTCGTCCCCCAGGCCGGTTACCAGCCTGACCGTCTCGAAGCCGTGGTACGGTGACGGAAACGGTTGGCCGGAGGCATGGAAGTGCCGGCTCTCGGGCGTGTCGTTCTCGGGCGTGTCGGAGGAAGGACTCAGGTGAAGCGCGCCGCACGAAGCTGTGCGATAGCCGGTCTCGAGGAGTGCCGACGCGATCGTGATCTCGTCTTTGGACAGCGCAACCCCGTTGCTGGCCACACCGTGGGTGCGCGGGTACCGCCCCGTCCAGATGCTGGCCCGCGACGGCGCGCAGACCATGTTGGCGACGAATGCCTGGTCGCACACGACCCCCCCGGCTGCCAGACGATCGAGGTTCGGTGTGCGGATCACCGGGTTGCCGTAACAGCCCAGGCTGTCGCGCCGCTGCTGGTCGCTCAGGATGATCAGGAAATTGGGCTTTTCAGGCATATGCGGTCAACGGTCAGCGCACGGATTGTCAGTTGCATGAATTCGAGTTCTGTCATTCAGGTCCCCAAGGCATTTACTGCAAGCGGCCAGGTGAGTGGGCCCGTTGAGGTCTCGCGAAATTGTCACTTGCGTGTCGTAACCGTGCCTGAACAACTCGGCAACTATCGCCGCTCGATCTCTGTCTGTCCAATCACCGAAGCTGTCCACGGCGCCACAACCGATGCAGGCAACCGTAACCCTGGCGCCGATGTGGCAAGTGTTGAAATCGATGTTCACCGCTGCCTGTGTAAGATGGCCCGGCCCGGCCCCGGCAATGTCGGTTGGCGAAGCAAACTCGGCCAGCAGTTGGCCGTGCGGGATTATTTCCACACGACATTGGTGATCGGGTTTGTGAGTCATGGGATCCTGTCACCGGTATTGAAATACTCTATTCCCGCTTCAATGTAGGCCGGTCTCCTTCAAAGGCCCCCTATTTTCCCCCTTCACCGGGAGGTGGATGAGAATTGTACGATGAATGAGCATCTTCTGAAAATGCCGCAGTGGACCACC
>CAJWLW010000473.1 GCA_913042885.1 uncultured Lentisphaeria bacterium | reverse complement strand
GCGAGACGGCAGCTTTCGTATTCCGGCGCAACTCGAACCAAAGCGCCTGAGTCCGGTGTAAACCCTAACTTTACACTGATAACTCCGAACGTGGTATCCACCTTGATAATTTTCCGCTCCAACACGTGCCGTTGGGCCGTGTACCAGCGTACGCCGAAGGTGGTGGTCTCACGCAGCAGCAGATCAATCAGCGCCGCCCGCCCGTCGTTGGTCGTCATGACCTGCAGGATTGTGCCGGGCCGCCCTTTCTTCATGGTGCACGGGATCATCGCGACGTCCAGCGCGCCAGCTTCGAACAGGCTCGGGCCGACATGGGAAAACCATTCCCCGGGCATGTCGTCGATATTGCATTCGACCACGACTATATCCGCTTTGCCCGGAGCGTCGCCCTTGCAGATGATCGCCTGCAAGACATTGGCTTGCGTCTCCAGTTCACGAGTGCCGGCGCCATAGCCGGTACTGATGATCCGTCCGGCGTGGCGGCCGGAAAAGTCGCGGCACAGTTCCGTCAGCAGCGCGGCTCCAGTCGGTGTCGTAAGTTCGCAGGGGGCCGTTCCGAAAACGGTGGGGACATCGCGCAGGAGCTCGGCCACGGCCGGTGCCGGAACAGGCATGACGCCATGACTGCATTCAACGGTACCGGAGCCTACGGCTACCGGCGCGCAGATCACCTGCTCTATACTGAGAAAATCCATCGCCAGAGAGACCGCGACAATATCGACGATCGCATCGACCGCGCCGATCTCGTGGAAGTGCACCTTGGCCGGCGCACAGTTGTGGACTGTGCCTTCGGCCGCCGCCAAACGATTGAAGACACCGCAGGCGCGCACTTTTACAGACTCCGCAATCGGTGCTGCATTGATGATGTCGAGGATATCTCCGAGATTCCGCCCACTCTGGTGATGGTGGTCATGATGATGGTCGGTGTCCGGCGTCACCGTATCGCCGTTGACGGTGACCTGGAAGTGCTTGGCGCGGATGCCGTGGCGAACGGTTTCTTCGACACTTGCCTGCCAGCTTTCGCACGGCATATCGATCCGCGCTAGTTGCTCATGGAATTCCGGCGTGTCGGCTCCGGCATCGAGCAGGGCAGCGGCAAGCATGTCACCGGCAACGCCGGCAGTTGGATTGAGGAACAGAGTTTTCATGATGGTTATTCTACCATACCAATGCCGTTTGTGGTACTGTATCGGGTGATTGAAAGAAAACTTCCATTGGCACTGGACCACTCGCATACACGGCCTGAAAAGCTACATGACAGAGTCCGCTGACACCCACAATACTCTGCGACCCTGGCTGGCTCTGCTTCTCGTAGCGGCCCCAGTGCTGATGTTCGGACGGACGGTGGGATATCCGTTCACCAACTGGGACGACCTGCAGGCCATCGTCAATAACCGTCACCTGACATGGACGTTCGAGAATTTTGTGGCTCTCTGGACCCCCGGTGGCGTGCCCCATGAGATGCTCTACATCCCAATTACGTACTGCAGTTACCTCGCGGACGAACTGTTGTTTCAACGCACCGCCGCCGGCGTCCATGCTGTCAATGTGCTGCTGCACACTGCCAATACAGCCCTGGTTCTGATACTCTGCCGTCGCCTCGGCCTGGCGGTTGCGGGCACCGTCCTGGCCACACTGATCTTTGCCTTGCATCCGGTGCAGGTAGAGCCTGTCGCGTGGGCCGTGGGCCGCAAAGATCTATTGTCGGCTCTGTTCGGGGTGTCCGCGATTCTGCTGCACTTGGGACCGGCGGCTGATTGTGACAAGTCTGCATGGCGACGGATTGCGGTGTTCGCAACGGCGGCGCTCGCGATGCTGGCCAAGCCCTCGATGATCGTGCTGCCGGTGCTGCTGTTGATTTTCGACTGGTGGCGCCAGGGGTATTTGACGCGTCGGCAACTGATCGGCAGGATCGAGTTGTATTTGCTGGCGCTGGCAATCGTCGGAGTCAGCGTCGTGATGCCGGACGAACCACACATGAACTCGGCGCACAGCATGCGGTTTCGGCTATTGTGCCTGCCATGGATCGGTTTGGGCTGGCTGGCGCGACTGGCTGGGGCTCACGTTTCGCCCATCTATGGATGGCCGTCGGTGGCGGACTCTGGTATGGTGATTGCCGGCGGTCTGCTGTTTATCCTCGTTGCTGCTGTCATCCTTGCTGCCTTGTTGAAAACAGGCGAGAAACGCACACTGGCAGGCCTGGCCCTTGCGACTGTCGCACTCGCGCCGGCCGGCATGATTGTCATCAGCGGCCGGGATTTCATTACTGCCGACCGCTATGGCTACATGGCAATGATCGGCATCGGCCTGGCGCTCGGCTCTTTACTGAGGCAGCGGCGGTGGTTGCGAATCGGCTGCTTTCTGTGGCTGTTTTTTGTCGCCGTTCAGGCGCATCTGCAGGTACTGGTGTGGTCCGACAGCGAACTGCTTTGGGAGGAAGCCCTGGAGTATGCACCCGACACCCCCCTCATCTACAACAACCTGGCGCTCACCTACGTCGACAAGGGCAGGCTAGACGCAGCCCGAAAGACGCTTGAACAGGGCCTCGAGAAGGCGCCGGACAACGGCATCATGCGCGCCAACTACGGTCGCGTCCTGCTGGACCTGGGCGACAAGCAACAGGCAACCCGGGAGCTTTTGCGTGCCATCGAGCTGGATGCCGGCAATGCCCGTGCCTGGAAAGCCCTCGGCGACTGTCAGGACAAAGATAAAGCCATTGTTGCCTACCGCCGGGCTCTCGAACTGGACACGTCATATACCGCCGCCCGCGAGGCGCTACAGAAGCGCCAGAGCGAGGATGGCAATTGACAGGCAGCAAACGACAAACTCAGTTAGTGCCGCCGTGTTGAGAAATCCGCAGTCCCTTAACCGGACCTTCTGCCATATCCAGCCAAGAAGATCATGAAAAAACTGAAACGCATTATCATCGTTCTCATGATACTGGCGCTGGTGGCCGCCGGGGGGGTGGCGTGGTTGTATTTGTCGCTGGGCTCGGTGATCAAGGCAGGCATCGAAAAGTTCGGTCCGGAGATAACGCAAACATCGATCACCGTGGAATCCGTGGAGGTTTGGCCTTTGACCGGCAGCGGCACGATAAGAAACCTGGTCATCGGCAATCCGGAAGGGTACAACACCGACCACGCCCTGGTATTGCCAGAAGTACGCTTCCGGCTCGACGTCGCCAGCCTGAAGGCCGACACAATCGTGATCGAGGAGATCTATATCGACAGTCCG
>CAJWLW010000472.1 GCA_913042885.1 uncultured Lentisphaeria bacterium | reverse complement strand
CGAAAACATCGAGTGCACACTCAACGGCCTGTACCTCGGTCACGGCCGGCAGCTCATCGACAACCACACCTGCATCGAGCACGCTCACCCGAACTGCAACAGCTATGAGATCTACAAGGGTATCCTCGACGACAAGGCCCGCGGCGTCTTCAACGGCAGAATCCATGTCTGGCAAGGCGCCCAGAAAACCGACGCGCTACAGACCAACCGGGCGCTGCTGCTTTCCGACGATGCCCGCGTCAACACCAAACCCGAGTTGGAAATCTACGCCGACGATGTGCGCTGCACCCACGGCGCGACGATCGGACAACTCGACGAGGCCGGTCTGTTCTACCTGCGCTCGCGCGGCATCGACACCGAGACCGCCCGCGGTATTCTGACCTACGCCTTCGCCTGCGAAGCAGTGACCGATATCGAATCGCAACCTGTCCGCGACACTATCGAGCAATTTCTCATCGACCGCTACCGGCAATTCTGATGAACGCACCAGCCAGCATACAGACAACACCCGTGGCCGAACTGCTCGCCATCCGCGAGCAGTTCCCGACGCTGGCGCAGACCGTCCATGGAAAGCCGCTGGTGTATCTCGACAATGCGGCAACCTCACAAAAGCCGTGGTGCGTCATCAACGCGATAGCGGCCTACTACGAGCACGACAACAGCAATGTACACCGCGGTGTTCACGAGCTCAGCCAGCGCGCCACCGTCGCCTGCGAGACGGTGCGTGACAAGGTGCGTGCTTTTGTCAATGCTGCGGAGTCCGCAGAAATCCTATTCACCAGCGGCACGACCGAAGCAATCAACCTGGTGGCAAGCAGCTATGGCGCCCACGCCGTCGGCAGCGGTGATGAGATCATCATTTCGACGCTGGAGCATCATTCGAACATCGTGCCCTGGCAATTGCTCTGCGAACGCAGCGGCGCAGTTTTACGAGTCATTCCGATATCGGATGCCGGCGATCTCGACCTCGACGCCTACCGCGATCTGCTGACCGAACGCACGCGGCTGGTCGCTGTCGGACACGTATCCAATGCACTGGGCACGGTCAATCCGATTCGGGAGATCATCGACCTGGCACACAACGACGGCATACCGGTGCTGATCGACGGTGCCCAAGCAATACCGCACATGCCGGTCGATGTGCAGGCACTGGACTGCGATTTCTATACCTTCTCCGGCCACAAGATGTACGGCCCCACAGGTGTGGGTGTGCTGTACGGCAAGCGCCGGCTGCTGGATGCCATGCCGCCATACCAGGGCGGTGGGGATATGATCAGCTCAGTGCGCTTCGAAGGTACGACCTACAACGCGTTGCCGTACAAGTTCGAAGCGGGCACACCGAACATTGCGGGGATAGTCGGCCTTGGAACCGCTGTCGATTTCGTGCAGGCACACCTGCCGAAACTTGTCCCGTTCGAGGCAACCCTGATGGCATATGCGGAGTCCGCACTGTCGGCGGTCGACAGCGTCACGATTGTCGGTGCACCGCAGCAACGGGTTGGTGCTCTGTCGTTCCTGATCGACAACGTACACCCGCACGATATCGGCACAGTCGTCGACCTGCAGGGCATTGCCATTCGCGTCGGCCACCACTGTGCACAACCGTTGATGGAGCGTCTGGGGCTGGTTTCGACCGCCCGTGCCTCCTTCGGCATCTACAACACAACCGAGGATATCGATCGGCTGGCCGCCGCGATTCCCGAAGTAACGAAGGTATTCGGCTGATGTTTGATTTGACTGAGCTATACCAGGAAGTCATTCTCGACCATAACAAGTCGCCACGCAACTTCGGGCCTATGACA
This sequence comes from uncultured Lentisphaeria bacterium, assembly GCA_913042885.1. Next base: position 1,479 of record CAJWLW010000472.1, on the reverse strand, counting down.
CCGCCACCAACACACCAGGCGGAAGGCTATAACCCGCTGTGCGGCGACCGCTTCACTGTTTACATTCGACTGAACGGCGATGTGATCGAGGAGATCCGCTTCGAAGGCCATGGCTGTGCGATTTCGAAGGCGTCCGCATCGATGATGACCGAGGCGCTGCAGGGCATGGACCGGGAGCAGGCCGAATCGCTGTTTGCCGAGATTCATGACATGCTGACCGGCAAGAGGGCGTTGGACGCGCTCGACACGGACAAGCTCGACAAACTCGTCGTGCTGTCCGGCGTCTGCGAATTCCCGGTGCGTGTGAAATGCGCCACACTAGCCTGGCACGCCGTCCACAGTGCACTGAAGGCACAGGGACCAACAACAACGGAATAGGTACAATGATCAAATTGCCACGCAAAGTCGAATACGGACTGATCTCACTGATCCATATGGCCGAGATGTCGCCCGGTGCGGTGACGACGACGCGGAAAATGGCAGGACAGTACCACCTGCCGCAGGAGTTGCTCGGCAAGGTGCTGCAGGCATTGACCAAGGCGCAACTGATCGAATCGATCCAGGGGGTTAAAGGTGGCTACCGCCTGCGGCGCCAGCTCGCCGACATCGGTCTGGGCGAAGTCATTGAGGTGCTCGACGGTCCCATGCAACTGGCCCGCTGTACCTGCGATTCTCACAGCTGCGAGCAGGAGAGCAGTTGCAACATCCAGGGGCCGATCTATCATTTTCAGGACCAGCTCACACGGCTGATCTGCAGTCTGTCGATTGCGTCATTTCAGCAAAAAGCTGTCATATTACAGAACAGCTACGACACTTGGGAAGCCCTGGACAAAACACTGTAAACATCGGAGAGGCAATTATGTTGACCAAAGAGGATGTGACACCTTCAGCCGGCGACGACGGCGCGTGCGATATGAAGCCGGACGAGATTCTCGAACTGATCCGCGTCGTTGAAGACCCGGACGTCGGAATGAGCATTGTCGATCTAGGCCTGATCTACGAGGTCAAGAATGACAATGGCGATATCAACGTCGATATGACGCTGACTTCACCAAGCTGCCCTTATGGTCCGCAGCTGGTGGCCGAAGTCAACTATATCCTGAAGTCCATCCAGGGCGTCAAGACAACCAATGTCGAGGTGGTCTGGGATCCGCCGTGGTCCCTCGACAACGTCAGCGAAGCGGTTAAGCTCGACCTCGGCATGGACCTGTAGCGCGCACTCGTGGGAGACTTGTACCAGGACACCCTGCTCGATCACCATCGCAACCCGCGACACTTCGGTGAACTCGGTGGTGCACCCAGTGTCGAACGCAAGAATCCATTGTGCGGCGACGTTGTTCGTCTTGCCATAGATCTGGCGGACAATGCCATTTGCGACCTGCGATTCGACGGCCACGGCTGCGCGCTGTGTATCGCCTCCGCGTCCTTGATGTGCTGCACCCTGCGGGATAAAGATGCCGGTGCCGCCCAGGCACTTGC
>CAJWLW010000471.1 GCA_913042885.1 uncultured Lentisphaeria bacterium | reverse complement strand
CAGGCGCCAGCAGTCGGCCGGAAGACAGCACCATGGCATGTCCTGTGCAACAGCATGAGTGTACCGTGTCAACAAGCACCGGGTCAGACCAGGTTCTTCCGCGGTCATCGCTGACCCGAGAAAACACCATACTACCCTCCTCGCGTCCCGGGTGCCCGTATTCCTTGGCGATATCGGTATAGACCATCCCCAGGCCACCGGACTTCAAATGCAGCACGCTGATGTGAAACCCGAGTACGTCGTTGCCGTCGGCGTCCTGTGCCCGCCATTCTTCATGCCAGGTGCGGCCGGCATCGTTGGAAGCCCTGAAATGTATGGAACGGTCGGTGTAGAGATCGCTGTAGACAAACCACAGCTCGCCGTCTTGATCCCCTTCCAGGATGAGCGGCTCCACGTGTCCGGGCTTCGCCGGCTCAAGGATATCAAGCTTGAAAAACCGCTCAACATCCAGCGGTGCTCCCGGGATACACTCGCTCGCCTGGTCACTCCACTCGGTATCGCGCATTTAATGGTTTCTCCTTGTTGGAACATTCATATAGCATCAGGGTGTTCATATGGTAATATCGACTCACAAAAAACCAAGTCTGATTCCGAGAGAGTCATCCTGATTCTTCGCTGAACCATTCCAAGGGTATCATCCTTAACCGCGCGCCCTGTACATTGACGTGGCCGGCATTCAGCGCCTGAGTCAATTGACAGGGAAAATGGAAGCAATTACCTTACAATGCCGCTGACGATACCGGCTACACCTTCGAGTTGTCTGGTGGGACCGGGGATTTGCTTATCGGTACAAACTCCGGGCGCGCTTCCTGATCGTTCCGCGATACGAACGCTGGTTTTCCAACTGGCACACGTATTCGTGCACTGCGCCCAAAGGGGCTGGTTGAGCCACTTTGTGAGTTTCTGGCGGCAATTGAATTTTATCCGTAACATACGAAGCCATAGAATGTTAAAACACGATAAAAAAATTATTCGATGGTATTTTCTGATGGATTGCGAGAGTGTTTCATTTCTCCAATTAAGTTAAATTTCGCCTTGGGTTTTTTGCTTGCAATTGATCGGGGATTTTCATATAACATTGGTGACGCTGTGGTGAAATGGCAGTCTTTCGCCGACCATCATCCGCGTATCGCACAACTGGCTTAAAGAAGCCCAACAAAATAAGGAGAGCGGTCAAAATGAATCGTATTACACAATTGCTTACTATCGTGCTCGGCACGATCATCATCGGCTTCACGTCCAACGCGCAACTCACGGTCACGGGCGGTGATCTTATCGTACCAAACAACAATGTCGGTATCGGGACGGATTCGGGCATAACGGAAAAACTTACTGTCATGGGTAGTATTCTGCTGCGTGACGACGGCGGCAGTAAACACACCTTGATCCGCGCCCAGGGCAGCAATACGAATATCCAGTCGGAAAGGGCCACAACCTCTAAATTGCGCTTGGAAACGCCCGCAGGCGGCGGCCTTACGGTTTGGGGGCAGGGTGGCGGCCAAGGGTCAAATGTCGGTATCGGCACCGACGATCCCACCGCCAAGCTCGAGATTGCGGGGCTGACAGATTCAGTAGCCGTCAGGCTCAGCGCGAATGGCGGCGGCGACAATGTGCCGCTGGAGTTTCTCACCAAGGCGAACAACGGCTCGACTTCCACTGCCAGGATTTACGGGGCAGCCGGCAGCGCGGCGGGCGATAATTACCTGGTCTTCTCCGCTAACAACGGCGATACTCACATGGAACTACTGCCCAGTGGCGGACTCAACCTCAAAAAACTGACCGGCAGCAGGGCTCTTACGCTGGAGGCCAACGGCGGCGGTGACAGTGTGCCGCTTGATTTCAAGATCAAGGCAAACAACAACGCGGCTTCCACTGCCAGAATCTTCGGGACAGCCGGCAGCACGGCGTCCGATAATTCCCTGGCCTTCTCCGGTAACTCCGTCGATGTCCACATGGAACTGCCGGGTGACGGCGGACTCAAGGTCAACAAACTGACCAACAGCAGGACCGTTACGCTGGCGGCGAACGGCGGCGGTGACAATGTGCCGCTTGATTTCTCGATCAAGGCCAACAACGGCGCGGCCTCGACCGCGGCGATCTTTGGTGCGGCGGGCAGCGGGCCATCAGACAACTTCCTGAGTCTGTCGGGCGGCGGCGGTCACAATCATCATCTCAGCATCATGTCGTCCGGCCGAGTCGGCATCGGTACAACCAACCCCGGCTCGGAATTGCATGTTGTCGGTGAGGTACGGGCTTCTCTCGACGGATATTTCGGCCATTTCCAATTGCGCAACAGCGGCAACCGGGCGATGATCCAAAACAACAGCGGCACCAACCTGGTCGAGATCAATGATAACTTCCGGGTCGACGGCACACTGCGCATAGGTGGCGGGGCAAGCGCGGCGGGCGACGCGCTTCAAATCGACAACGGAAACATCCGCCTGTCGGACAGTTACCAGATTCAATGGGGCAACACCCTGACGCAGATCAAAGGATCGAACAACAACTTCCTGCGGTTCTTCACGAACAGCAATGCCGATCCACGCATGGTGATCCAAGGCTCCCTTGTCGGTATCGGCACGACAGACCCGACATCCCATCTCGACGTCGACGGTCAAGCGCGCATCCGGCAACTGCCGGCGGATGACTCGCTCGACAGCATCGTCGTCGCTGACGCCAATGGCGTTCTCCATAGCCGTACGCTCGCCAGTGTCGCCGCCATGGGTGCGCAAGGACCGCAGGGTGCGGCGGGTGCGGCGGGTGCGGCGGGTGCGGCGGGTGCGGCGGGTGCGCAAGGTGCGCAGGGCAAGCAAGGTCCCCCCGGTCAGGATGCCAGCACCGATTGTGTCGCTTGCTCCGAGGTTGAGACCGTGGCTTTCGAGGCGGTCTGCAAAATCTTCGAGGGTGACATCTCAAATTTCACCGAGGTCACGAACTGTGTCACGGTGATAGCCAACCTCGTCCTGATCAATGCCGATGTCTGCGCTCCCAACGAAACGGACTGCCTGGCCGCCATTCTCGGCAATGTTCAGGATCTGATCGATTCGAAGGTCCCGTAGCTGATCGGGAACAATCCGTAAATAACCACGATGGCCCGTTCCCTCCGGACGGGCCATCGTGGGTTTCGGGGGGGGGGCACACCCCGAGGTGCTGCACCGTCAGCAGACGCTTTTCGAAAACCTGTGACACGCACTCGGGAATGCGGGACTAAAATTCAGCGGGCAGCTTCCAACGCAGTATCTGCCGCGTCGGCTGATTCCTGTGCCGCGTGCAGCACTTCCATTGTCGGCAGAATATCTTCACCGG
>CAJWLW010000470.1 GCA_913042885.1 uncultured Lentisphaeria bacterium | reverse complement strand
CCGGAGCATCCCGGATGGCCGCCGTCACCGGCCTGTTTCAGTCCTGCGAGCTGTGCCCTGGCGATTTGATCTGCGGCAATCGGGTCGGCGCCTTTCCCGGCCCAGTATGCAGCCAGTCGTTCAACTTGCGGCACATGAACTGCCGTTTTTCGGTCTTTCTTTGTGGTCATTATACCTTTCCTGATGAGCAGCTTATCGCGGCTTCTACTGATTGCGCAACAGGCGCTCGACTTTCAACTGGATCAGTCTACCGGCGTCGAATCGGGTCTCGATAAGTTGGCGGGCGGCGTGACGTTTACAATCAACTGCTGCTCGATTCGCAATCATCTCCACGAGGCAATTGATGGCGGCGTCGACATCATCGGGATCGATGACGTATCCGGTGTCCTCGCGGACCACTTCCATGATGCTGCCGACATCACTGGCAACAACCGGCAGGCCACTGGCCATGGCTTCCAGGATGACATTCGGAATGCCTTCGGTGTCGCCGTCGGCGAGGCGGCGGCTGGGTACCAGCAACAGATCAGCTGTGGCCATGTGCGCCGCCACTTCGGTAGGCGTTCGGACCCCGCACCATTCGATCGCGTCGTGAAGCCTGGCAGGGACCATAGCCTGACAGGCATCGCGCTCGGGGCCATCACCGATGATTCTCAGGTGGGCGGCGATATCTGCCTCGTGCAATGCTCCGATGAGGGTGATGGCACGGTCAACGCCCTTTTTTTCGATGAGGCGGCCAACGAATAAAAGGTTGACCAACGGGTCCGGGTTGAACGTCGTGCCGGTCATCGGCCAGCGCTCCAGATCCAGCCCGTGATGGACGAGCTGTGTCTTGCTGAGGTAGTCTGGGCAACGCTGAACGAAGGCATCATGTACACGTTGATTGCAGACAAAGACGCTCTCGGCGGCGCCATAGAGGAACTGGTCATCGAACTTCGGAACCAGCGCGTCGCGGGCGTGGACACTGATCGCGTAGCGGGTGGCACAGGTGTGCGCGACGTGCGCTGTCAGCACCCCAGGCAAGTCGGCGAAGGCAGCGTAAAGCAATGTCGGGCGGTGTTCATCGACGAGCTCGGTCAGGCGCTGGACAGCTGCGCTGTGGCGGCGCAGTGTCATTTTTCGCCGCACGATTTTCGGGATTGGCAGGCTGAGCCCGCGGGAGCCGTCGGTGCCGGGCTGATCGTCGGTCAGGTACACGGGCTCCGGCACGCCATCGGGCGGGCTGCCCTGGCCGCGGTGGATGGCGACGTGAAGCAGCGGTACTCCGGCAGCAGCCAGCAGCCGCAGTTCCTGAGCGATGAACGTTTCGCTCCAGGCGGGAAATGTTCCTGTGATATAGAGAATCATTAGTTTGGGGTTCGGAGTTCGGGGTTTACCGGCTTCAAAAATATCCTGTTGCCCCGGCGGTACGTATGGCCCAGCGGTCCCACGTTTGAGCGCGGGCATAGTCGCGTCCGGCGGTTGCGAACTCCACAGTTTTGTCGGGATCGTTGAGCGTGCGTTCGATCGTTTGTGCCAGGGCCGCGGCATCACCGACCGGAAACGTAACACCGAACCCATGCGAGGTTCGCTGCAGCACGGGATGGTCACTGTGGATGGTAACTGTCCCGCGCGCCATGGCTTCGAGGATCGGCAGGCCGAAACCTTCCTCAACCGAAGGCAGGACAAACAGTCTGGCGTGCTCGTAGAGCGCCGGCAATTGGCGTCGCTCGACATAACCGAGCCGGGTGATTTTTCCAGGCCCTGTGTGGCGGGTAATGCGGTTTGTCAGATTTTTGCATTTCCAGCCGTCACGCCCCGCCAGCACGAGGTTGAGTCCGGTGCGCGCCGCGATGATTTCGTAGGCGTCGAGCAGTTTATCGATCCCCTTCTTCGGTTCGAAGTTACCAACAAACAGCAGGTACGGCACAAGTTCTCGCCACTCGGGCCGCAGTGATTCCGGGCAGGGGTCTTGCAGAAAGATGTTGTCGACACCGAGCGGCACGACGTGGACGCGGTCGCGTTCTACGCCGGTCAGGGTGACAATCTCATCGGCAACGGGTGCTGACGATGTAATGACCCATTCGGCGGCGCGTATCGATCGGGGCATGAGAAAGCGCATGTGCCAGGCATTGCGGGCGGTACAGAGCTCGGGACGGCGCAGGGCGATGACGTCGTGGATCTGCACGGCGTATGGCACAGTGCAGCGGCGCGGCGCGGTGTACGCCATGGCAAGGAGCCGATCACAGTGGTACCGCCGCAGAAGTTTCGGCAGGCGATACTGCTGCCAGAAGATGCGGCGGCTGGCAGTCGTGAGGCTGTTGTCGACATGCGCACCGACATCGGGATACCGCGTCAGCGCGCCGGCCAGGTCGCAATCTCCGGCGAAGCATATGGGCTCCTGATCGCCGTAGCTTGCCAGCAGCGCCTGGACCTGATTGCTGACTGCGTAGTGGACGCCGCTGAGCGGTTTACAAACGACGGTGGCATCGATCGCCGTCATCAATCCGCGCTGGCCACCGGTGCACCGATGGCCAGCATCCGGTCTAAGGAGGCACGGGCGCGAACTCGGATGTCTTCGGGCACGTCGATGACGTACTGCGTGTACTTGAGGGAATCCCGCGTTTCTTCCATGGTGATCTCGTTCATGTGCGGGCAGCGGATACTGCACATGCGCAGCAGTTCCTTGCCCGGGTTCTCTGCCAGGATGTTGTCGGCCATGCTGCACTCGGTCAGGATGAGGAAGCGCGGTGAATCGTGATTCTGCACATACTTGACCATGGCGGTGGTGCTGCCGGAATAGTCGGAGGCCTCGACGACATCGGGCGAACATTCGGGATGAGCCAGCACAAGCACGTCAGGGAATTGGCGGCGCGCGTTGTCGATATCTTCGACGGTGAATTTCTCGTGAACTTCACAGCGCCCATGCCAGCCGATGAGCTCGTACTCGATCTCGTCGTCGGCTTTCGGGGTTTTGGTCGGGAAAATGATATGCTTGCCCGTCTCTCTCGCGACGTTTTTCGCCAGGAACTCGTCAGGCAGGAAGATAATGCTGTCCGTGTTGAGCGATTCGACAACTGCCTTGGCATTGCTCGAGGTGCAGCAGATGTCGGTTTCTGCTTTGACATCGGCGTACGTATTGATGTACGTGACGACAGGCACACCGGGGTAGCGGGCCTTGAGTTGGCGCACGTCGTCGGCGGTAATGCTGGCAGCCAGCGAGCAGCCAGCGACCTTGGCGGGCAGCAGGACGGTTTTTTCGGGGCTCAGGATCTTGGCGGTCTCGGCCATGAACCGGACGCCGCAGAAGACGATGATGTCCTTGTCGGTTTC
>CAJWLW010000469.1 GCA_913042885.1 uncultured Lentisphaeria bacterium | reverse complement strand
CCGGGGTCAGCCCCATGATCGGCGAGAAATCGGGGGTCATGTCCGATAGCCCGGCCCATTGGCGCAAGATCTTGACGTCCCCGAGGAACGGGAACAGGTCGAGCAGATGACCGCTGAGCCCTTCGACGAAATCCAGCGTCGAGCGCGTCGAATGGATCGGGTACGGATCGAGCGAGGCGCCCATCACCAGCTCGCCGCGCGACGACTGACTGACGTACAAGTGCAGGCTGGCCGAGACAATGATCGTGTCGAGCCAGGGCTTCAGCGGCTCGCTGACACAGGCCTGCAGAGGCTGGATCACCAGCGGCGTCTTGATGCCGATCATCTCCAGGATCGGTGGCGTGTAACCTGCCACGGCGCAAACGACCTTGCTGGTCTCGATGGTGCCACGGTTCGTCTGGACACCGGTCACCTTGTCGCCTTTCACCACGATGCCCGTCACCTCGGTCTGCTGATGGATCTCGACACCGCGCTGGTCGGCACCACGACCGTAGCCCCAGGCTACGGCGTCGTGACGGGCAATTGCGCCGGGCGGATGAAACAGCGCGCCCATCACCGGCGCGTGACCGCCGCAGGACAGGTCGATGTGCGGGCACTTCTCCTTGATGAACGCCGTGTCGACCAGCTCGCTGTCGACACCGAGGTGCTTGTTGACCTCGGCACGCCAGCGCATCGTTCGCAGGGACGCGTCGCTGTGGGCCAGGGTGAAATGGCCGCGCTGCGAATAAAAAAGGTTCAGATCCAGATCAGCCGACAGATCCTGGAACAGCCGGATGCTCTCGTCGTAAAAGGCGACGCCTTCCGGCGTCAGGTAGTTGGCACGGACGATCGCGGTGTTCCGGCCGGTACCGCCACTGCCGATGTAGGCGCGCTCGAGGACCGCGACATCTGTGATGCCATGGTCGCGCGCCAGGTAGTACGCTGTCGCCAAACCATGGCCGCCGGCACCGATGATGACCACATCATACGACTTCTTGAGCTGCTCCGGCGAGCGGAACATCCGGGGCTCGTTGTATTCTTTGCTGAGCCCGAAGCGGAGAAGGCGATGGGGCATGAGGTCGACGTCTGGGTGAAAATTGTATTACCGGAACATAGGCATAAAAGGCATTGAAATAGTTCGCTTTGTGAAAGTTTCAACCCCCCGGCACAAATTGAATGATTTCCAGGCAATCTCCATCGCTGAGCGACGTGTCGATGTAGCTGGCTTTATCAACGATTGCTTCGTTGAGTTCGATGACGACACGCTTCTCGTTGAGGCTCAATTCGGAGAGCAACTGGTGCACCGAAAGCGGTTGCTCGAAGGTGCGGGATTCGCCGTTGACAGTCAGGTTCATTTGGGGTCTCCGGTTGAATGGTCGAGGAGTAATTCGAGAATCTTGCTGGCCTGCATGTGCGCCGCAATGCCTACCTTCGGCGCCATCAAGCCGCAGCCGGGCTGCGCCGCGCTGACGCCGTCGCCGATCAGGTAGAAGTTGCGCATCGGCTCGCGGCATATCAGCTTGTCGGCGTCCGCATAGCCGGCAATCCCCGACACCGCCACGACCGGCTTGTGCAGTTCGGCCAGGCAGGTTTCGACAAAGACGCTCTTCGATTCCGGGTTGTCGAAGCACTCCGCCAACACGTCGGCAGCGGCGAAATGCGCAGTGATGTTGCCGGCATCGATGCGTTCGGCAACTATGGTTACATCGAGGTAGGGGTTGATGCGCTCGAGGTTGGCCTTCATGGCATCGACCTTGCGCATACCGATCTGTTCGCAGAAATACTGCTGTCGATTGAGGTTGCTTGGCTCGACGACATCGAAATCAGCGATAATCAGCCGGCCGACCGACAACCGCGCCAGGGCGATCGCCAGAGCCGAACCCAGGCCGCCCACACCGGCAATCCCAACAGTGCGATCGCAGACCGCCTCGTAAACCGCCGGAGAGTGGCGCGAGACGATGAGCTGCCGCATCTCCGCGGCGCTCGGCATTTCGCCGCGGCGGATGAAGCAAACCTGGTCGCCGCGAATTACCGGACAATCATCGACAACAGGAAAACCGTTGTACACCGTGATATCGGCATCCGGCTTGTGCTGTGCCCGCAACGTCGCCAGCGTCATGCCGTCGACCCACGCCACATCTTTTTCATTGACCTTGATCATGACTGGGTAAGATACCCACTCCGGCCGGAACGTAAAATCGCCAACGCTTACCTTCCTGCCAATACGCGCTGCGTCATCGGTTGAATTCCGCCGTACCTACGGTCCAGTAATGCCCAGTGATTGTCCCGTACCGTCATTACAAGCAGCTCGGCCTGATACTGAATGCCTATGCCGGCAACAATGACGCCCGCTTTGTATCCGGACTGTCCCGCGAAGGCCTGCGACAACGACGACCAGCGGCTGCCGAAAGACATGGTCGTATTTGACTGGGTGCGTATCGATTACCCGAAATAAATTATGAGGACCGAATCATGGACAAGCGTTTCAGAGGGAAGATCGCCGTAGTCACTGGCGCAGGCGGCAGAAACATTGGCCGTGCCCTTGCCGTCGGCTTTGCCAGAGAGGGGGCCCGAACTGTCCTGGTGGGGCGGACCGAATCCAGCCTCGCCGATGTTGCTGCAGAGATCGAGGCACTGGACGGTGAATGCATGGTGGCACCAGCGGATGTCAGTGCCGAAGCTGATGTGTTGCGCGTCTTCTCCGAGATTTCCAAGCAGTTCGGGGCCGTGGACATTCTCCTCAACAACGCCGCGCAGAACCTGAAATGCGATACCGTAGACACGGACGTGCAGGACTGGGACCGGGTCATCGCAGTCAACTTGAGAGGCCCCTTCCTGTGCAGCCGCGAAGCGCTGAAGATAATGATCCCCAGGGGACACGGCCGAATCATCAACATCGCCTCAATGGCCGGTAAGGAAGCGCTCGCAACGCGCGGGGCTTACTCCGCCTCCAAGTTCGCCCTGCTCGGCCTGACCGAGGCGATGGCCGCCGAAGTAAACCATCTCGATATCGCGATAAACGCCATTTCACCCGGTGCTGTCAGCAATGATCCGCCACCGCCAGGCCCGCGCTCCAAGCCAGGCGACTTACATCCCGACCTCATTAATCTTGATCTTCAACCGCGAATCAATCCAGATGATATTGTGCGTACCGCTTTTTTTCTGGCGGCTGACGATACGCGTGCGATTCGTGGCAAGTCGATCGATGTGTATTACGGGCAGGACCTGCGGGAGGCGTGATTTTCGGCGATTTCCCGCAAAGAAGAAAAGGCGTATTGAAACATCGTCTGTCCGTCACAGGATTGCCATAAAGATCTGCAAATAAAGAAGTTGCCCAT
>CAJWLW010000468.1 GCA_913042885.1 uncultured Lentisphaeria bacterium | reverse complement strand
TTTCTCCTGTTTTGCAATGCTTCATGTGAGTGCCACGACTATCACGCACTGAGTCTTGATGATTCCGGTTTCCAGAGAGATCCAAACTAGATCCGCCCACTATACCTATGCATGGGTGATCGGTGGTTATAGGAAGTTTTGGCGGAAATTCCAAGAAAAATTTTGGGTGCATTGGAACACAAAATTTTCTGCCAGGTTCCGCATGCTGCGACAAAACGCCATTACTCGTCAGCATCAATTCATAATTCTTCGACAACTTACTTGTAACAGGGATGTTGTATATATCGATGCGTCCATGCGGCGCCGTGCGGGATCTATCGGGTACGTGAACGACTGTCCGGACGAATTTGCCGTCCCAGTCCGCAGCATATCGGGACGTTGTCCCTATAAAGCCCAGGCGCAGGATCCAGGCGCGGAATAAACGGACGAAGCGGCAGGGCCGCCAGTGGCCGGCCGATCCGTCTACTGAGGAAGAGACGGGCAAGGGGATGGGGACGAAAAAGTGTTCAGGATTCCTTCGTTCCTTCCTGGTGAATCATGGTCCCCCGGCCGGCAAGGCGCCTTCCGGGTCAGCCGGCAGACTTGGCCGCGTGGGTGGCGATCGCGTCCATCAGTCCCGGCGACAGGCAGTCATATGGCTCGAGGCCCAGTTCCTTGAGGCGCGCGCGAACCGCACCCATGTCGTCCGGGTCGGCGCCGGACTCGATGATCGACGAGACAAAGGCAGCGAACTCGGCCGGCGCCCAGCCGCTGTCCGGCGACAACTCGACGTGGATGAAGTCGAAGCCGTGAAACGGATGGCCCTGATTCTCGATGCGGCCGTACATGTGCACGCCGCAGCCGGTGCAGGCATAACGCTGGATGGCAGCGGACGCATCGACAATCTGCAGCTTGTCCTCGTTCGCCGTGACGCTGACGTGGTCGCGGCCGACAACAGCGACCTGGGAAAACAACGCGCCCTCCGGTTTCCAGCACTTGCTACAGCCGCACACGTGGTTGTAGGCGCACTGGGAAGAGATGCTGACCTTGACCTGGTTACCGGTACACTGGCAGAGAAGGCTACCGCCCTCGAAACCCTCGCCTGCAGGGGTCAAGCCGTTGTCGACGCTGGGGTGGATCGAGACACTCATGGGATGACTCCGAGGTGTGGATCAGGTAAGTGGATGGTGGAGCAACGCCATCGGCGGCGACACTCTGACGAAGCCGAACAGTAGCCAGTGCGCCGCAGAAAACAAGAGCAGGATTACATGAGTCGGGCCAGCTTTCGGGGGGAAAAAAATAGGCCGCTCACAATGAGCGGCCTATTTCTTTCCATCCACTTTTTACAACGCTGTACCGGGGGGGAAGTAACAGGCGTCAGTGGACAAATCGCGGTTCATGAGGTTCGAGGGGCGGACTGCTGAACCCTTCGCGGTGGATGTGTTCGAGCAGTTCCTTCAGATCCTCGGCCCGACGTTTCAGGTCGTTGAATTTCGTTACGGTTTCGTGGTCCACCGGATCGACAACCTCGCCACCGGTCAGGAAAGCTGCCAGCTCGGCCTCGTTGCCAAGGCTTTTAGGCAGATTGTGTTGCCTCGGGAAATCGACCTGTACGAACGCCGTATCGGTCTCGTCCCGATGGCAGCCGTTACATGTGTTCAACGCGAACGCGTGTCGTGCTTCGTTGTTGTTGATGTTTGCGGCACTCCATGGGATGTTGAGCAACGGCCCCCCGAAGGGGTTGACCGTGAAGGTCCGGTCCTCGAAATCAGGAAAGTCCGAAGGCAGGAACGGACCGGAAATCGATCCCGGGCCAAACCAGGCAGCGGGCAGGCGAAACGTACCGTCGAGGAGCGCTGCCTCGTTCGCATTGATCAACCGCGCCAGCTGCGGTGTGCCATTGAAGCGAATCGTGTCCGGGGTCTGGGCGACAGTGTACTGGGCCAGCAGCCCGGTATTTCGATCGAGGACGAACTCGCGCAACTCCCAGCTGGGGCCAAGGGAAATCTCGTTGGTGCGTATCTGGTTGATCGGGTTGCCGTTGACCTTGTCCGGTGCCTGGCCGGCATCGGTAAATCTGCGGGTGATACGCTCGAGCGCACGGTTGTAGCCGCGGCTGCCCAGCGGATGACGCCCGAGTTTATACCATTGGTGCGCCCAGCCCCGCACCTCACCCATGTTCTCTGCAAGCAGTTCATACTCGAATATCACCACGAACCTGAGCGGCATTCCGTTCGGGTCGACAACGCCGAAAATGAATCGGCCTTCACCGGCAGTGCTCACTGACTTCGCGTTGTGTACGCGCAGGTCCATGCGATTCACAATAGCGAGAAGTTTGAACGGGGCGATTCTCAGGTCCAGCTGCCCATGGCAACTGGCGTCCAGCCACGGGTCGATGATTAGCTCACGGATGTCCGGGCGCGCCGGTGACACCTGACCGTTCACGACTTGATCGGTTTCCCAGTACTCCAACCACCGCAGGGTGAATTCAGCAGGGTCGTTCTCGCCGGCCATATTCTCCATCAGGTGTTTGAATGTCCAGACTGCCCGGCGGCCGGCATTGGGGTTGGTACGTACCGGATCCTCAACCACGCCCAGGTTGGTGATCATCAGGTGCTTGGCTGGATTAATAACCACCTTTCGAGCCGGCAGGATGAGGACCGGGTCGTGCGGGGGCAGGCTTTGCAGGCTTTGTGGGCTCAGGCTTTGCAAGGTCGGATTTTGTTGGCCGGGTGCCGCCTCGATGATGCTGCAGCAAAGCAGCAGCATGATGGCGATTGTCAGTACGCGAATAAATTGGGTCATGGTCGTTCTCCTTGGCTTGGTGTCCCTTGTCTCCCCCTAAACACATTGTCTCGATGTTCGTCCCCCCCCCTCCTTGTTTCGTGTCGAGTAAAACAGTTCAACTACGTGTCATCGTGATACGAAAGAAACGAGGAAAAAGTTTACTCCGGGGGGTATGTGAGTTTTCTCACTACACCGATCGACCCGGGACTCATCCAGCCCATGGCGGGTTCCCTTTCGTCCTGCAACTCGTTGGCCAGGGCGGCTAACTGCGGGTTGGAGGAGGTACGTGAAATCAGCAGTCTTGCAGCTAAATCATGGCGCTCGCTTGCGCGAAGAAGGTTTCACGCGGATGGGGCAAGGGCGCGGATTTCGTGGGGAGGATCTGCTGAAACAGGTTGCCTGATCTCTCTTACCATCGACGAATGGGATTTCGTCATTAGAGAGAGTTGTCCCTACTTAAAAACGGGGAGGGATAGCAGCGGTCGATATGCATCATGGTTTACAAGCTATGATACATACGCATCGGGGAATGACCGCTGCATACACGTTTGCCA
>CAJWLW010000467.1 GCA_913042885.1 uncultured Lentisphaeria bacterium | reverse complement strand
CATCTGCCGGTGTTTGTGATCCTGCGCGACCGCGAGGTCGAGCGCATGGCCGAAGCCGAACCGAAAACCGAAACGCAATACTTCCGCCGCGCCGCAGCTGCCGAATATCTGCTGTGGCGGCACAAGGCGATTGAGAACATGAAAAAACGCGGCGTCCTTTGCCTGGAGTTGCATCCGGAAAATCTGTCGGCGTCGCTGATCAACGAGTACCTACGCGTGAAAGCAGCAAATCTCCTATGACCTCGACCAATCCATATCAGTCGCCCGGGATCCTCGCCCGTGGCCTGATCAGGGCCTCCGTGCAATACAAATGGCCGCGCCTGCTCGGCATCCTCATCGTGTTGCTGATCGTCAACAGCAAACTGGTGCCGCAGCCAATCCTAGATGCCCAACTGCCGCCCCTGGCCATTCTCGGCTTCGTCATTTCACAGGCAGTGCTCGCCCTGGCTCTGTTCGTCATTGTCATCGAGTGGACGATGCGGCGCCGAGTCAAGCTCGTCGTCGACGACGACGGGTTGCGTTACGAGGACTTTATCCAGGAAATTGAAGCACCGTGGGAGAGTATCCGCAGTGTCGAGCCGCGCACCTTCATCGGCCTCCACAGCGTGCGCACGCAGCCGTGCTCGGTCAGTTTCGACTTGCACCGTTCCCATCCCATGGCAAGCCAGTTGCTCGAAATCGTTCAGCAGCGACAGGCCGCCGACAGCTGACGCCGGGTCACGGCCGCTGCGACCTCGATGACGTGCCGCATCAGTTGATGATGTCCCCGTCGAGCTCGCCGCCGCAATACTTGCAGTGGTCGGCGTCCTTGTCGTGCCCTTCCCGGCTGCAGTCCGGACAGACCAGTGCCGGCTCCTGACGAGATGTTCTCGACAACTCGGCCGTCACGATGCCGGTAGGTACAGCGATGATGCTGTACCCGATGATCATCACGACCGATGCCAGCGCCTGCCCCCACGGCGTCACCGGGCTCAAGTCACCGTAGCCAACCGTGCTCAGCGTCACAATCGCCCAGTAGATGCTGCGCGGAATACTGCTGAACCTCGAGTCCGGCACATGGCCTTCGACGATATACATCAGTGAGCCAAGAATCACAACCAGCGTGATCACACAAAACAGAAACACCTCGATCTTGCGGCGGCTGGCGCGCATTGCCCGCAACAACACATTCGCCTCACCGACGTATTGCACGATCCGCAGCACCCGGAAAACCCGCAGCACCCGGAGAATCCGTATCACCACCAGATAATGACTGCCCGGCACAAGCAGACTGATGTATGTCGGCAGCACCGCCAGCAGATCCACGATACCGAAAAAGCTCAAGGCGTATTTCATTGGCCGCCCGATACAGATCAGCCGCAGGACGTACTCGATGGTGAACAGAATCGTGAAGACCCATTCCACCCGCCACAACAACCCGCCGAATCTTGCATGCACCGAATCCACACTGTCCAGCATGATAACGATCACGCTGGCAATGATGCACCCTATCAGAACGATATCGAACAGCCGCCCCGCCTTTGTGTCGGATTCGAAAATGATCGTATACATGCGCTGGCGCCACGCATCAACCATGTTGTTATCCTTTTCACTCATGTTTCCTGTCCCGCTTGTCGTGATACTGTAAGGTAATTCCCACTAACGTTATTGCACATGAAACAAGAACTTGATGACATCGGCAACCGGGTCCGCGCACTGTTGACCGGCGACGCCACCACGGCCGCCCTGCACCCCGGCTACCTGCGTGAAGCCGTGCTCGCCTATCCCGCCAGAACCGGCAAGGCCATGCGCCCCGCCTTGTACCTCTGGTGCTGCGCCCTCTTCCGGCCGCCGACCGCCGCCGCCGACCGTATCGCCGCCGCCATCGAACTGTATCATATCTGGACTCTCGTGCATGACGATATCATCGACCAGGACGATACCCGGCGCGGTGGGCCGGCCGCCCATGTGCACGTCGCACGGCAAGTCACTGAAGATGCCCTCGCCGACCAGGACAGGGCCCGGAAATTCGGTGAACATATCGCTATCCTCGCAGGTGATATTCAGCAGGCCTGGGCCAATCGCCTGATCCTGGAAGCAATCGATGCGGGCATCCCTTCAGCAATTGGTCTGTCAATTCTAAAACGCCTTAACGGCTATGTCAATCCTATGCTTATCGGCGGCGAAGCACTCGACGTATCTTTCGAGCTGATGTCGCCAGCCACTGTTTCAATAACGCAAATCTCCGAAATGCTGCGCGGTAAAACAGCGATTTTATTGCGCTTCGCCGCCGAAGCTGGCGCCATGACCGGCCTCGAAGTCGACGACGTCGAGCATCCCCAGGTCGCCAACCTCGGTGACTTCGCCGAACAGGTCGGGCTCGCCTTTCAGTTGCGCGATGACGTACTCGGCCTTTACGGCGACGCAGACAAGCTCGGCAAACCCATCGGCTCCGATGTCTGCCAGGGCAAGCCGACCATGTTATACGCCGAGGCCCTTGAGCGCACAACCACCGGCAACCACCAGTTTCTCGCCGATACCCTCGGCCGGCAGGACCTCTCCGCTGCCGACCTGACTCGTGTCCGCGAACTCGTCAGATCTTCCGGCGCCTGCGACGCCATCCAGAACCGCATCGACACCGGCATCGCCGAGGCCGGGCAGAAACTCCTGCAAACGCCGCAATCCGATGCCCGTGACCTGCTCCACGCCTGGGCCAGCTACGCCGGGACCCGCGACAGATAGCATCCGGCCTGCCGCTCGCCGAGCCCGTACGCACCAGTGCCGAGGCAACCAACCCTTGTCGATTCGCGCCGGCCTTCTCCCGCGGATGGTTCCTTGATGATCATTCCGATGCAATGTAACTTGAGGCAGGATGACGGATACGATTCCAGTTGAATATTGGCATAGCCTGCCGAACGGGCGCATCCAGTGCGACCTGTGCCCCCGTGCCTGTATGCTCACAGACGGGCAACGAGGCCTGTGCTTCGTAAGGCGCCGCGACGGAGACCACATGGTCCTGACGACGTACGGGCGGTCCAGCGGGTTTTGTATCGATCCGATCGAAAAAAAACCGCTCAACCACTTTCTTCCCGGTACGCCGACCCTGTCGTTCGGCACCGCCGGCTGCAACCTCGCCTGCCGCTTCTGCCAGAACTGGGACATCAGCAAGTCACGCGAAATCGATACGCTCAGCGACACTGCAGACCCACAGAAGATTGCGGAGACCGCAAAGAATATGGGCTGTACGAGCGTCGCGTTCACTTACAACGACCCGGTCATCTTCCACGAGTACGCCATCGATATCGCCGCGGCCTGCCACGAACTGGGCATCAAATCCGTCGCCGTG
>CAJWLW010000466.1 GCA_913042885.1 uncultured Lentisphaeria bacterium | reverse complement strand
TGCGATTACTACAGCTTTCGTGAACACGAACTGATCAACTAAGCCCCTCCAACACCGGAGCATGATATGAACGGCAAGCAGAAATTTGTCGCCGGCGTCCTCGTCACCGTGCTGGTGCTCAACCTGGTGATCGGCTTTCGCGTCTATTGTGCCATCGCTCGCGAGACCGATGAAGAAGAGGGCCTGCAGCGCCTGCGCCAATTCGTCACCGTCATGCGGCTCATCCAGAAGCACTATGTCGACAAGACCGACGTCGCCTACGAAAAGCTGGTTTACGGCGCCATGAACGGCATGGTCGGCTCACTCGACCGCTTCAGTTCGTTCATTCCGCCGGCTGACTATACGGATATGCGCGAGGAAACCGAAGGCGAATTCGGCGGCATCGGCGTCTTCATCTCGATCCGCAACGACAGGCCTACCGTGATCGCACCGATGCCGGATTCCCCGGGCATGAAAGCCGGTTTGCAGGCCAAAGATCAGATCGTTGAAGTCGACGGCGTCCTGACTACCGACCTGCCGCTCCCCGATGCCATCCGCATGATCAAGGGCGAGCCCGGCACCTCCGTATCATTGACGGTCTATCGCCCCGGGACCAACCAGACCTTCAAAGTCGACGTCGTCCGTGCCATCATCGAGATTCAGACCATCCGCCGCTCCGAAGTTTTACCCGGCCAGATCGGCTATCTGTTGATTACCCAATTCAACGAAAACACCGCCGATGAGTTCCGCGAAACGCTCACACAGATGCGTCACGACGGCATTCGCGGGCTGATCGTTGATCTGCGCTTCAACCCAGGCGGACTGCTGACCTCCGCCATCGACGTCTCGTCCATGTTCGTCGAACATAGGAAACTCATCGTCTTTACCGAGGGCAACAAGCGCACGAAAAAACAAGAGTACAACTCGCTGCCTGGTGAGAAATTTTCCGACCTGCCCTGCGTCCTGCTGATCAATGAGGGCAGCGCCAGTGCCGCCGAAATTGTTGCCGGCTGCCTGCAGGACTACAACCACGCCGTGGTGATCGGCGAGAAGAGCTTTGGGAAAGGCTCGGTGCAGAGCATCATCGAGCTCGACGACGGCAGCGCTCTGCGTCTGACAACCTCGAAGTACTACACACCCGGCCGCCGCGTCATCCACGGCAATGGCATCGAGCCGGACATCATCGTGGACATCAGCGATGAAGATGCCGGTCAGGTCCATCGTCAACTTTTACGGCCGGACGGTGCCGAGCCCGAGCCCGATGAGCCGGAAAGCATCGAGGACCTGCAACTCGACCAGGGCGTCGAAATTGTCCTGGACCTCATCCGCCGCACCGGTGGCGAAGTCACCTCCAGCGCGCGACCAACCAGTGCCAGCGTTCAGAGTGCTACACAAGCCATGCGCGAAGAACTCGCCGTGGCCACGGACGCCGGCAACGCGGCGGACGGCGACGACCCGGCGCCGGTGACACCGTGATCGTTCTCGGCATCGAGACCAGTTGCGACGAAACCGCTGCCGCCGTCGTCCGTGACGGGCACCAGGTGCTCGCCAACGTTATCGCCTCGCAGGTCGCCAAACACGCCCCGTACGGCGGTGTCGTGCCGGAGCTCGCAGCGCGCGAACATCTCCAGGCCATTGATCCTATCGTCCGGCAGGCGGTCGAACAAGCGGCCATCACCATCGACGCTGTCGACGCCGTTGCGGTGACCGCAACGCCCGGATTGCTGCCGGCGCTGCTGGTCGGCGTCGCCTATGCCAAGGGCCTGGCAGCCTCGTTGGAACGGCCGCTGATTGCGGTCGATCACCTGCAGGGGCATGTCTTCGGCGCGCTCATTGATCACCCGGAGCACATGCGCAACCCCGCGACTTATCCGTTGTTGGCGCTGATCGTCTCCGGCGGCCATACGCTGCTGGTACTGGTCGCCGACGATGGTGCGTGCCGTACCATCGGCCAGACCTTGGATGACGCTGCCGGCGAGGCCTTCGACAAAGCCGCGAAAATCCTCAACCTCGGCTATCCTGGCGGGCCGGTCATCGATCAACTGGCGACGTCCGGCAATGCCAAGGCCATTGATTTCCCCCAGGGTCTTGTCGGCCGTGCCGGGACGCCTGTGCGCCAGGAAGACCGCTACAACTTCAGCTTCAGCGGCGTCAAGACATCCCTGCTGCAACACGTGCGTAAACGTTTCGGTCCGGACGGCGCCGCCACAGAGGCGCAGGTCCCGGAAGTGCTCGACGTCATTGCCAGCTTTCAGGCATCCGTCGTCGCTGTGCTGGTGCGCAAGACGATCGCAGCCGCAACCGAGTTCGGCGCCGCCACCGTCGTGCTTTGCGGCGGCGTCGCCTGCAACAGTCGTCTGCGCCGGAAAATGCAGGCAGCAACCGACGACGCCGGCGTCAAACTGATCATCGCACCACCGAAGTATTGTGTCGACAACGCCGCGATGATCGCCGGCCTGGGCTGCTATCAATTCGATCTCGGCCTGACTTCGCCGCTGGATATCGACGCTCATCCGCGCGCCCGCCCCTTCAACGAACTCCCGTTCGGTCCAGCCCGCTGAATCAAGTCGCGTAATCGCAACACCTTTTATAAGCCACAGCTTATAAAAGGTGCGTAGTTTCAAATAGTTAAGGAAATAGTGCGAGCGGCGGGCAAGATCAAATCACGAAGTCGGGTGATCGTAATAGTTACAACAGTTTGAGCTGGGCCAGAGCCAGGAAGGAGTAGATGCCTTCGTTGCCGGTGTAGAGGTCCGCGAAACGGTCACGATCGACGATTCCGAACCAACCTATCGGATGATCGTAAATGCGATCGCCAGAAGCACGACGCATGGCTACGTAGGCGCGTCGGGCCGGGTCGAAAACACCAAGTCGCCGCGCGATCCTCGCAAAACTGTTCACGACGCTGCCGGCTAAGGGCGGTGGTAAATCACCACTGAGCCCGTCGATGTAATCATGGTAAAACTGTTTGTCGCGACGCCACTCCAGTGGCACCCGCAACCAGAAGTCCATGACCTCTCGTTCCCAATACGGAAGCAGCCAGTCATTGCCGAAATGTTCGTATACGCGCACGACGTTTGCGTTGAACTTCGCCAGTCGATCCTGCCATTCCCAGCACTCGTAGGCGCTCACCGCTTCGGCTGTGGTCGAATGACTGCCTGGAACGATGCTGTCGTGAATTCGCTCGCGAAGCTGCTGGCCGAGCTCCTTTTCAGACATCGGCCAACTACGAAAGCCATAAACGGAGTGGAGGGACCACAGCGAATACTGGATTCGAAAGATGGCATCGACGAGGCGCGAGGTGCCGACGTGACGGCGTCGCAATTCGTCAGGGATCTGACTGCCGGCGAGAAAATCCATCG
>CAJWLW010000465.1 GCA_913042885.1 uncultured Lentisphaeria bacterium | reverse complement strand
CAGCCAACGGCACCGTCGGCATCAATGAATTCCAGCAGCAGCACGCGGCGGTCCAAAACGCCGCCCGACGATATCTGGAAACGCTCCCGCAGTGGCAGCGAAATTTCGCGCAAGATGATCTTCTCGACGTGAACCATGCACCGCCTCCTTTGACGCTACTGTGCCTCTCCCAGCGGACGTTGCAAGGATCGTGGCATTTGCAGGCCCAATATTCCCAACTTTTTCATGTAGCGCACCTTGACGCAACAGGACTCCATGCTAACTTCAACCCTTTCGCCTCATCATTTCGGCGGGGGTTTCGTAAAATCCTGCCAAAATCAGATAGACAAGGCGATGGCTGATGCGTAACTCACGCGCGCTTCTGTTGATTTCGGCGGTTTTGTGTCTCGACACAACGGCGGATAATGGGGGCGATAACGTGTCGGTTGTGCGGTTGCGGGAAGCTGAGATAGCCCGCGACGCCTGGGAGCAACAGTGCTTGCAACTGAGTGTGCGGGTTGTCCGTTTGGAGGCGGCGCTCGGCGAGTTGCGAAGCGAATACGCGGCAGCGGATGTAGCAGCCAGAGAATGTCGCCAGGAACTGGAGTTCCTGCGGCTGTCGGTGGCTAACCTGTTGGTGAACGGGGAAAATTTGACGGCAGCCCTGGTGCTGGACGAGATGAAGCGGCTGCAAGCCTCGTGGGATGAGATTTACCGCGAGTTACGGGAATTTCAGAGTTCTTTGAATTCAGTTCTGGAAGTGCTGGATCCGGCCGGCGAGTCACCGGCCAGTGAGGTACTCCAGAGTAAGTTCGGCCACCTCATCCGGAGCTTGGAAGCGGCCGATACGCTGTTGGTGATGCCGGAGGGTGTCGGTGGCGGCTTGGCAGCTTGTCAAGTCGTCGCGATGGAAACAGACAAACAGTTGGTGGCCTTGAACGTGGGATTTAACCACGGCGCCCTGCCGGGAATGGTCGGCAGGATTGAAGGAGGCGGCGGTCTCGAGTACGATTTTCAGATCGTCGAGGTACGGCCGACTATCAGCGCCGCAGTGGTGACAACGGGAAATATGGCGACGGTCGCGGTCGGCGCAACAGCGCGAATCGCGGCAAAGCCATCGAAAAAAAAATGAAGGTGCGGCGCCCGGTGCGGACGCCTGAGAACAGATCATGAAAAAACAGGCCGTCTCAAAGTTCGTACGGTGTTCGCCGTTCCGGGCGCGTGAAATCACGCGTCTCATCCAGGGCAAGCCCGTGGAAGAGGCCTTGGCCGTAGTGGATTTTTCGCCACGCAAAGCAGCTCGCCTGGTCGGCAAGACGCTGCGTTCGGCGATCGCCAACGCGGTCAATTCCGGCAGCGGTATCGATGAGGCGGATCTGGTTGTGGAAGAGGCGATCGTCGGCGAGGGGCCGATTATGAAGCGGTTGCGCACGAAAGCCCGCGGCATGGCAGGGCGTATCCGTAAACGCACCAGCCACATCCGTGTCGTGGTCACCGACGAATAGTCCAGGAAACACCGCGTGGTTAGTGCCATGCAGAGGAGCAAATAGTGGGTCAGAAAGTCAATCCAATCGGATTCCGCATCGCGCTGAATAAGAACTGGGGCAGCCGCTGGTATGCCAACAAGAAAGATTTTGGCGAGCTGTTGCAGGAAGATATGAAGATCCGCGACTTCGTCAAGAAACAGTTGAGCCAGGCAGCCGTCTCGCGCATCGATATCGAGCGGTTTGCCAACCGCGTTCGCGTGACCGTGCATTCGGCCAGGCCGGGCCTGGTTTTCGGGCGTAAACGTGCCGAGTACGACAGCCTGCGCGACGCGCTCTACAAGTTGACGGACGGCAAGGACATCTACATCGACGTCGTCGAAATCAAGAAGCCGGAGCTCAACGCCCAGTTAGTGGCGGAGAACATCTCCATGCAGCTCGAGCGCCGCATCGGTTTCCGCCGGGCCATGAAGAAATCGATTCAGACTGCAATGGATATGGGCGCGCTCGGAATCAAGGTCCGTTGCGGCGGCCGCCTAGGCGGCGCCGAGCTTGCCCGCACCGAACAATACAAAGACGGCAAAACCCCACTGCACACACTGCGTGCCAACATCGATTACGGCTTCGCTGAGGCGCGTACGATGGCTGGAAAGATCGGTGTGAAAACTTGGATTTGCCTGCCTGATAACACGGAGGAGGATCAAAATGCCGCTGATGCCCAAAAGGGTAAAGTACCGAAAGGTGCAGCGCGGAAAAATCGCCGGAGTCGCGGCCCGAAACAATAAGCTCGACTATGGCGAGTACGGGTTGCAGGTGCTTCGGAAAAACTGGATAACCAACCAGCAGATCGAGGCGGCACGTGTGGCTTTGACGCGCCATATGAAACGCCGCGGCCAGGTATGGATCCGCATGTTTCCGGACAAGCCGATTTCTAAGAAACCTTTGGAAACGCGTATGGGAAAAGGGAAAGGCAACCCCGAGACCTGGGTCGCGGTAGTCAAGCCTGGCCGTGTGATCTTCGAGGTCAGCGGCTGCACGGAACAGATTGCCCGCGAGGGATTCCGGCGGGCCGCACAGAAATTGTGCGTGCCCTGTCGAATGCTCTCGCGTCATTGAGGAAGGCAAAGCCATGAAGGTTTCCGACATTCGTGAATATACTGATGAAGAGCTGATCAAGGGGCTTGAGGACACCCAGCGCGAGTATCTCAACCTGCGCATCCAGGCCAAGACCGGTCAGCTCGAGAATACCGCCCGGATGAGGCTGGTTCGGCGCGACATCGCCCGAATCCGCAGCATCGAAAACGAACGCCGCAGGAATATCAATTAACTGTCAGGACCGGGCGGCAAGGCTGCCGTTTCAATCTGGAGAAACGATCAATGACCGAAATACCCGAACAGACGGAAGCCAACTGCGGCTTACGCAAAACACGCACAGGCACGGTCGTAAATGCCAACAACGAAAAGACCATCGCGGTGCGTGTTGATCGCCGGACGCAGCACGTGCGCTATAAGAAAGTCATCACGCGCAGCAAGAAATTTCATGTTCACGACGAGCGCAACGAAGCGAAAGTCGGCGACACTGTAAGGATCCGTGAGACCCGCCCACTGAGCAAACTGAAGCGCTGGCGGCTCGTAGAAATCATCCGCCGCGCCGAATAGGAGTCAGATGCGATGATTCAGTCTGAAACCAGCATGGATATAGCCGACAACACGGGCGCAAAACGTGTCGTCGCCATTACAGTTCTCGGCCAGCGCAAACGCTACGCCGGCGTTGGCGACGTGGTCCGCGCCACTGTGAAGGAAGCCGCACCCGACGGCCTCATCAAGAAAGGTGAAGTCGTCCGTGTGGTCGTCGTTCGGACGCGCTCCGATATCCGCCGGGCGG
>CAJWLW010000464.1 GCA_913042885.1 uncultured Lentisphaeria bacterium | reverse complement strand
CGCTGGTTTTCGAGGCCGTATTTTTCGGTGGGCACAATGCCGACAGTGACCTCTACGACAAGTTCGAAGCCAACCACAAGAGTCTCGAACAGGCGCTGCCGAAACTAACCACCGATTCCGGCGCCACCGGTGCTGCGACAGCGCTGCTGCTGGCCCTGTTGCTCATTACCGGCTGCAGCCAGCACGCGATCGAGTACGGTTACAGCTACGGCAAGAGCATCAATGGCAGCTCGGTGTTTTATGATTATCTCGACGCACGCGGCCATGTTGTCCGGAGGATGTTCGACTTCCAGGAAACCAATCTGCAGCAAGCCGACGTGCTCGTGCTGTTCAACCGCCACAAGGACGGGCTGCCTGCCGAATCGATTTCTCAACTGAACGACTGGCTTCTCGACGAGCCGGGACGAGTCGTCATTTACGTCGCGCGCGATTACGAAGTGCATATCGACCATCCGGGCGCCGATCCAAAAAACGCCCGCACCGGCAGTTTCTTTGACGACGAAGAGATCCCGACCTACGACGTCTTCACTGACTGGGACACGGTGTCGACCACAGCGCATTACGGCGTCCGTCAAGGCGATCCGCTGTCGGACGGCGTGTCGCCGCAGGCAGAATTATTCCTTGACAATCACCCGGTCGCCATCGACGACGGAGAGGACATGCTGGTGGCCCACGAAGCGTTCGTCGTGCAGCAGCCGGTCGGCAAGAGCGAGATCTATCTGGTCGCAAACGGCAGTTGCCTGCTGAACTATCAGTTGGCCGACTCACACGACAATCGGCAAATCGCCGCCAACCTGGCGGATCGCCTTGGCGAAAACCGGGTAGTGTACTTTATTGAAGGCCATCAGAAGCCCGGCATCGGCGGCGATCCGAGCGCCTTCCGGTTCCAAAATCCGTTTTCGTTTCTGTTCGTCGAGCCGATTAACTGGCTGGTAATTCACTGGCTGCTGGTCGGGTTCATGTTCATGTTGTACCGGTTGCCGATCTTCGGCCGGCCACACGATCCGGCAGAGAGCAGTCACCGCGAATTCGCCGCTCACATCGAAGCCTACGGTAACCTCATGCAGCATACGGGCAACACCAACTATGCCGGGCAGATGATCCGCAATTATCTCGAAACCGTGCGCAGGAAACCCTGAGTACACTAAAAGGAAAAAAATGAGTATCCCCGACAAATCATCCCCGCTTTTTAATGAGACACCCGAGATGCCAGCCGACATGAATGACGACACATCGCCCGCCGCCGCCCCGGCCGACACGGAAAACGACACGGCCTCCGGCATTCAGCAACTGAGCCGGACAATCGACGAGCTGCGGACGCAATTGCACCGGGTCTTCATCGGCCAGGACTCTCTCATAGACGGGCTCCTCATCGCCTTGTTCTGCGGTGGCCACGTGCTCATCGAAGGCGTGCCCGGTCTCGGAAAAACGCTCATCGCCAAAGCCCTGAGCCGTCTCGTCGACTGCAAGTTCAACCGCATCCAGTTCACGCCCGACCTGATGCCCTCCGACATCACCGGCAGCCATGTCTTCAATATGAAAACCCGGGAGTTCCAGTTCTATCCCGGGCCGGTGTTCACAAATATTCTGCTGGCCGACGAAATCAATCGCGCCCCCGCCAAAACACACTCGGCCCTGCTCGAGATCATGGAGGAATCGCACGTCACGCTGGACGGCAAACACTACGAAATCGAACCGCCGTTCTTCACCATCGCAACCCAAAATCCGATCGAATCCGAGGGTACCTATGCACTCCCGGAAGCGCAACTCGACAGGTTCATGTTCAAACTCGTCATCGACTATCCTCCGGAAGCCGACGAGTGTGAAATACTCCGCAACGCCATCAGCGAGAACAACGCACCGGACGACGTTCTGCCGCATCTCACCCCACTGCTCGACAGCGAGACTACCCACAACGTCCGCCGATGCCTGCAGGATATCATCGTCGATCCCAAAATCATCGAATTCGCCAACGCCATCGTGCGCCGCACCCGCTCGTGGAAGGAAGTTTACCACGGCGCCTCGCCACGAGCCGGCATCACTCTGCTGCGCGGCGCTCGGGTCCCGGCGCTAATGGCCGGCCGCGACTTCGTCACGCCCGATGACGTTCTCGACCTTTGTCTTTCGACCCTGCGGCATCGCGTCATCCTGACGCCGGAAGCGGAAGTCGAAGGCCGCACGGTCGACGGCATCCTCGAAGACATCATCCAATCAGTCGAGGTCCCGCGGTTCTAGTGACACCGAGCCACCGCACTATCCAGTTCATCATGATCCCTGCTGTACTGTCGACGGCGGTGCTGTTCTCGCCCGCCGCCCGGATGCCGGTGCTGGCCGCCGATGCAGTGCTGCTCGTACTCCTGCTGGCCGATCTCTGGACCATGCCGAAACACCGCCATTTCACGGTCGTTCGCGAACTGCCGGTGACGTTCTCAGTCGGCCATTTTCATACCGTACGACTAATTGTCAGCAGCGTGCTGCGGCGCAACATCAACCTCCGCACCACCGATTACCGTCCGGACAACGGTGAAACCCGCGACCTGCCGTGCAACGCCGGAATCGGCGCCGGCGGACGACTCGCCGTCGAGTATCGACTCGCCATACACACGCGCGGACAGTACACCCTCGAGACTGTGTACATTCAGGTTTCCAGCCGGCTCGGGTTGTGGCAGCGCCGCCTGGTCTATGACTGTCGCGACACCGTCCACGTCTATCCGGATCTGAAGACAATCTCGCAATACGCCCTGCTGGCACGGCGCAACCAGAGCAACCTCATCGGGATACGCTCGCTGCATCGCACCGGGGGCGACAATGAGTTTGAACGATTGCGAGAGTACCGGTCGGATGACGACTTCCGGCAAATCGCCTGGAAAGCTACGGCAAAACGTGACAAACTCATCAGCAAGGCCTTCCAGGTCACGCAGAATCAGTCCGTCATTTTCATGCTCGACTGCGGCCGGATGATGCTCAATAAAGTCGGCGATACCACCTTTCTCGACGATGCCCTCGACGCCACTCTGTTGCTCTCGTACATCGCCCTGCAAAACTCCGACTGCGTCGGACTCCTCGCGTTCAGTGAACGCATCGAGGCCTACGTGCCGCCCAATACCGGCGGTGACCAGATGAAACAACTCATCCACACCAGCTACAACCGGTTCCCCTCCACCAATATCGCCGATTACCGCGGCGCCTTCGAATTTCTCAACCAGCGTCGACGAAAACGATGTATGTTAATACTCATCGCCAACATCATCGATGAACAGGTGCTTCAAACGATCGACGCGCATCTGACGCGCGCCACCGCCTATCATCTGCCGGTGTTTGTGATCCTGCGCGACCGCGAGGTCGAGCGCATGGCCGAAG
>CAJWLW010000463.1 GCA_913042885.1 uncultured Lentisphaeria bacterium | reverse complement strand
ACGATGCCCATGCAGATGAGCGCAGCGTTGATGTGCATTTTAATCTTCATTGTTTGAGGCTCCTTCACGTTTCGAGTTTGCCGGTGTGGTTGATTCTCTCTTTCTCTACCGTTGACTACGCATAGGTTTTGCATACGCCAGTTAGTAGTGTTATAAATCCAATCCCTCTAAATTCCAAGTAAAAAAAATAGCCAGATTTTAGTCCACAACAAGGTCTTTAATCAAGCGCTGTATTCGGTACATTAGAAAAGCCCCTTGATCCTGGCCGCGATGAGGGGTGAACGATTCACCGGCAAGGTTGGGGTGAACAAAATGGAGCCAATCTGCACGGTCTTTGCGCAAGCGGTTACAGATACGGAGCAAACCCGTCGCCAGACCCTGTTTAAGTGACCTCGGAAAAACCATGCTGAATGCCGAACAAATACGCACGTTCCATCACGACGGCTTCCTCAACGCCGGACCGGTACTCTCCGATGCGGTGGTAGAGGAACTCTCCGATCAGTTGAACCAGGTCCTTGCAAAAGGCCCCCTCGGGTTCAACGATGACGAACCGAAACCATTGTTGTTCCGCGACCTGGCCAACCTCGATGGCGATACGCGTACAGGCGATGTCAGCGCCTCGCCGGTCTGGCAGATCACCAATATCTGGGAGGCCGCGCCCGCCTTCAGACAATTGCTGCACCATCCGTTCATCGTCCAGGCGATCCGGCAACTGACTGATTTTGACGACCTCCAGGTCTGGCACGACCAGGTGCAGTACAAACCTGCCGGCACAGGCGGCGCGACCAACTGGCATCAGGACGCCCCGCTGTGGCCCAGTATCGAACCGATGACCGAGGTCTCCGCCTGGATCCCGTTCGATGATGCCGATGTCGACAACGGCTGCATGTGGATGGTGCCGGGCAGTCATCGCTGGGGCGATCAGATCGATTTCCTGGTGACCCAGTCCCACCTCCTGGAGCAAGCGGAATTTGCTCAATTAGAAAGCTTCACCCCGCCGCCCGACACGGCGGTTCAAGACGTGCGGCCGCGGGCATGCCCGGTTCAACGTGGGCAAGTCCACTTTCACCATGCCCTCACCTGGCACGGCTCCCCGAAGAATCAATCCACCCGGCCGCGCCGCGCCGTCGCCATTCATTACATGAGCAGCAACGCCACATTCACCGGCGGCGATCACCTGATGAAACAGTTTATCAAAGTTGGCATCGGAGAACCGATGCGCAATGCCGGTGACCGTTTCCCGGTGATTTGTCGCGACGGTCAATCAACATGAAAGAGCCTGATTCAGGACGTCGCCATGAGATATTTCCAATTCCTGAAACGGACGGCACAACCTGCCGCCCAATCATTGATTTCGTAGGAAATGAATTGGTTTTCTACGGCAGGCGTGACAACTTCATCCACCCTAACCCTGGACCGGAAAATGAATACCGAATATATGCCGCTGAGTGAGGCTCGCGATACACTGCGTGTCGAGTGGTATCGTTGTCCGGTTTCAATTCAGCGGCTGCGCGAACTGAACCAGCGCAGCGACCTGCAAGGTTGGTTTCAGGCCGGCGGGCACCTCGTACTGGTCGCCGCCGCCGGCGTCCTGGCCTACAACTTCTGGGCCCAGGGCATGTGGATCGCATTCGCCGTAGCGCTGTATGTCCAGGGCATGATGGGCAGCTTCTTCAACGGAGTGGCGCCGCATGAACTGGGACACGGCACAGTGTTTCGCACGAAGTGGCTCAACAAGTTCTTCCTGTACCTGTTCAGTCTGTTCGGCTGGTGGGATCCTTTCGATTATGCCATGAGCCACACCTATCACCATCGCTACACGCTGCACCCTCAAGGGGATCGCGAAATACTGCTGCCGATCGGGCCGGGTTCGGGCGTTAGCTTCATCCTGCAGATGCTGACGGTGAGACTCTTTTTGCCATCGACCCGCACGTACAGCCGGGGTGGGTTCATCTCCTCAATCATAGTCACCGCCAAGTCTTCCTTTGGCAAGGCTGGCGGCACCGCAACACCAAGTCGAAAATGGCTGACTGCCCTGCACACCGACCAACCTGCGGAGCATCGAAAATCGATGTGGTGGTCTCGCATTCAGTTGCTGTTTCATGGGGCGGTACTGGTCATAGCGATCATTTCCGGCCTATGGGTACTGCCGCTCATTATCACTGTGTTCCCATTCATCGGGAACTTTTTGATTTATCTGGTCGGTCACCCTCAGCATTGCGGCTTACGCGACAACGTGCCGGACTTCCGAAAGTGTACGCGCTCGATGAAACTGAACCCTGTCCTGGAATTCCTTTACTGGCAGATGAGCTGGCACACGGAGCACCATATGTACGCGGCGGTGCCCTGCTACAACCTCAAGAAGCTGGCCCGCGAGATCGCCGACGACATGCCGGAGCCCCGCACTCTGACCGGCGCCTGGCGCGAGATGTACGAGATCACCAAACGCCAGAAAACGGACCCCACCTACCAATTCGACACGCCGCTGCCGGCTACCGCAGGACACGAAGCAGTACAGTCCTCGGATGAGCTGGAGAGCTCGATCGGCGAGCTGGCGCCAACCGGCTTGAAGTAGTTGGGGGGCAGGCTATCAACGTGCGCGGAATAACCGTGCAAGGCAACCAAGAGAAAACAATGAAGACCATAACCTTCGGAAGTACTGGCGAGCAGGTGTCCGAGATCTGCCTGGGCACGATGATGTTCGGCAATAGCTGCGATCAGGCAGAATCGGACCGCATCCTCAGCACCGCCCTGGATGCGGGTCTGACATTTGTCGACACTGCAGCGATGTACGGCGACGGCGTCACAGAGGATTTGCTCGGCAATATCATCGGCGCCCGGCGTGACAAAATCTTTCTGGCAACCAAGGTGCACAAGGGGACCGACGGCGAAAGCATCACTACGAGCATTGACGAGAGCCTGCTGCGATTGCAGACCGACCGCGTCGATTTGTACCTGATTCACTGGCCGAAGGTCGGCATGGATCCGGAAGAAATCATGCAGGCGCTGCACACGGTCGTAACGGCCGGCAAAGCACGCTACGTAGGTTGCAGCAACTATCCGGCATGGCTGTTCGCGCATTCCAATGCGATCGCCGCGAAGAATGGCTGGACGCCGCTGGTCAACAACCAGATCCCGTACAACCTGGTCGAACGCGGCGTCGAGGTCGAAGTCCTGCCGCAGGCCGCCGCCGAAAACATCGCCATCACCGTTTACCGACCACTCTTGATGGGAGTGCTCTCAGGCAAGTATCGGCCGGGTGCCGAAATGCCGGATGGTTCGCGCGGTGTGGACGACACGCGCATTGGCGCCTGGCTCAGCCGCTTCGGTGACGGGGTCGACGGATTCCTGTCGATGGCGGAGGAA
>CAJWLW010000462.1 GCA_913042885.1 uncultured Lentisphaeria bacterium | reverse complement strand
GTGCCTGCGATACTTCAATGTCTTCGGCCCGCGCCAGGACCCGCACAGCGCCTATGCCGCTGCTATACCACATTTCATAGACCGCGCGATCCGCGGCGACAACCTGGTAATCTACGACGACGGTGAGCAAAGCCGTGACTTCGTCTATGTCAAAGATGTGGTCGCCGCGAATGTGCATCTGGCCTTCAGCGAGCAAAGCGGCATATTCAATACTGCCTACGGCCGGGGCACAACGATCAACAACCTGGCGCAAAAAATCATCGAACTGACTGGGTCGAGCTCAGGGCTGGAATACCAGCCGCCGCGCCCGGGCGATATCCGCCACTCGCTGGCAGACACTCGAAGGCTTGCCGCCACTGGCTTCCAGCCAACGTGCGATTTCGACCGCGGCCTGGCCGCGACTATTGACCACTTTCGCAACCGCGACCTGAACTGAGTACAGCTTGTGCATCCTGAGTTTGAAAAGATATCGAGATACTTCGAGGAGGGGCGGCGTCTTTGGGACAGCGACCCGGATACCGTAATGTCCTGTGGCTTTTTCGAGTCGTGGCAACTTACGACACGGCCCGAGGCGTTCGTGATCGCAGAGGAAACCTTCGAGCTGCTCAACCAGACGTTCGAGACTAGTGCCAAGGAAGCGTGCATTGCGTACTTCATCTGGAGCACCACTGAAGAATGCGCCATGATGGTAGTCGAAGGGCCCGGCTTCGATAAATCGCTGCTGCTGCAGTTCAACGAAGGCGAGCCGGAGATTCTCGAGCCGCCACTGGTCTTTCTCGAGGACGACGAACTGACGCTCGGCGAGCGGCTGGAGATCATGTACGAAGTCGTCGCCCACGTGCGGCACACGGAACCGACGCGCGACGTGCGCACGCTCAACCGCACCGAAGTTGCCACCATCCTCGACGCAATTGCCGACACCTATGAACCGCGTGCTATTCGCATCATGAAACGGCTGAAGCTCGCGTCCGTCCGGCACATGCTCGAGCAGGTTGTCGCCGACATGGCCGTGGACGAACTCAGTAACCAGCTCGAACTGCCACTCGACGGCAGCTACGCCACGTCGACCGGCAACGAGCCGGGGACCGATGACATCTTCGATGAGGAACCCTCACCGCCGATTCACATTCCCGCACGTACGCCGTGGAACATCCTCACTGAGATCTCGTTTATCCAGGCTGCGGACATCGCGTTGCTGGAGCTCGAAGAAGTTTTCGTCATCCAGTTCGGCGACTGCGAAATCCTCGAAAAGGTCGATCGCCGCTCCTTCGTCCTGCGACTGCCGACACCTGATGATCTGCCGCTGCCCGAGGGCAGCCGAATGCGGGTTTTCATACGCGGCGAGCATCCACCGATTGCTTCGTTCCAGATCGACCTGATCGAACGGGACTATCTTTACGGCCGGTTTCAGTGGCGCGACGTTCCCGATGCCGAGTTGCCGAATCCACGTATTTACGGACGACCGCAGCCTGGCCCGACAAAATTCATTTCCGGCATGATCAACGCTACGGTCGTTGAGTTCATGCAAAAATCACGTTTCGTCGCGCCAGCGCTGAACACGGCACTGGGCATTGAAGCTTCCGGGTTTGTCGACAACAACGACGCCCACGACGACCTCACGCTCGACGCCACGCAACAACATGCCTGGGCCAACGCCGTCAGTGACGAAAATCCGATCATTGTCATCCAGGGGCCACCGGGTACCGGCAAGACGTACGTTCTCGAGCAGGTATTGCGAACACTGTGCGGCCGCGGCAAGCGCCTGCTGCTGGCGGCGCCTTCGAACACCGCCGTGGATAACGTCTGCCGGCGGATTCTCGATCTGCCGGTTCTGCGGGTCGGTCGTGAGCGTGACAACATCTCGGCCGACGTCAACGCAAATATCTGGGTGCAGGACATCGATGCCGTCACCGCGTACAAGCAGAAGCAGCAGGCATCGACCGGCGGCACAATCTATGCAGGCACACATTTTGCCACGTTGCGTGATGATGTGATTCAGGCTGACTATGAACAAAACGGTCCGTACGATTGTATTGTGTTCGACGAGGCGGGCATGGGACGCATGGATGAATTTCTGCTGTGCCTGCGGCTGGCGAAACGCGCCGTGCTGTTCGGTGATCATCAGCAACTGCCGCCGTTCCCACTGCCAAAGATGGTCGTCGAACGACTGCACGAGCGAGGCCCTGTGCCGCGAGCGCTGTGGACCGTGTTGTCCAAGAGCGCACTGGAATGGCTCGGCACGGTGCGCCACTTCCCGGTATTCCTGCTCCAGTCGTCATATCGCTGCCAGAATCCACGACTGATGCGATTCTCCTCGACGTTGTTCTACAATGCCCGGGTCAAGGCCAGCGAGCATGCCGAATACTACCAACTCGATTTCGAAACCCGCCGTAAACGATTCCCGACCTCTACCCTGCGCTTTTACCGAACCAGCGATCTACCCGCGCGCGCGCGCCACGAGCAGCTGGTGATCGAGGGACACAAACCCGGCTTGCAAAATCCGTTGGAGGCGCGGCTCTGCGTCTGCGTCTTCTGTGAACTGATCCGGCGGTACCCGCTCAAGGAAATCACGATCATCGCACCGTATCGCCGCCAGGTCCGCCTGATCCGGCAGTTCATGACCCGCGACTTCGTCAAATGCCTGGTGCCGAATCTCGAGTTCGAAAAGGAAGAATGGGATTGGTACCTGCAAAACCGCGTCTCCACGGTGGACAGTTTCCAAGGCGGCGAGAGCGACGCGGTCATCATCTGTTACGTGCGCAGCAACGACGGCGAGGGCATCGGGTTCATCGACAATCCAAACCGCATCAACGTGGCCCACACACGAGCGCGTCGGGAGATGGCGGTGATCGGCGATCTCGACAATCTCAAGGAGCAGGCCGGCAGCAGTCTGTTCACGCGCATGGAACGCGCCATCCGCCGGGACGGAGAAATTGTCAATGTAGCAGCGGATCTCAGTACGAAGTTGAAGCGTATCATTCCCAATCCGCCGGATGCAGTCGCAACCTACACGGTGGCAGGAATCGAGATCAAAGGAGCGGACAAATGAACGCACGCGTGAACAGCATGCGACCTGTCGCCGCAGTGTTGCCGATCATCTGCCTGGCAGCAGCCACGAGCTGCTCGATACTGAAGAAGGACAAGGACACAGGCTTCTCCAATGAGACGTCCCGACAGTCGTCCGGCCTGGCCAGCCGGCCGCTGAGCAAATCGGACACGGCGGGACTTTCCGACCGCGATCGGCGGCGGCGAGACGTCCAACGTGCCAAAGCCGACGCACTGTACCAGCAGGGGCGCAAGCTTTTTTACGATCGTGAATATAAACAGGCAATCCGCAAACTGGTGGCATCGCAGGAGATGTTGCGGCA
>CAJWLW010000461.1 GCA_913042885.1 uncultured Lentisphaeria bacterium | reverse complement strand
TCGAAGAATCGACGTTTCTCACGAAGTTCGCGTCGAAAGTCTATCTGGTACACCGGCGTGACGAACTGCGAGCCAGCAAGATCATGCAGCAGCGCGCCCTGGAAAACAGTAAGCTTGAGATTGTCTGGAACTCGGTTCTGGTCGATGCCGAGGGTGACTCGCTGGTCAGTGGTGCGACCATACGCAATGTTGTTACGGACGAAATCAGTTCGATTGCCTGCGCCGGCATCTTCTACGCCATCGGCCACGACCCGAACACCGGCTTTCTCGACGGTGCGCTGGCGACGGATGAACAAGGCTATATCGTGGTGAGGCCCGGGCAGACGCATACCTCCGTGGAGGGTGTGTTCGCCTGCGGCGACGTCGTCGACAAAGTGTATCGCCAGGCGGTCACGGCTGCCGGCACCGGCTGCGCTGCGGCTTTGGACGCTGAGCGCTGGCTCAGCGAGAAGGGTATCGAATAACCATCAACCGGTAAACGACAATGAGACGCATAGCACTGATCATCAGTCTGGCACTGGCGGGCGCGTTGCAGGCGCAGATCGATGAGGACTGGCCCGGAATCGATGAGATGCCGGCGCTGGAATCGTTTCTGACGGAGCTCATGGAAAGCGATCCGGAGACCTACGACACGCTGACTGAGGCACGTGGGGGAGATGTGCCTAAAGCCTATGCCCAGATCAGGGATGTTGTCAGCGACAGCGGCGAATCCGACAAGGTCCAACGTCAGATTCTTCAGGAAACGATTGCTTATCTGCGCAACCGCGACGGCATGGCGAATACGGTGGCTGCCGGTTCGACGACTACCTGGGACCATCTTTACAACAGTATCATCGAC
This sequence comes from uncultured Lentisphaeria bacterium, assembly GCA_913042885.1. Next base: position 2,552 of record CAJWLW010000461.1, on the reverse strand, counting down.
GAGCTTGACGACCTGAACGACCGCTATCTGGCGATTGACCGGAATCTCGATGCCAGGGTGCAGCAATACCATGCGGCAAGTGACGCCGCAGCTCGCGAAGCCGCCATAGCAGGTTTGCGCAAGGCGGTCCACAGTGCCTTCGACGAGCGCCTCGACGCGCAAAACAAGCACTTCGGGAGGATTGCCAGAATCATCAGCAACGCGGACCGCCGCAAAAGTCAACAGACTCAGTTCAAGGACCGGGTCTGCGAGAAGCGCTTGGAATATCTGCTCACCGACCCGCGATTGCGGTGGTAGAATCCAAGAAATGACTGAGGAGCAAATCTATCTCTTCGACCTCAACGGTTTCGTTGCGCTCAAGGCCGTGGTGAAGCCGAGGTGGATCGTGGCGGCCAACGCCGGGCAAACGATCAGAGCATCATCTGGGGAACCGTCGCCGGTCAACTCTGGTCGCCGGTGACTTCAGTGTCCAGGAACGCCCGGCTGCCGATCGATCGCCGCTGCCCCTGATACTTGCCGGCATAGGGCTTGGCGGCCGGATGGTCCATAAAGCAGAACACCAGTTGGCAGATTCGTCGGCCTGCCTTCAGACGGATCGGCAGAGAATTGGCGTTGTATAGCTCGAGTGTAATGCGACCCTCGAAACCGGGATCCACCCAACCGGCGTTCTGAATGAACAGCCCGATGCGCCCGATCGAGCTGCGGCCCTCGACAAACGCCGTGATGTTGTTTGGCAGCCGGACGTACTCCGCCGTCGTCGCCAACAGAAACGAATGCGGCGGCAGCGTGATACTGTCACCTTCGATTTCGCGATAGATGATCTCACTGTCCAGTGTCAGGATTCCCATCTCCCGGTCTTCAACGACCAGATAGTGATCACCCAGCCGGCAGTCGATCGATGCCGGCTGGATAGAATCCGCATCGAACGGCTCGATAGCGAGCTCACCCGATTCGATCATTGCAGTCAAGGTCTGGTCAGAGAGGATCATGTGGGAGGTTTCAGGTTTCAGGTTTCAGGTTTCAGGTGTCAGGCGAATCATTTTTCTCTTTTCCCATCCGCTCCTGGCCCTACTTCACAACGATATTGACCAGACGACCAGGCACACAGATGACTTTGACAACATTCTGCGCACCAATGGCAGTCTGCACGTCGGCGTTGGCCAATGCCGTTGCTTCCATGTCCGGCGGCGCCAGGTCCGGGGCCATCATCAGCCGCGTTACGGGCTTGCCCTTGAGCTGGACGAGGATCTCGATCTCGTCGACCTTGAGACAGCTCTCGTCGTATTCCGGCCACGGCTCGTAAGCCAGCGTGTCGTCGTGGCCGAGTCGTTGCCAGAGTTCCTCGGAAATATGCGGCGCCAGCGGCGCCAGCATCGCGACGAACGTCTCGATCGCGGCGCGATTACGTGCGGGCGCCTTGCCGAACTCATTAACGAATACCATCAGCTGCGAAATCGCCGTGTTGAAGTCGAGCGACTCGTAATCCTCACCGACTTTCTTGATGGTCGCGTGCAGCGTGCGCTGCAGTTCCGGTGTCAGCGGTTCGTCGTTAATCTCCGCTGCGAGTTCACCGTTCTGTCCGACCAACATGCGCCAAGCCTTGTGCAGGAAGCGATGGACGCCCTCGACATTGCGGGTGTCCCAGGGCTTGACCGCCTCCAGCGGGCCCATGAACATTTCGTAGAGCCGGAGCGTGTCGGCGCCGTATACGTTGACGATATCGTCGGGGTTGACGACATTTTTCAACGCCTTAGACATCTTGGCGGGGAACTGTTCCAACTCTTCGCCGGTGTTCTTGTGGAAATACTTGTGGTCCCTGTCCTCGACCTGATCGTTGGGCACCAGCACGCCGCGGGTGTCGCGGTACCCGAGCCCGAGGATCATGCCCTGATTGATCAGCCGCTGGAACGGTTCCTTGCTGCTGACATGGCCCAGGTCAAACAGGACCTTGTGCCAGAAGCGGGCATAGAGCAGGTGCAGGACGGCATGCTCGGCGCCGCCGACGTAGAGGTCGACCGGCATCCAGTACTTTTCCTTTTCCGGGGACCAGGCCGCCGTGTCGTTACACGGATCGATGTAGCGCAGATAGTACCAGCACGATCCGGCCCACTGCGGCATGGTGTGGGTTTCGCGCCGGCCCTTTTGCCCGGTTTCGGGGTCGGTATAGTTGAGCCAGTCCCCGGCCTTTGCCAGTGGTGATTCACCGCTGCCGCTCGGCTTGAAGTCTTCGATCTCAGGCAGTTCGAGAGGCAGTTCGCTCTCGTCGAGCAGCCGGATTTCACCATCCTCCATGTGCACCAGCGGAAATGGCTCACCCCAGTACCGTTGCCGGCTGAACAGCCAGTCGCGCAGCTTGTAGTTCACCGTTGCTTTGCCGATCCCCTCGGCCTCGAGCCAGTCGATCGTTGTCTGCTTCGCGGTGACGACGTCGAGCCCATTTATATCGAGGCCGTGATCATTGGCCGAGCGGATGGATTTGCCGTCGCCGGTCCAGCACGCTTTGCCGGCAAGCACGTCGGCAACGTCGAGATCGGCGGCGGCAAGGGCAGCGG
>CAJWLW010000460.1 GCA_913042885.1 uncultured Lentisphaeria bacterium | reverse complement strand
CTCGAAGGCGGCGGCCAGGCCTGGTTCGACGACGTAACGCTGGAAGAAGCTTAGGGGCCGTGGCCCTGCATGCCACTGTCACGCATGCGGCAGGACCCTATGAAAAACGACCGGCTCGGCCGCAACGCCGAAGATGCCCACGCCGCAAACACCGTGGTGGCAGCTCAGCCGTCCAGTTGCCCGAGCATCGTTGTGAATTCTACGGGTGGGTTGAAACTGAACGATTCGGCATCGCCCGAATACGAAAGCGTCGTAAAGTTCCCATCCCGGTACCAGTAAAGGTTCGCACTGACCGGCCCCGGGCCATCGCGATGCATGCCGCGGATCATCGGGATCATGACATCGACGGCGGCCGTCGCCCGGCGGCTGGTGATCGGATACAGCAGTAAGCTGCCACGGTCCGGAACACCGACCAGCGTACCGCCCGACCCGATTCGCTCCGGGTGATCCTGCAGCAGCAGCGCATGGGTCGAGACAAACAAAGTACTGCCGGTCAACGCGGTGATGACAATACCGTTGGGCAGCGTCTCCTGTCCGGCCTCGGGCCGGCAATTGTCCCGCACATTGTCGAGGCCAAGACGGAACAGTTCTTCATCGTCAATTTCCCAGAACCGGGCTTCCGACCGCAGCACGGTCTGCACTCGGGTCGGCAGGTCAAACACGAGCACGGTGAAAATATCGTCGAGATCCTCGCGCAGGACAGGTGTCGCCCCTGCTTCGACGGGAGCATCAATGAAGCCGCGCGGCATCAATCGCACTGCAAGCAAGTGACGGATTCTGTCGAAGTGGCGGATATCGTCCTGCAGTGCCTCGGTATTCTCGAGCGCCGCGAGTTGAAAACTGAAATGGCTGTCGATGATATCCGGCCACAACGACGAATCTGCAGCATCACAGGTCTGTGTCAGGTCTATCAGATCCAGCTTGCGGTCGTCGGCAGGCTTGGTCCCGGCCGTGACAATCCCCTCATCGATGGTGGCGTACAGGCCACGAGTCTCGAACCAGGATTTAACCTGCTGCGTGAACTGGCGGTATTCTTCCAGAGTAAAAAAAGACGCCCACTGCGGCACCGAGACACGACGGAAAAGCAGGAAGCCGAAGCCGAGAATCAGGACGACCCCGAAAGTGAACATGATCAGGTAATGAACGAACGTCATGCGCTCAGCAATCGATCGTTGTCGAAAAGGTCATCGAAAGTTACCGCGCCCAGGAGAAACATTGCGGTGACAAACTCGCGGCGCAGTCGCTCGATGACGGCGACGACGTCATCGGCAGAACGCATCGCCGGTTGCAGGAAGGGCGAGGCCATGCCGCAGAGCGAAGCTCCGAGCACCACCGCCTTCACCATGTCGACACCGTTGCGCACACCGCCGGAAGCGATCAGTTGCAGCTGGTGGCACCTGGGCTGCAGCAGGCGCAGTGCGGTCGGTGTCGGGATGCCCCAGTCCTGGAAGGTCAAGCCCAGATCATCGGTGTCGCCGCGTTGATTCTCTATACGGCTCCAACTCGTGCCGCCGGCGCCGGCGACGTCGATGTAGCGGATGCCACGAGCGATGACGCGATCGACATCGGCCGGGGAAATACCGGCGCCGACTTCCTTCAGGATGACCGGGCGATCGAGTTTCGCGGCAACGTCACCGATGCGGGCAGCGAGGCCCGCGAAGTTGGTGTTGCCTTCCGGCTGCACCACTTCCTGCAGCGGGTTCAGGTGCAGGTACAGCGCATCGGCATCGAGCACGTCAATTGCTTCGCGGCATTCGTCGATGCCGAAGCCGCAGTTGAGCTGGACCGCACCGAGATTGGCACACAGCAAGGCATCCGGCGCATATTGACGCAACTCAAAACTCTCGCGTGCCGACGGGGTGGTAAACATGACCCGCTGCGACCCCACGGCCATGCCAACGCCGGTGCGCCGCGCCGCAGTTGCCAGGTTGCGGTTGATCGTGCAGACAACCTCGTGGTCGCCACCGGTCATCGACGAAATGACCAGTGGAAACGACAACCGTTTGCCGAGAAAGTCAACAGCCGGATCGACGTCTGCCAGATCGGTCTCCGGCAAGGCCCGATGGGTCAGGCGGATATCGTCGAAATAGTACTTGCGCCGATCGATCTGCTGGTCACCGGTGATGATCTCGATGTGTTCGACCTTACGCTGGTTTGTGCTGTCACTCATTGGCGTTCGAGCTCGACGTGGGCACGCATCAGTTCGCCGGGGTTGGTCAGTGCCGCCATCAGCGACAACTCGCCGCAGAGGACGACCGCGGCAGTGATCGCCGCCAGGCGCCGAGCATTGTCTCCAGGCTCACGATGTTCGAGGCAGCCGAGCCGGCGCAGGTTTTCCTGCACGCACCCCGACTCCTTGCCGGCACCGACGGTACCAACGATGACGTGCGGCAGAGTGACGGCGAAATACAGGTCGTCGTCCCGGCACTCGGCGTGCACCATGCCCTGGGAACCTTCGACGATGTTGGCGGCATCCTGGCCGGTGGCCAGATAAACTGCCAGAAGGACGTTGGCGAAGTGCGCATTGGCGGTGCGCACGCCGCCCGCCAAGGAGGTGCCGATCAGGTTCTTCTTGACGTTCAGATCGGCAATCGCCGCCGGCGACGTCTTCAGAGATTTGCGGCACAGGTCCGTCGAAATGACCGTCTCACAAATGACATGCCGACCGCGGCCCAGGATGCCGTTGACGGCCGAGACTTTCTTATCGGTACAGAAATTGCCGGAGACCGAGACGTACTTGAGTTCGGGCCACTGTTCGAGGATCCAGGACATGACGTGGTCGGCAGCCAGAGTCACCATGTTGTGTCCGGCAGCATCGCCGGTCGTCAGCTCGAGGCGCAGATAGATAAGGTTCGCGGTATGCTGCACATGGTAATCTCGCAGGCGCCCGAAGCGGCTGGTGCCTTCGACGACCTCGGCGAGCTCGTCACGGCGTGCCGCTAATGCGGTAGTAAAAGCGAGCGCGGACTCCGCAGACCCCGCTTCGAACAGGATCGATCGTGACATGCATTCGTCGACGATGACCGTCTGAATGCCACCGGCGCAGCTGGTGACGCGGGCGCCGCGATCAGTGGACGGCCAAAGAGGTGCCTCGTAGGTCGCCAGCGGCACCATCACCTCGTCACTGACCACAGGACCGGTAATCCTGACCGGTCCCACGTCGCGCATCGGGATGGGACACTCGGTCACGTTACTTGGCGACTTTGGCAGTCGCGCCCGATTCGATCTGAACCCAGGCCTTGACGTGCGCCGGAAGCTTGGAGACTTTGCTGATCACGGCGGTCTGGCCCTGCGGCAACTCGATTTCGTCACCACGCTTCCGTGAAATCAGCGCCTTGGCAATGTCGGTGTCGTAGGAGATGATTCCGGTTTCCGGCTCGCTGTCCCAGAGTCCAAGGATGTGGTA
>CAJWLW010000459.1 GCA_913042885.1 uncultured Lentisphaeria bacterium | reverse complement strand
ACCGACGAGTTCTGGGCCAAAATCGGCAACGAATACATCGACTGGTTCAAGCCGTTCGACAAAGTGCGTGAGTACAATTACCACGACGCGGAAATCAAGTTCTACCTTGGCGGCAAGACCAACATCTGCCACAACTGTGTCGATCGCCACCTCGATTCGCGCGGCGACCAGACCGCCATTATCTGGGAAGGCAACACGACCGACGAGGACAAGAAGATCACTTTCCGCGAGCTGCACGAGCAAGTCTCGAAGTTCGGCAACGTCCTGAAGGCGAATGGCGTCAAGAAGGGCGACCTCGTTACCCTCTACATGCCGATGGTGCCTGAATTGGCCGTCGCCATGCTGGCCTGCACCCGTATCGGTGCTGTGCACTCGATCGTTTTCGGCGGCTTCTCTGCCGAGTCCCTCGGCGGCCGCATCGACGATTGCCAGTCCCCTGTCATCGTCTGCACCGATGGTCTTTACCGCGGCGCCAAGCAGGTGCCTATGAAGGCGACCGTCGATGAAGCCGTCAAAGACCTCGCCTGTGTCGAAAAGGTGATCTGCTACAAGCGCACCGGTGAAGACGTGGCCTGGACTGAAGGACGCGACGTCTGGTGGGACGACGAGATGGCCAAAGCCTCGGCCGATTGTCCGTGCGAGGAAATGGACGCGGAAGATCCGCTGTTCATTCTTTATACGTCCGGCTCCACCGGCAAGCCCAAGGGCGTGCTTCACACGACCGCCGGCTACAACGTCTACACCGCCTTCACACACAAGAACGTCTTCGACTATCATGACGGCGACATCTACTGGTGCACCGCGGACATCGGTTGGGTGACCGGGCATTCCTACATCATCTACGGCCCGCTGACGAATGGCGCCACAACGATCATGTTCGAAGGCGTACCGACCTTCCCGGATGCCGGCCGTTTCTGGCAAATCTGCGACAAGTGGCAGGTCAATATCTTCTATACCGCGCCGACGGCGATCCGCGCGCTGGCCGCCGCCGGCCTCGACTTTGTCGAACCGTACAAGCTCGACAGCCTCCGGCTTCTGGGAACGGTTGGTGAGCCGATCAACCCGGAAGCCTGGATGTGGTACTGGGAAAATATCGGCAAGAAAAACGTGCCGATCGTCGACACCTGGTGGCAGACAGAAACCGGTGGTATCATGATCACGCCGCTACCCGGCGCCATACCGCAGAAGCCGGGATCCGCGACACTGCCGTTCTTCGGCATCAAGCCGGCCATCCTCGATCCGCAGACCGGTGCGGAACTCGAAGGCGCCTGCTCCGGCGTGCTGGCGATCAAGGAGCCGTGGCCGGGGCAGATGCGCGGTGTGTACGGTGACCCTGAGCGTTTCAAGAACACCTACTTCATACAGTACCCGGGCTATTACTTCACTGGCGACGGCTGCCGCCGTGACGAGGACGGCTACTACTGGATCACCGGCCGCGTCGATGACGTTATCAACGTCTCCGGCCATCGCATGGGTACGGCCGAGGTCGAAAGCGCCCTGGTGCTGCATGGCGACGTAGCCGAAGCGGCGGTTGTCGGCTGCCCGCACGAGATCAAGGGGCAGGGCATCTACGCTTACGTCACGCCGAACGCCGGTGTTGACGCCGGCGATGAGCTGCGCAAGGAGCTGGTGGCTCTGGTCCGCAAGGAGATCGGCCCAATCGCGTCACCGGATTACATTCAGTTTGCACCGGCGCTACCGAAGACACGGTCTGGCAAGATCATGCGTCGTATTCTTCGGAAGATCGCCGAGAAACAGGCGGATCAGATCGGTGACGTCTCGACCTTGGCCGAGCCGGCCGTTGTCGAGCAGCTTGTCGAAGGCGCCTTGATCAAGTAGATCGCGACATATTCGAGTATCGAACAGGCGGTGCACGGAAACGTGTACCGCCTGTTTTGTCAGGCAGGAGCGCCATCCTGCTTAAGCGCTACGAATCGCAGTTCAGTCGAAAGCGCCAGCTGCCGCAGGGCGTATTGCGCCACTGCCCGCAAGCCGGTGTGTTCGCTGCCGCCAAAGCGCTTGATTCGTCGGACCTGCTTGAACCCGGCGAGTCGCAGCATATGCGGCAGCGTTGCGCGCGAGAAGAACTGCAGGTGGGTAGAATTCGAGAAACACCAGGTATCCGACGTGCCGCGCCGCAGTACGCGGTAAGAGTATCGATTCGGCACTGTCACCAGAAATACACCGCCCGGGGTCAACAGGTCGTGAATCTGCCGGCACACCGTCAGCGGATCAAAGACGTGCTCGAGTGTTTGCAGCAGAGTGATGACTTCGTAGGTCTCGTCGATGTCCGCGATGGCGTCGGCGGTGTCGACGGGAAACTGGAAGTCCGGCAGCCGGTTCCTGAGGTTTTCCCGCGCTTCCGGTGACGACTCGACGGCAGCCAGCGAAGTTTGCGGCGAGGCCTTGTGGAAGGCTTCGAGGAATCCCCCAGTGCCGGCGCCGATGTCGAGTAGTTTCGTGACCGGTTCTCTGGCCCGGCGCACATCCTCGACCAGGCCGAGCCAGACGCGGGCGTTCATGTCGATCCATTTTTGAATACGCGGGTCATCGGCCGACCTGTAATAGTCTTTGCGGTAATCCGCTTCGAGCTGGTCGAGGTCGTAGGCGTTGGCATACAACAAGGCGCAGCTCCTGCACTTGACGATGCTGCGGTGGTCCAGGTGCGCGAACGGTGTCGAAGAATCCGTGTCACACAACGGACAGGCACTGCGTATCGCTCTGCTGATCTGTGGGGTATCGGTGGGCATACAGGACAATGTCACGATTTATGGGGAACGTCCACCACGAAGGTACGAAGACCACGAAGGAATAAATGTTGTGGCTCCTTTGCCGACGACCCACCAAACAAGAGTTTGTCTTTCCTTCGTGTCCTTCGTGCCTTCGTGGTGGAATTTAGATTTCCGCCGCGCATCGCCAATCGGTGTTTTTTGCCGGTCCGCAGGTAAAAAAAGCCGGTTTGCGGCTGTAAAATAGTCCTCATCAGACGTCTTAAATGGCAGTAAGACTCTGATCAATGCCGGGTTTGCAAACGGGGGCGATCCTCTGGCATCAACGTTGCATTAACGCAATCAACACAATTCTCCGGCACATCCACTGGGAGGTATTCCATGGTTCGCAAATTCGTCGCAACTCTCTCCGTCCTGCTCCTTGTCTTCGTGACCGGCTGCATGGACGTCACACTGGACGTCAAAGTGAACAAGGACGGCAGTGGCGTGCTGACGCAACGCGTCTTCATGGGCGGTGGGATGTCAGCAATGATGGCCGACGGCGGTGACGCATCACTGTACAAAATCGATGACCTGAAAGCAGCAGCCGAAAAGATAGGCGAAGGCGTCACCTTTGCCGGCGTCGTAGACGTCACCAACAAGAAGGGTGCCAAGGGCTTCCGGGCGAGCTACAACTTCCCCGACATCACGGCGCTCAACCTGCAGAGCAGCGATGA
>CAJWLW010000458.1 GCA_913042885.1 uncultured Lentisphaeria bacterium | reverse complement strand
CGCTCACTGTCCAGCATTCAGAATCACCCAATCAAAAAACGTCAAAGAGGTGAACCATGGCCGAGAAACTCGAAATCTGGGATCCGCACTTTCATATCTGGGATGTCGGTGCCGACACGGAAAGCGGCCACGAACTGGAGCAACTGTTGGCCGTCAACGGCGAGGACGTCTACGCCGCAGCCGAATACGAAGCCGACTTTCTGCCGGCGACAGATTTCGAACACACGGGCGGTGCCTGGCTGGAGGCAGTCAGCGTTTGCCATGTCGGTCTCAGCGGTCCGCAATACGATGCCTACTGCCTCGCCGAAGCGAGCTGGAGCGCTCGTGAGCTAGAAAAATCAGATCGTAACTATGTGCTGATTCCGACGGCGCCGCTCCATGAGCCAAACGCCGCCGATACCCTTGCGCAGCTCGCTGAAATTCCCCGGGTGCACGGCATTCGGCAGATCGTCAATCACGATCCGGATTGGCCACGCAACGCAGTCCTCGGTGACCTGCTCGACAATCCGCAGTGGCAGAAAGGCTATGCCGAGCTGCAGAAGCATGCGATGTCGTTCGACCTGCAGCTCAACGCGCCGCAGTTCCAGAAAGCCGCGACATTCATGAAGGACTTCCCGGATACGCCGGTGATCATCAACCACCTCGGCTCACCGACACTGAACGACGTCACCGAGAGAGAAAAACTGTTCCGTGACGGCCTGGAAGCTTTGGCGGGCTGCCCGCAGACGTACATCAAGATCTCGATGCTCTTCTATACCGCCCAGGACTGGGACGAGTGCGCGCCGCTGATCGACAACATCAACTGGATCATCGACACGTTTGGCGTTGATCGTTGTGTCTTCGCCTCAAACTATCCCGTCGACGTCGCCCAAGGCTGGACGGCGGACCGGCTCTATGGCGCCTTTCGCAAGATCGCCGAAGCAAACACCGATCTCGCCGGTCAGCGCAAGCTGTTTGCGGAGAACGCCAGGCGGGCCTACCGGGCGGAATAAGAAAGAGAGGGGTACGGGAATTTACTTCGGCTCTTCGATCAGGAAGGCGACGCGTTCGGCAGGGATCCGAACGGCTGCCGGCCACTGCGATGAGCGCTCGGGTTCGAAGGGTTGAATGATCCGGCACGTACCTTGGGCGCCTTCGAGAGCTATGTCTTCAACCTCGATTGGCGCATTACTCAGGTTGGCGAGGATGACACCACGCTGACCGGTGGATAGATGGCGATACACACTCCACCGAACATCCGGGCTGTCGGCAAATTCTCCCGACACAGTCAGCAGCGGCTGCAGCCGTTTGAACAAGTCATGCGAGGCGTCGAGCTTCTCGGCGTTGGAGACGATGTCGAACAACTCATTGCGCAGGCGCGTGAGCTCGGCGATGTAGGCGGATAGTTCCTGCATCGGCGGGTAGTCCATCGCGGCATTGTAGTTGGCCGGACCGATCAACAGAATCTGCCCCTCGAGGATCGCCAGGTTGAGCTTGTTGAAGTCGTACGGCTGTTCGATGCCACAGACCATGCCGAGCTGAGGAAACACCGCTTTCATGACGCTGTCCTCGCCGTTGCCCCACCAGATCGTGTCGCTGTAGGAGAACAGCCGATCCCAGCCGCCTTCGTAGGAGAAACAGAATTCCGGATTGACTGCGCGGCAGGCGGCCAGCAACTCCTCGACGAACAGCAGGATGCCCTCGTGATGGGCGCGGTCCGGGCTGGTGCTGCTGAGCCGCGGATTGAAGTCCATCGGCGTCTGGAAAAACTTGTCGATATGCAGGCCGTCGGCGCCGATCTCGACCAGTTTTCGGAAGCGAGTGATCAGCAACTCGCGCACTTCGGGATGGGCCGGGTTCATTTCGCTGAACGGCGTCCCGGTCATGAACAGACTGCGGGCGCTGAGCGTGCCCATGCCCCAGTAGTTGGTGACGTGGTACTGGATGCCGTGTGGACTGACGATCCGATACTTGTGCAGCTCGCGCTCATACCATTCCGTGGTCATGTCGATCGGCTGGCAGTTCACGAAAAAGCTGACTTTCATACCCAGATCGTGGCACGCCTGAATCCCCGCCTCCAGCTCATCCCAGGTCCCGAGCCTGGGGTCCGGGTCGTATTGCGGATAGCCGCGGTCGTGGCCGCCGACGTCCCAGCCGGTGATATTGATATGCGTGACATTGCGCGCCACAGCCTCCCTGGCCATCTGCGGCAGGTCGGTGTAACGGAAGTTCAGGTTATCCTCCGGCAGCATCATCATCGTGTGCAGAAACGCCGTCTCCCGGCGGATCCATTGCGACCCCGGCTCAACCACGGGATAGTGCGACGCAAACCAGTCGCGATAGATATCGGCAGCGCCGCGCCAATCGCCCTCGTACAGCTGCAGCACGGCCGTGGCGCTTTCGAACGTCTCGCCAGGTTTCGTATATGGGACGTGGACCCAGTGCATGACCAGCCCGTACGGCAGGTCGCCGACCTCATCGCGGCGCGGCCAGTTGCCGTCGCTGCGGAATTCAGCCATCCCGGGTTCCAGAGTCAGCCGCAGCGACTTGACCCGCGGCGACTCTTCGAGCACGGCAAAGTAGAGACCGCGATTGCGTTTGGCGTCGTAGAAGCTCAGCCACGGCATCGCCAGCATTCCGGGGTAGCTGAAGTTGTGCTCTCCGGTGTGTATGCCGAGGGTCTGGCCGCGTGTATTGCCAAAGTCACGAAAGATCGGCTGCATCCATTTCTTGTTGACGATCGGCAACAGCGCTTGGGTGTCGCGTCCGCCCTCCCCTTCAGCCAGCCCGGTCATGCCACCGACAATGGCGTACCAGACTTCCGTGAGCTCATGTTCGGTACGGTTATCGACCCGACACCGCCATTGCAGCTGCTCACCGACCAGATCGATGTGCAGAACGACATCCAGATCGAAGGCACCGTTGTCATTCTTCAGCGGCCCATCCCAGCGCAACTCGATACCGTTTCCCGTGTCCTTGGCACCGGTCAACGTCTGCTCCATTCCGTACAGGTAGTTCGAGCGCAGGTCCGGCAGCGGCAGCAGCAACCGAAAGTTCTCGGCCAGTCGCGGGTCCGAAACCAGGTTCACATCCGTCGTCCGATCAATCAAAGCCAGTACAGCGCCGGAGCCACGATCAATCTCCACCGACATCTGTTCGCTTTCGAGAATCAAGGAGTTGTTCACTATTTCAACCCTCCGGTGTCGGATTCTGGGAAAGATTCACGCTGCATGAGGTAATCACGGTTTCAGATAATCTCCAGATATTTCTTCTCCGGCAACTCAGGGAATATCGCGGTAGGCAGGGTCTGGTACCAGTAGGCAACTGATGCGATATCGTCCTGCAACAGGAGGAATCCATCTTCTCGCCAGCCAAGCGCCTGAATCGTCACCGCCAAATCCTGCTCGAAGCGAATTGGATCGGTAATATGCCAGCGGTACATGCTGAATCTGGTCTGTGACTGATATAAGC
>CAJWLW010000457.1 GCA_913042885.1 uncultured Lentisphaeria bacterium | reverse complement strand
CTTGCGTTGGTGGTAGCAGTCCAGTGTATGGACAACGACTTCGGCGCCGAGCAGACCTTGCGCCGCCATGGCTGCCGCGCCCGTGCGATTGCCGCACACCAGCAGCCGGCATTTGTCGGGCAGCCGGGCAATCGCCTCGATCAGCAAGGCCTCCGCGATGTTGATGCCGGACCGTGATGTTACGAAGCACTGGTCGTCGAGAAACGATTCTTCGGTGACCACGAGTGCCCGACTGTTGTCTGTAATCGAAATGTTCATAGTTGAAATCGTCTTAAACTTCGATAGGATAGGCGGCTGAACATTGAACACGAGCACCAAAACACCTAAGGTAACCCCATGTCTCTCCGGAATCTCAGTCCCCAGGCGATGTTTCGTAGTTTTGCTGCCGAGCACACGCCGACTTGCAAATTCACTGCCGATTCAGCTGATGCATGCAGCGCCTGGCAGGATGAGGCGCTGCCGCAGGTGCTCGCAACACTTGGTGATCATCCCGAACGTGTCGACCTAAATCCGCAGCTTATCGCCGAGTGGGCGCATGACGGGTTGATCAAGCAGCGCTGGCTCATCGATGTTCAGAAACACTTGTCTGCGTCGCTGCTCATTGCGAAGCCCGCAGATATGCGGGACGGGGACGACCGGCCGGCGATCCTGTGTTGCCACGGCCACGGCGCCCACGGAAAGGAACCCGTAATGGGCAACGACAGCAGCCCGGACCTGCGCGCCAACATCGAGCTTCACGGCTACAACTACGGTCATGCCATGGCGAAGCATGGGTTCGTGACCTATGCCATCGACTGGATCGGGTTTGGTGAGCGCAACGACGAGAACAGGCCAAACTCGAATGACATCGCCCGCGGTCGCGACTGGTGCAACGTCTACTACCTGCATGCCACCATGCTGGGCATGACTTCTTTGTCGATCAATGTCACCCATGGCAAGGCCGCCACCGATTTCGTCGCCTCACAGCCGGGGGTCGACGCCAATCGCTTAGGCGTCATGGGACTCAGCGGTGGCGGCACGATGACATTGTGGATGGCACTTTGCGATGAGCGCTTCAAGGCGGCCGAGATCATCTGCTACAGCGATCTGTGGGAGCACTTCGGTATCCGCGACGCCAACTACTGCGGCATGCAGGTTGCGCCTGGTCTGTTCAAACTGGTTGACCTGCCGGACCTGCAGGGGCTTCTCGTGCCGCGGCCGCTTATGCTGACGCTCGGCGTCAACGACTCCTGTTTCCGTATCGACACGGCGATGGAATGTGCGAAGCAGACGAAACACATCTACGACGTCGCCGGCGCCAGTGACAAGTTCGAAATTGACCTGCACGGCGGTGAACACGGGTGGCCGGACAACAAGTCGGAAGCTTTCTTCAAACAACACCTGAACTTTGGTTGATAGATGACCGCAGTTGCATTGACCAAGGGCGAAGAACTGCCGGATCGCAGCAGTACCTATAGCGATCCGGATACTGGTGCGACAGTTCATCAGTTGACCAGTGACGACTCGATCAACCACAGCTTCTTTTTCCTGAACCCGTCGTTTCGTCCCGGTCACGAAGATCAACTTGGTTTCGTCACCCACCGCGGTGACAAACCACAGATCTGCCTGCACGATGGACAAGCAGGCAGGTCGACGTGCCTGACCGACCGTGAGGGTGTGCATGCGTTTTCTCCGGCGTTCAGCCCGGACGGCAAGTGGATTTTCTACACCACAGATGACGCCGAAGTATGGCGGCTCGATCTCGATTCTTTCTCGGAAGATTGTCTCGTGACGCTTGAGGGTGCCGGCCTGGGTGAAGCCGGCGTGAGTCCGGATGGACGCTATATCGTGACCGCCTGCAAACGCGAATCGGGGCACGGCGTGTATGTCGTCGACGTCGAAGCGCGCAGCGGCCGCGTCATCCATGAAACCGACATGAAGATCATCCACCCGCAGTTCCATCGCGCCGACCCGGATATCATTGAATACGCCGGTGACCCCTGTCCGCGGTTGTGGACGATTCGCCGGGACGGTTCAGAAAACCAGTCTCTGTACCCCAGTACCGACAAAGAGTTCTTTGTGCACGAATCCTTTCTCGGCACCAGTGATGACCTGATCTTCACCGTCTGGCCGTATCGCCTGGCGAAGCTCAACATTCATAAACGCGAGCTCGAGACTATCGCGGAGATCAATGCCTGGCACATGGCCTCGTCAATCGATGGGACGAAGATTGTGTGCGACACCAATCATCCCGACATCGGCCTGTTGTTGATCGACCCGGCAACCGGCGCGTACAAACCGCTGTGCACCTCCGGATCATCAAATCAGGGGACGCAGTGGGAGCAGGACCACCCTGCCGGTGCCGATGTCTGGGCATCGATCCGCGGCGAAAAAGGAGAAACGCTGAGTTGGATGGAGATGAAGGTCGACAATGTCTACGGTCCGCAATGGACTCACCCGCATCCCGCATTCGACGACGCCGGCGCGCGCGTGGTGTTCACCTCCGACCGCACCGGCACACCGCAGATGTACGTGGTCGACGTGTCACAGTGAATCTCCCCCTGCGGAACGGTGGCAGGGCAGTTGATACAAAACCGTCACATCACAGCCAGCGACTTGCCGTTATCCTGATCTCCCACAAGGGTACATTGAGATTGACCTGCAACCCGTCCGGGCACGGGCACGAGTAAGGACAGCCTTTTCGCACCTACGGGCAGGACGGGATCGTGCCGAACTTGTATATGGCCTGGTTGGCACAAGAGAAGTCACCGGTTTGGTGGCCGCTGCCGTTGGTGTAGTCAAAATCATCTAGCCACGATGGTGCGCCGCCGTTATCCTTGGCAATACCCTTGCCGATGAACACCTCATGGGTGGCCACGTGCCCGTCGACAAAGCTGAACGGATACCTCCGGTTGTCGTGCGGATCCCAATCGGCGTCCTGGCCCGGCCAGATGCACGACTCATGGGTGTAACTACTCGCGCTGATATTACTCATAAAAACCATGGTGGTCGGAGTGATGACGCCGGTCACCGTGCAGGAGTGCAGGTCGTTACATATTCGTCCGCCCGCGGCGGCGCCATAGGAGGAGCCGACTTGTTCGATATAGGTGGTGGGGCCCCAAGAGCTGCCAAGATAGCCGCTGCCGGGGACGTCGAATGGGCAGCGCCCGATCTCGCACGGCATGCCGTCCACATTCAGGCCGAGATAGGTGTTTAGGGGGCGGTCGGTGATATCGGACACCCAAATAGGGTTGGTAGTAGGATTCACTAACTGACCGATCCATTGTCTGGCATGGTAGTTCGGGTAGTGGCCGTCGTTATCCGTCGTGTACAGAAAGCCGGCCAAGGCTATCTGCTTATGATTGCCCATACACAAAATGAGCTTGGCCCGATCTTTAGCCTTGCCCAGGGCCGGGAGCAGCATCGACGCCAGAATGGCGATGATGGCGATCACCACTAAAAGCTCAATGAGCGTGAAGCGA
>CAJWLW010000456.1 GCA_913042885.1 uncultured Lentisphaeria bacterium | reverse complement strand
CTAAGCTTGCGCTGGATGTGACTGGTGGTAGCGCGGCGGTCCTGCAGGATGATTTGAATAGCGCGTTGCACGAGCTCCTCGTCGCTGTCGTTGGAGGAGCTGCCGGCATCGGCGTACTGGGCTCCCACGAAAGCGCTGGCTTCTCCAGTGGGTGCCAAAGGTGCTTCGCCGGCCGCTGCCGGGGCTTCCGCTGCCGCGATGCCTTCCAGGTCCGGGGTTGAGAAGATATCGGTGATGAATGCCGGCTCCGCCTGGGCCGAGACGAAATCAACCACGCGCTCGATGTCTTCGTCTGCAGTCAGGGCACCCTGTGTACGCGACAGACGGGCGCCACGCGGCGGCTTGAACAGGGCGTCGCCGCGGCCAAGCAGGGTTTCGGCGCCTTTGCCGTCGAGGATGGTGCGCGAGTCTGCCAGTGACGTCACCTGGAAGGCGATGCGCGTCGGGAAGTTGGCTTTGATGATTCCGGTAATGATATTGACGCTTGGGCGCTGGGTAGCGATCACGGTATGGATACCAATGGCACGGGCCTTCTGGGCGATGCGCGCCAGAGCCGTCTCGACTTCGGCCCTGGCGGTCATTATGATGTCGGCCAACTCGTCAATGATGACGATCAGGTACGGCAGGGTGTCCGGGATCGGGTTGCCCTCGTCGTCCAGCACCGGTTCATCGGGGATCTTGCGGGTGTTGTAGGAGGTGATGTTGCGAACGCCCGCTTTCGACAGGACTTGATAGCGCCACTCCATCTGACTCAGCGTCCAGCGCAGTACGCCCGGTACTTTATGTGGCTCGGACACGACAGGGCTGACGAGGTGCGGTAAGGTTTCGTAGCCTTTGAACTCGACGACTTTCGGGTCGACCATGATCATCTTCAACTCGTCCGGGCGGAAGCGGAAGAGCAGACTCAGGATCAGGGTGTTCATGCACACCGATTTACCGCTGCCCGTAGCGCCGGCAATCAGCAGGTGCGGTGCCTCGGCCAGATCGAGGATGACAGGCTGGCCGCCGATGTCTTTGCCCAGCGCGATCGGTATCGCTGCTTTGCTCTTCAGCCACATCGGATGCTCCAGCAGCTCGCGGAACGTCACCGGCGTCGAAATTGCATTCGGCACCTCGATTCCCACCGTGTCGCGCCCGGGGATGGGTGTCATGATGCGCAGGCTTTCGGCCTTCAAGGCCATGGCGATGTTGTTTTGCAGGCTGCTGATTTTCTCGACGCGCACGCCGGGCGCCGGCTTGATTTCGAACAGTGTCACGCGTGGTCCACTGGTGGTTTCGCCGACGGTGCCGTCGATGCCGAAGCTGTCGAGCGTTTCCTGCAGGATCTCTTTCTTGGCAGCGATTTCCCGGGGGGGGACTGTGACAGCTTTCGTGTTCTTGCTGGTCTTGGCCTGCTTCAGAAGCTGTGGTGTCGGCAGTTTGTAGTCGATCGGCGTAAGGTCGGCCCTTTTTGGCGGGTGCACGGATCGCGCCGTCGGTGCCGGCCCCTGCGCGTCCGGCCAGGCAGCGTTGGCATTGGGCAGGACCGGTTCGAAGTCGAGGCCCATTCCCGGCTCGGGGGGGGCGTCGGTCTCTGCCCCGGCTGCCTGGATCACTGTCTCCGGCTCGGGGGGTTCGTCCAGTTCGGCCCATTCCGGTTCGGCTTCACCCTTGAACACGGCTGCGTCCGGATCTTCGATTTCTACCGCTTTTCCGTTCGTAAGCTCTGCCGGTTTGTCACGTTTTTTCTTCGCTGCGCGCGCCGGTTTGGCGGTTTTACGTCTGAGCAGACGGCGCCACCAGTCGCCGCGCCAGTCGAAGTAGCCGACGGTCGTCAGGCCGACGACGATCATGGCAACGGAGATGATGATGCATCCGGTCGGGTGCACAACGTAGGACAGCCAGCCGCCGCCGCTGTTGACCCAAGGCTCACAGAATCGCTGGCCCAGCACGCCGCCTGGCGTTTCGGCAATATTCAGTTGTGCCGCGGTTGCCGACAGGAAGCCGGGGAAATTGCCGAGCAGCAGGGAAAGACCGACGACGGCGGTGAAAACAGCCGCGAAATAGACCCCGGTAACAGGACGCAGTTCACGTCTTACCAGACGCATGGTGATACAGATGAGGAGCAGGCCGGTAGCCGGATACGCGGCCATACCGATCCAGCGGATCCAAAAGCCCGAGAGCGTTGCGCCGAACGGCCCGATCCAGTTGTTGATGCGGTTACCATGCGGTCCGATGCCGCCCGCCAGGATATGGACGTCCTCGGCGTGATACGACTGCAGGGACAGCAGCAACAGCAACACGCCTACGGTGAACACCGCTTTGATGAGCAGTCGCACGGCAAAGACCGTGCCGTCACGTTCGGAAGTCGATGTGGTCTTGGCTTTGTTCGCCATGCCGGACGTTTGATATCCGTACTTGATTAACTACGTTAAACTGCCGGACGGGGGTGGCTGGTGCCGGCTGGAAAACATCAGTTGCAAAGGCCTGGCCGGGACCGTGATTCATTTGCGTTGTCGATTGTCAACAGGATGCCGGTGGCGAAACCGGCATGGCGCCGGTCGGATTCCTGGTGGTGGCGACGGAAGACGCGGTTACTAAAGTGCGACGGCGCGAGATTGCGCAAGCAGTTTGAGGTTATGTTGCAGGAGATTTATCCACTCACATTCGTTTCGTTACAGGAGCCGCAACCATGGGGTGGCGTCGGAAACTCCCTGTTGCAGGAACAATATCCGCACAAAAATACAAATGCAACAAACGTCGGCAATTACTGGCACATTGTCGACGACGGCACCCGCCAGAGTGTCGTTGACAGCGGGTCCCTGGCTGGCCGCACCCTGCGCCAGCTGGTAGAGGAGGACCCGGTCACTCTTGTTGGCAGTCGCCACCAGGCGCATCAGCCGTTTCCATTGCAGCTGCGTTTGGCGGGTACCGCCCAGCCGCTGCCGCTCTCGGTGTATCCGTTGAAACCGCCGGGCGTCAGCGACACCGGTACCAACACGCAAATGTGGTATATACTGGCGGCAGAGGCGGACGCCTCCGTCAGCGTCGGGATCCAGCAGCGTTATACCCAACAGCAGTTCCTCAGCCGCATCGACAGCTTGAACCTGGGTGAACTGGTGCAGGGATTTCGAGCCCAGCCGGGCGATGCGTACTTCGTCATTCCCGGCCGCATCCATGCCCTCGGCGCCGGAGTTCTGGCGCTCATCGTGCAGTGCAACGACACGATGCCGTTGACCATTCGCGAGGCCGATGGCTCGCTGCCCGATCCGCCGCTCGACCGGCAGACGATCCTCGAGAGCATCGATTTCCAGAACCGCACGGTTTCCCGGATTCGCGGCGAGAGCAGCGACATCACGCTCAACCGCAAGGTGCCGCTGATCACGCATTGTACGGAGTTCATCGTCGATGAGATCCGCCTGATCGAGGACATGCACGACCGTGCTGACGGCACGACCTTCCACCTGCTCACGCCGCTCGACCAGCCAGTCTCGATCAGCTG
>CAJWLW010000455.1 GCA_913042885.1 uncultured Lentisphaeria bacterium | reverse complement strand
ATCGTCAAAGGGATAGTGGCCCTGACACAATGACCAAATTCGAACTGACAGGATTTGGTCTTCAGCCGCAGCCACCTCTGGCAACACGAAAAAGCTGTCGAATGGATCGAACGCGCAAAGAAAGAATGGATCGAACGCGACAAGAGAGACTTTTCGCCACCGGAAGCCATCCCTGCAGAAGTAGAACCCGGCGATGTCCTGATTCACAACAGCAAGGTGATCCATGGCAGCCCGGAAAACAAAAGCGGCACCCAGAGGCGTGTGGTTTACTTTGACAACCGCTCACTGAGCTTGAACGAAAAGTACCAGTGGTGGCCTCATGAACTGATGGAAAGAAGAGGCGTTCTTTATCAATCCGCCCTCTATGAAAGGCGGACCAACCCGTACCCCATGGACGACGAATGTTTCGAATATTCACCTCCCGACGGGGTGCCCATCTGGAACCCGGGCGACCCGGTCGATCTTCAATGCACTCTAGACTGATCCCCACGGCTGCCGTGTTGGCAGTGACTCTATTCACTGTTGCACCCGCAGTCGACGCCAGGACGAACCTGATCGAGAACCCCGGCTTCGAACAAGTCGACGCGGGCGGAATGCCGGTGAATTGGCACTTGGGAAAGCATCCTCGCGCTGACACACCGGAACCGCAAGTGCGAGGCGCGCCGGCGCACAGTGGAGAGAAAGCGGTTCAGTTCGAGTTCGGACCCGAGCTCGAGTGGGCCATCGTCGAGCAGAACGAAAGGAGATTGTTTCTGCCCGGTGAGCGGTATTCTTTGTCGTTCTGGCTTCGGGCGAATACGCCGGCCCGTGCCAGCGTCGCATTGCTTGTTTTGGGCGGGCTCGGGGAAGGCGAAGAAGTCATCGAGATTCAGTCTCGTGAGTGGGTTGATGTAGTGCCTGAATGGCATCGGTACTCGACATCGGCAACTGTCGACGACCGGGGGCAGTACGTCGTGGCCCGCTGCATTGTGCAGCTGCACACGCCGAATGTGTCACTCTCGATCGACGACGCAACGCTGGTGCTCGAGAATGCCGAGACCACGGACGACGCCCTGCATCCGACTCATTCGGTCGGTTGCGTTCGCACGACTGTCCCACCTGTTCTCGACGGTAGACTGGACGATGCCTGCTGGGTACGGGCCGGCGTCGCTGGAGGGTTCACCAACACGACCAACAGCCCCACCCACAAACCCAGTCAGCAGACAGAGGTGTATCTCCTTCATGATGACGAGAATCTCTACGTCGCCTACCGCTGCTTCGAGTCGGAGTTCGACTCGGTGAAAGCGGAGAAAACCGGGCGGGACGCGCAAGGGCTGTGGGGCGACGACTGCATAGAACTTTACCTCATCCCGCCGGACAGTGCTTTCCCCGAAACGCCCATAGTCGGCACCGACTATTATTACCTGGTCGTCAACAGCATCGGCACACAGAGTGACAACGTCGGGCAGCACGATGTCGACCAATGGACCGGCAACTGGGTGGCGCGCACCGCCCGCGAGGGCGACGCCTGGACCGTCGAGATACAGATTCCGCTCGCCGTGGTCGACTCGCGCCCGGCTGAAGGGGCCCTGTGGAAAGTGAACTTCACCCGCTCACAGAAGCGTCTCCGCGAGAACAGTTCGTGGGCGCCTATCCCCGTGCGCTTTCACGATCCGTCGCGATTTGCAGACATGTATTTCGTCAACGACCAGGGCCAGGCGGCATTGGTCATGGCCGCCGCCGCCGGCCGGCAGGCGAGGAAAATTACGGAAAAATGGCGCCGGGCGCTGTCGAGTACAGCGGATGAAATCGAACGTCTCGATGGATTGCTGCGCACCCAGTCGCACCCGGACACGAAAAACCTCCTGCCACGCCTGAACCGCGCCGGAGTAGAGATCGCTGATCTGCTCGGTGAAATCGATTCCCTGAAACCGCGAGAGGTCATTTCAAAAAAAGCATCACTGAACGACAGGATGGAGACCGCGCTTGCCGCCGGCAACGCCCTGGCCAACACCACGGCGGCGTTGCTCTTTGCCCAAGACAACAGGCCTTTCATCGTGCGCGCGGCGCCGACAATCACCAATGACCGGATTCTGCCTACGTCACTACTGTCGCACGGTTCGGCGACGCGCGAACTGGCGCTGGCCGCGTGTCCGGAGGAATACGAGTCCGTGTCCTTCGTGGTGATACCGTCCCGAGACATCGAGAACTTGACCGTCAATTCATCAGACCTCGAATCCGCCGACGGCGTGATCGGTGCTGCGGAGATCGACATCAAGCTGGTCAAGTGCTGGTTCCAGGGCGGCGGCGGCTGGACGCCTGGCGGGGTGCAGACGGTGAAGGGCAAAGTGCTGATGCCGGAACTTCTCGTCAATGACGATGATCTTGTGCGTGTCGATCTCGAGAAGAAGCAGAATCTCCTGCGCGTGGCAGATCCGGACACGGGTCGCGTACGTTACGAGGATGTGACGGTTGAAGCGAACGACGGGTTGACATCTGAACTCATTGTTCGTGATGCGCCGGCGCTGCTCCCGGTGGATATTTCTGCCAGCGAGGTGCGACAGTTCTGGCTTACCGTCCGTGTGCCGGCGGATGCAGCGACCGGGACATACCGGGGCATGTTGACTGTTCGCAGTGCGGGATCGACCGCGCTGGACCTGCCGCTGCGGCTTGAGGTGCATCCGTTCAAGCTGGCGCCGAGTATGGTCGAACAGTCGATCTTTTATCGGGGTGTGCTTTCGGGATCGACGGTGCCGATCATTCATGGCAACAATAAAACCGAGGTGCAGTACGCGGCCGAGCTGAACGATCTCGTCGCCCACGGTGTCGATGCACCGCTGTGTTATCAGTCAACCGGCGATGGACGCCCGGCCGCAATGGCGCTGATGAAACGAGTGTTCGAGATGCGCCGGGATGCGGGCATCAGCACGGACCGCTTCTTCGGATGTTTCTGGGGGTACGGCCCCGCCGACGACCCAGAATTGGCCCGCCGTGTTCTGGGACAGATCGTGGAACTGACAAAAACCTTCGGTTACCGCGAGTACTACAACTACGGTCCCGACGAGCAGAGTGTCGAGCAATGCCGGCAGCAGATCGAACCGTGGCGGTTTCTCCGCGAAGAGATCGGCGCCAAGGTATATCTGGCGGCGAGCCCGGCGGTATGGACGGGGACCGGCCCGGTCCGTGAGAAACTGTGGAACCAGTTCAAAGATGTCGTAAACCTCGTTGTCGCCGGCGGCGTGCCGAACCCGGACTGGGCAGCGCGCCTGCACGAGGCCGGCTTGCTCATCTACAACTACGCCAATCCGCAGGGCGGCATCGAGGAGCCGCTGACGTACCGGCGCAACTTTGGACTCCTCCTCTGGAAGACGGGGTACGACGGGGCCATGACTTATGCGTACCAGGGCGGGGGCGGGTACATCTGGAACGATTTCGACCATGCCGAGATGATTCGCGATCATGTCATGGCCTATCCGACAAGCGACGGCGTCGTGGGCACACTGCA
>CAJWLW010000454.1 GCA_913042885.1 uncultured Lentisphaeria bacterium | reverse complement strand
GGGTGTCCAAGGCGATACCAATATCATTGGCGGTAATGGCAACATTCTGGCGCTGTGCTTCCGTATCAGGCCGGGTATGACGATTGGCTTGGCCAGCCCCCTGACGCTGGGCGACGTCAATGCCACGGGTACCGACGGTGAAGAGATTGTTCTGGATACGCAGGACGGTGATATCACCGCGGTGACGGATCAGTTCAAGGTGGACGGCGACGAGAGCGGCGACCCGACGGCGCCGACGACGGGGGCGTCCGGTGGGCGGGCGATCAGCAGCACCGATGCGGTGTATCTCTACCGTGCGGTGAAGTATGGCGCGTTCGATTTTGTCCCGGTCATTCCGCAGGCGGTGCGTGACGCGGCGAAAGCGGACTTCACGTCCGACCGTGAAATCGTTTCGTTTGTCCGTGGCCTCGGCGGTGCATTGAACGTCGACGGTGACCTGCCGGATGACGCGACCAGCGTTGAGGCCGAGCAGGACCTGGTCTATCTGTATCGTTTTATCGACAACGGCGGCACGGCCGGCCAGACAGTGCCGGCGGCTCACGCGGCCGTTGAAGCGGACGTGGAAGCAGCCATCCAGGCGAGGCTCGGCCTCCTCGATCCGCCGGTGAACAGCGTTGTTGTCGCGGATGACATCGACCCGATTGTCGACTCTGCCGCCACGACTGAACCGGCTGACGGCACGACCGATCCGCTGGTTGTCTATTTCAGCGAATCGCTGCGTGACGATGGGACGACCAACCTTATTGCGGGCAACGGTCCGGCCGGCTTCATCACTTCCAGCCGCGGTGTGGTCGATGTCGACTTCTCGAGCACCGTCAGTGAGGATGGGCGCTCGGTGTCGGTGGCGCCAATCGGCGGCAACTGGAGCACTGGTGAGACTGTCACGGTCGACATGGACACGGTTGACGATGTTGCGGGCAATCAGGGCAGTGACAACGACACGGGTGACGCCGACAACACCCACACGTTCACCATCCCCTGACCGCCGCATGAACTGAATGTCGAAAGGCCGTTGCCGGAGTGCCCTGGCAACGGCCTTTTGCTTGGGATTTGGAGACGTGAAATGCTTTACTGCTTATCGACATAATGAATCGCAAGAACATCACAATTATCGGCGGCGCCGTGGTGCTGGGTATCATCGTATTCTTCGTGCTGCTGCGCCAGCCGGACGCGGCACCGGAACCTGCGATCGATCACACGATTAAAGTCATCGTGCCGCCGCCGCTGGAATCGGCGGTGGCCACTGCTGCTGAACGCGGGTTTGTTGACCTGGAGCCGCCGGCACCGCCGGCGACGCCGGCGCTCGATGAAGAGGACGACTATCCGGAGCCCGCCATCGTCGAGTCGGACGAGTTCCAACCGGAGAACATCGAGTTTGCCGCTCAGTCAGTGATTCTGGATCTCGGGGAATACGAGGTCCGCACCGGTGAGGAATTCGATCTTTACCTCTCTCTCTCGGCACCGGCACTGGCCAGCCTGTTCCTGGTTCTTGAGTTCGATGCCGAGCTGCTCGAATACGTGCCGGACAGCGCCGAGGCTGTCGGCGACGTGTTCCGCAACGACATCGAGTTTCACGAGGACCCGAAAGGCGGGCGCATCGCCTTGATAAATGGCGGACTGCCGGGTAACAAGAATACCAATGCGGCGCACCATGACCGCGTCGCCAGCTTCCGCATGCGGGCGCTCAAGCCCGGCGAAGTTACCCTGACGCCGGCCAGCAACGGGATCAGCTTTGGTAATGCCTTGGGGGGAACGCTGGAGTATGAAGTCCACGGTGGCCTGGTCTCGATCTATTGAGCTGTAATGTGCGGTGTAATGCAGCTGCCCAGTCCTGCGTAGTTCTTAATCCGGGACCGCAGGCATTCTGCCTGCTTCGCTGTTCGGTCTCGACTTGAGAGCCGGCAAGGTGCCGGCGCTCCCAGGTTGAAGCACGTACCATAGAACCAGACGCCCGATGCGAAAATATCTTCATCTTCTTCTCCTGATGATTCTGACCGGCGGCACTGTCGTGGCTCACACGATTGTCAGCCCGGGCGACCACAATCTCGACCTGTCGGCGACCGAGACCGTGCGGATCAACGTGGCGGTTGATTGCCCGACTCTCGCTGATTTCTCTATCCGCATCATCTACGACGGTGGCATGCTCGAATACGTGGCGGACAGCGGTGACTTCACCAGTCCCCGCCTGCTGATTGAAGATGCCCCGCGGATCGTTGAAGATGCCCCGGGATCACTGCGGTTCATCGCCCATCCCTTCATGAATGCCGGCACTGCGAGCGTCGATGCCGGCAGTGGCGCCCTGTTTTCATTCGAGCTGAGCGGCCTCAACTACGGTGTGTACGCCCTCGATGTCGAGGTGATCAAGGCGGAATTCGTGAGCACCTTCGGCGACAGCACGGAGGTACAGGCCGGCAGCGTCACGGTGACCGGTATCGGCGATATCGTTTTCGCACCGGCGGCCGGCCATTATGCCGTGGCCCAGGACGTTGCCCTGAGCTCGACAGATTCAGAGGAAATCCGCTACACCACGGACGGCACGGAGCCCGACAACAGCTCAACGCTGTATACCGGCCCGTTCAATATCAGCGCTGGCGACGGGGAGTCTGTGACACTCAGGGTAATCGCCTTCGACGATCATGCGCCACCGCGATTTCTCCTGGGGGAAGCCGAGTACAACTTCGATACATCACTGCCCACTGTGGCGATCACGCCGGTTGCCACACCACGTACAACCGCCGTCAGCACCCTGACTATTGAGTTCAACGAAGCGGTGCTGAATTTCGCCGTTGCCGATCTCTCACTTACTCGCGACGGTGGTGGCAACCTGCTGCCTGGCGGTGAGGCATTGACGACGGCGGATAGCATATCCTGGACGCTGTTTCCAGTCAGTGAGCACACTGCTGCCGATGGCTCGTATGTGTTTGCCGTCGACTCCAGCGGCATCACGGATCTCGCCGGCAACGCCCTGTTTGCCGACGATTCCATCAACTGGGAAATGGATGGTCCGCCGTCGGCAACGATTACACCGGTCGCACCGGACCCGATCACTACGGCCGTAGCTGGCGTGACGTTCACATTCACCGAGCCGGTCACCGGTTTTAACCGCGGCGATCTCACCCTGACACGCGGCGGCGGCGGCAATCTGCTCGATGGCAGTGAGACGTTGAACAGCGGCGACAATATTACCTTCGAACTGTCTGGCCTGACCGCCTTTACCGGTGACGACGGGGATTATGTTCTGACGCTGCCCGGCACCGGCACCGGCATTGCCGACCTTTCGGCCAAGCCGTTCAGCGCCGGTGCCGTCGAGAGTTGGCGCAAGGATACGGAGGCACCGAGCCTGCAGATTCCGGCTATCGCGCCGGATCCGCGCAACCAGCCGGTTGCCGACGCGACGTTGACGTTTTCCGAGCCGGTCACCGGCTTCGACATCGGCGACCTGTCACTGACCCGTGACGGCGGCGCCAACCTGCTGACTACTCAGGCGCTGACG
>CAJWLW010000453.1 GCA_913042885.1 uncultured Lentisphaeria bacterium | reverse complement strand
TGCCAGAAGTTGACCTGACATTTCAGATAGACGATTCGATGGATTGGACCGATCACTTCGTCGAGCACGGGTTCGCGGTCGCGAAGGGCCTGGTCGATCCGGCGTTCTGCGAGGAGGCGGTCGAGCGCATCAAGGTATTGGTCGACGATCCCCGCCCGCTCGAACAGTGGACGACCGAGAAACCCGGCATGTTCCACCAGGAGTTTCGCGGGCAATCCGATCCCGTCCTCCGCAAGATTTACGAACAGCCCCGACTGTTGGATGCAATCGCGACGATGCACGGTGGCCCAGAGCACTGGAACCGGCAGGAGACGTTTTATTTCTTCGTGAAACCGTACGAGCCCGACGTCGCGGCACGGGAGGGCATCAATGGCCATATCGATTTCGGCAAGCAGCATATTCCGATCTTTTACCGCGGATTTGCGATGTTTATCCTGCTGGCGGACAACGAACCGTGCAGCGGCAACACCATCGCGTGGCCGGGCACCCACCGCATCATTCAGAAGCAGCTGATGGCGGACCCAACCATGCAACAACCGTCCGAGTACCTCGATGAAATGAAACGGCTTCTGTCGGGGCTGTACGAGTTCGTCGGCGAAGCAGGGGACGTGATGTTCACGCATCACCTGCTGTTTCACTCCGGCAGTGACTCGTGCAGTGCCAACCGCATTCCGCGCATTGCGTTAGTGTGTGATGCGTGGCGCGATCAATGGCTGACGGAAATCGATCCGGCCACGCCTGACCTGGCCCCGTGGCTGCGCTCCCTGTCGCTCAACGGCGCCTACAAGACGATCTACGACGAGCGCGCCGAACGCGCCAAAGTCAGTAAAGAGGTGCGCGACGAGATCGAGGCGGAACAAAGGAATGCACCCTGAGAGGCTTGGTGTTCCGTGTTCAGCTTAGATTTTTCTGCAGCCCGATCCGGCTTGACTGCCAGACGGCGAAGCTTCGGCCTCCAGACCGAAAAAACGAGCCGCACAGCGAGAACGCAACACCGACCACTGAACACTCCGCGAAACTGTCATAGGTTGACATGAAAACTAACTTCGACGAATCATTGCATTGGACCGACCACTTCGTCGAGCACGGGTTTGCGGTTGCAAAGGGGCTGGTCGATCCGGAATTCTGCAATGAGGCAGTCGAGCGTATCAAGGTGCTGGTGGGCGATCCCCGGCCGCTCGATCAGTGGACGGCCGAGAAGCCAGGCGTATTCCACGAGAAGTTTGCCGGCAAAACGGATCCCGTCCTGGACAAGGTGTACGAGCAGCGCGCCTTCATGGACGCGATCGCCACGATGCACGGGGGACACGAGCATTGGAACGGACGGAAGCGGTACTTTTTCTTCGTCAAGCCATACGACCCGGAAGCTGAAGCACGGTTTGGCGATGAAGGACACATCGATTTCGGCAATCAGCACGTGCCGATCTTCTTCCGGGGCTTCGCGCTGTTTGTGTTACTGGCGGATACGGAACCGTTCAGCGGCAATACCATTGTCTGGCCGGGGACGCATCGTGACATTCAGAAGCAGCTGATGGCGGACCCGACCATGCAACAACCGTCCGAGTACTTCGATGAACTGAAACGTACTCTGCCGGCCCCGTACGAATTCGTCGGCAAAGCAGGGGACGTGATGTTCGTGCATCACCTGCTGTTTCACGCCGGCAGTGACTCGCACAGCACCAACCGCATCCCCCGACTGGCGCTGGTGTGTAATGCGTGGCGGAATCAGTGGGTGACTGAAATCGACCCGGCAACGCCTGACATAGCCCCGTGGCTGCGGTCCCTGTCGCTCAACGGCGCATACAAGGCGATCTATGACGAGCGCGCCGAACGCGCCAAAGTCAATGAGGAGGAGCGGGCAGAGATCGAGGCGGAACAAAGGCAGGGCAAATTACCCGCAATCAAATAATTGCCGATCGACCCTGGTCGATTGGGCCTGATAGGGAGGCCAAAATGACAGAGATGCCTTGTCCCATGCAAACTACCCATGGACGTCACGGGAATACGGCGTCACGATTGTCAAGCCTTGATACACGAGCAGCCTCGATGTATCCTGTGATTATGGCAGCCGCGAATCATCCCTCACTTCCCGTTCCCATCTGTCCCATCCGGCGTTCGAGGTTCGACGTTCGATCCCGTTGCCGAGCGGGATTCGCATTCATCCTCCTCCTTTTCGCTTCGGTCACGTTCGCCGAGGCTCCACCGAAAGCGCCTTTCCCATATGTCTGGGGCACCGCCTATCATGTGCTGCCCGGGACACACAACAACGAATCCGGTTACTTCTCGCTGTGTGAAGGGCTGGATGGCAGGATTTATGTCGGGACCGCGAAGTACGGCGTCAACTCCTATCTCGTGGAATTCGATCCCGCGACGGAGAAGCAGCGGATCGTGATCGACACCAACAAGGTGTGCGGCCTCGATCCCGGGAGCTACAACGAAGCGCAGTCGAAAATTCACAGCCGCAACTTCGTCGGCCGCTCCGGCAAGATCTACGTGTGCAGCATGGAGTCGCCGCAGGCGGACGATCCGACCACCTATCCCGGTGGCTACGTCATGACCTACGATCCACGGACGGATACCGCGGAGAGCCTCGGCATGCCGTACCCGGGACAGGGCGTCATCGATGTCGTCGCGGACGAGGGTCGCGGCATCATCTATGTCGTGCTCCTCAATGCCGAGAAGCCGTGGATGCTGTACGACATGAAAACCGGAAAGTACAGCGAGCTCGGCCCGATCCTTTCCACCTTTTCCACGACGCTGATCGACAACCGCGGCCGCGCCGGCGCCATCACCGACGAGTTCGAACTGGCACAGTACGATCCCGACACAGGCAAGCTCACCGTACGGCCGATCGAGGTGGACGGCAGAAAACTGAAGCCCGGCAACAGGTCCGGCTGGGTACCAACCTGGAATCTGGGAAACGACGGCAGGACCGCGTACCTGATCCAGATGACAGATTCCACGCTGTACGCCATCGATCTGCACACCGAGGGACCGGTGGTAAAAGCGGTGAGCCACGGGCCGATGCTCACCGGCAGGAATTTCGACTCCCGTTGCGCGCTCAGTGTCGCCCCCGACGGGCGCGTCTACATGGTTATCCGGGTCGACAACGAGACCGGGTTCGGCGGTTATTACCTGCACCATCTCGTGCGGTTCGATCCAGACAGTTCGAAGATCGACGACCTCGGTGTACTGGCGGTGAAGAATCCGGACTTCTATTTCAAATCACCCGGCACTAAACACGGGCATCCCGCAACGAACGATGATCATCCACCCTATTATGGTTACCACAAACTGCCGGACGACACGCTCACGCCGCTGTACAATCACCTGGCAATGATCGTGACGCGGGACGGGACGATATACGTGACGATTATTTATCCGTTCACACTGCTGAAGATCGAGAACACAGCGTCGGCTTCACTGCCCTGACGATCCTGCCCCGCAAAGAAAACAGGGATGGCCCCGAAGCAGACTGGCAACGGGCCTCCGTCGCTTGCAGC